>DATBGW010000356.1:0-3070 GCA_036557765.1 Actinoplanes sp.
TCCGCGGGCCGCCCTGTGCTCCGCTCGGACATGCAGGACCGGGTCGTCAGCGCGTACACCCTCCCGGAGGGAAGGCTTGCCAGCCGGACCACCGTCGCCGTGTCCGGCGGCGGCGTCGCCCAGGTCGTCCAGGCCGCCGACACGCTGCTGCTGAGCTATCAGCTGGACAACCGCTCCGAATGGGCCGACAGCGGCACCTGGGCGGTGGTGGCCATCACCGCCGGCACCGACCGGGAGCTGTGGCGCAAGACCGGGCGGCTGGTCGGCGCCTCCGCGGCGGACGGTCTGGTGGTGCTCAACTCCGACGAGGCCGAGCTCGGCGTCGACCTGCACACCGGCGAGATCCGCTGGTCGGCGCCGTACCCCGTGGACGGGTTCACCGCCGAGGCCGGCGCGGTCGCCGGCTTCCCGAGCTGGCTGGTCACGATGACCGACGTCGGGCGCCTGGAGACCCGCGACACCCGTACCGGCCGGGTGCACGCCGCCGTCACCGTTCCCCGGCTGACCGGCCGCGCCACCGTCTGGCCGGTCGGCGACCTCGTCCTGATCGGCACCGGGGCGTCCCGCTTCCAAGCGTTCCGGCTGCCCGACCTGACGCCGCTGTGGCACACCTCGGCGGACGTGTCGCAGAGCTGGTCGCAGGCCGACTGCGGGCGGGTGCTGTGCACGTTCCGGCCGCAGCGCGGGATGACCGCACTGGACCCGGCGACCGGGCGCGAGCTGTGGAGCAGCGACCGCTGGGCGTACGCCCAAGCGGCCGGCCCGTACCTGCTGGCCACCTCCGGCGACCCGGCCGACGACCTGCACGCGCTGTCGGTGCTGGACTCGGTCACCGGCCGGGAACTGGGCAACTTCGGCGGCTGGCAGTTGCTCGGCCGGTCCGGTCGGGACGGTACGGCATACGGCATCTGGCAGATACCCGGCGAGTACAAGATCTACTACGGCGTCCTGGATCCGGCCACCCGCGGGGTGCGCGTTCTCGGCTCCGGTCAGCGGGTCTCCGCCGGCTGTGACATCGGCGCCGGCGTGCTGGTCTGCCGGCTGATCGACGCCTCGATCGCGGTCTGGCGGCTTGGGTAGCCTCCCGGCGAGCTCACGACTGCTTCACACCCGGTCGGCAGTCGAGGCTGAACGCGAGCGCGGTGCCGACGGTGGCGCCGGGTACGTCGTCGAATGTGGACGACGCGAGGGCTGCTGGATTTCGCGAAGTATCGTCGTGGATGTGTGACGATGGCTGGGAGGCGGCAAGATGACCGAAGATGTCCGAGATGATCTTGCTGATCTGGCCTTCCATGACGACCCGCACCCGTTCTATGCGCGGTGGCGGGAGACCGGCCCGGTGCGCCCCGTCATTCTGCCTGGCGGCTTCGGCGGCTGGCTCGTCACGAGTTACGAGGACGCCCGCCAGGCTCTGACCGACCCCCGCCTTTCGCAGGCGATTCAGCCGCCGCAGGCCAACGACTCGATCTCGCCGAATGTCGGCGCCGCCATCGGGCACCACATGCTCGCCGTCGACCCGCCCGACCACACCCGTCTGCGCCGCCTGGTCACCGCGGCCTTCACCGCCCGGCGAATCGAGGCGCTACGGCCGCGCATCGAGCAGATCACCGATGAGCTGCTCGACGCCATGGCCGGCCGGGAGCAGGTCGATCTGATCGACGCGCTCGCGTTCCCGCTGCCTATCCAGGTGATCTGCGAGCTGCTCGGTATCCCGTCGCAGGATCGAGACAGCTTCCGCAGCTGGTCCAACACGCTGGTGGGCGGCGAGGCGCTGCGCGTTCAGCTGCCGGCCGCGATGACGGCACTGGTTTCCTATGTACGGGCGCTGATCGCCGACCGGCGGCAGCACCCGGGCGACGACCTTCTCTCGGGCCTGATCGCGGTGCGCGACCAGGCGGACCGGCTCTCCGAGGACGAATTGTCGTCGATGGTGTTCCTGTTGCTCATCGCCGGCCACGAGACCACCGTCAACCTGATCGGCAACGGCGCTTACCTTCTGCTGTCGCACCGCGAGCGGTGGGAGCGGCTGCGTGCGGATCCCGCGCTGCTGCCGGCCGCCATAGAGGAGTTCCTCCGTTACGAGAGCCCGGTCGAGACCGCCACGTTCCGCATCACGACCGAGGACATGGAGATCGGCGGCGCCAGCGTGCCGGCCGGCGAGATCGTCGTCGTCGGCCTGCTGTCCGCCAACCGCGACGAGAACCGCTTCCCGGACGCGGCTGAGTTGCGGCTCGACCGCCCCCAAAACCCGCACATGGCGTTCGGTCACGGCATTCACTACTGCCTCGGTGCTCCGCTGGCCCGGCTAGAGGCGAACGTAGCGTTCAGCAAGCTGCTGGCCCGTTTTCCGGGCCTACGGCTGGCGACCGGCGAAGAGCCGGGCTGGCGGCCGGGCCTGCTGTTGCGCGGCCACCAGGCGTTGCCGGTGCTGACGCACTGACCGCGCACTAGATCATACGGCGCCGTACCCGCCACACCACCACACCGATCAGGACCGCCGCGACGGCGACGAACAGGGCCGCCTCGATGAGCTGGAACGTCCAGAACCGGTCGGCCGGGTGGTAGACCTCGAACTGCTGGATGCCCCGCGCGTGCAGGAACTGGTTGAGGTTGGCGCCGGCCCGGTTGGCGGCGCCCTCCAGCTCGTAGTACTCGGTCCAGCTCAGCCTGCGCCCGGTGGCGTCTGCGTAGCCGTGTTCGATCATCCAGTCAGCGACGCTGGGCACGGGCCGGTGCCCCACCTGGTCCGTCGAACCGCCGACGGGGACCGGCTCCATGGTCGTGAGCGGCGTGGCGTACGCGGGACGGGCCAACAGCGCCACCGGCATCCGGGCGGCGAGGAACGCCCCGAACGCGACGCCGAACGCGGGCAGGCTGCGCCGCAGGATCGCCCCGGCGGCGGTGGCGACGCCGAATGCGAACAGCGCGTACGCCACCGGAACAAGTCCCTCCAGGTCGAAGGCGTCGTACTGGAACCGCCCTTCCCACGCGTCGAATGGCTGACGGAACCAGGTGAGTACGGCGGTGAACAGCGCGGTGAGCGTGACGGTGACGCCGGCCAGTGCCGCGA
>DATBGW010000357.1:0-5834 GCA_036557765.1 Actinoplanes sp.
GTCCCACCGCCCGTACAGGCCGGTGATCCGGTCGGCGTTCGGGTATCTGATCGCGGACTCCGGCGCGAGGACCACCTGCGGCAGGGACAGCAGAGCGCCCGGCGGCAGCATGGCCTTGACGTTGCCGCCGACGATGTTGGCGAGCTCGCCGAGCACGTCGGACAGGTCCTCCGGGGCCACCTCCTCCGGCTCCATCGCGAGGAACGCCGCAGCGGCTCGGCGGGCCGCCGCGGTGGAGGACGCGTACACCACGTGCCCGGTCCACGAGCCGGTGATCGACACCGACGAGTGCACCTCGGAGGGCTGGCCCTCGTCGTCCGTGTGGATCAACGGGTGGACGCCGCTGGGGTCCAGATAGGACACCCAGATCTGTTCCACCATCTCCGCGAGGTCACTCTCACTTACCACGACGTCGGTGCTCATGAGTTCGCTCCGGTCGGGACCAGGCCCAGCAGGGCCAGCTTTTCGATCATGGCGCCCTCGGTGAAGGGCTTGATCACGTACTCGTGTGCACCGGCGGCCAGCGCCCGTACGATCTGGCTCTGCTCGCTCTCCGTGGTGACCATGACCAGCGTCATCTCCCGCAGCCGCGGATCACCCCGGACCGTGGTGACGAACTCCAGCCCGTTCACGTTGGGCATGTTCCAGTCGATGAGGGCCAGCTCCGGCACCTCCGGCATGGCGGCGAGCAGGTCGAGCGCCTCCTGGCCGTCCCCCGCCTCGATCGCCTCGAAGCTCAGCTTGGTGACGATGCGCTTAAGGATCATGCGCATCGCGCGCGAGTCGTCGATGACCATGGCACGCATCGCGGTCTCACCCCCTCCTCGCGGCGCCGCTGGGCACCGCACTTCGCAATCGGTAGGCGGACGTCCGGCCGGCCGCCACGCGCTCGTAGTTGTCGTCGATCCCGATCGTGGTCTCGGCCGCGCCGAGAAAGAGCCAGCCGTCCGGGCGCAGCAGCCGGGCGACGTTGCGCAACACCGCCTTCTTCGTCGCGACATCGAAGTAGATCAGTACGTTGCGCAGGAAGATCACGTCGAACGGCGGCATCGGCGGCAGCGGTGCGGTGATGTTCAGCAGCCGGAACGACACGTTGCGGCGCAATGCCGGGGCGACCCGCCAGTGCGCTCCGTTCCGTTCGAAGTACTGGATGAGCTGGGGCGCCGGCAGGCCGCGGTTGACCTCCACCTGGCTGTACTCGCCGATCTGGGCCCGCTTGATCATCTCGTTGGAGATGTCCGAACCCAGAATCTCGTACGACCAGCCGGGCGGCAGCGCCTCCTGCAGCGTGATGGCGAGGCTGTACGCCTCCTGCCCGCTGGAACTGGCCGCCGACCAGACCCGTACCTTCCGGGTGCCCGCCCGCGTCCGGATCAGCTCGGGCACGATCACGTCGGTGAGCGCCGTGAACGGTTCGCGGTCCCGGAACCACGACGTCTCGTTCGTGGTGAGCGCGTCGACGATGCTGCGCTGCAGCACCGGATCGGGCCGGCGCTGCAGCTCGGCCAGGAACACCGCCACACTGGGCGCGCCGGCCTCCCGGGCCACCGGCAGCAGCCTCGCCTCGACCAGGTACTCCTTGCCCGGCGCCAGGACGATTGCCGCCTCCCGGCGGACCATCTGGGCGACGAACGCGAAGTCGGACCCCGACAGCGTCATCGGACCACCGCCGCGGACCGGCCGACCTTGACCCGCGCCACCAACGCCGGCGCGATCTTGTCGAGCGGCAGGATCTCGGTGGCGAGCCCGGCCGCGACCACCGCGCCGGGCATACCCCACACCACGGAGGTGGCCTCGTCCTGGGCGAGCACCTCGGCCCCGGCGTCGCGCAGCACTTTGGCGCCGCCGCGGCCGTCCTGCCCCATGCCGGTCAGGACCGCCGCGCACACTGCTGCGCCGTAGAGCGCCGCAACCGATCGGAACATCACGTCCACCGCGGGCCGGCACGAGTTCTCCGGGGGCGCGCCGGACAGCTGCGTGACAGTGGTGGCGCCGCGCCGCAGCAGCCCGAGATGCCGGTCGCCGGGTGCGATGTACACGGTGGCGGGAGTCAGTTCCATGCCGTCGGCCGCCTCGACCACGCGCAGCGGCGTACTGCGGTTCAGCCGTTCGGCGAACATCCGGGTGAACACCGGCGGCATGTGCTGGGTCACCACGATCGGCACGGCCAGGTCGGTCGGCATGGCGGTCAGCACCAGAGCCAGCGCGTCCGGTCCCCCGGTCGAGGACCCGATGGCGAGCACGTCCACCCGCCCGCGCGGTCCGGGCCGGAGCGGCGGGGAGGGTCGCGCCGGCGCCGCCGGCACGACCCTGGACGGAACGCCGGCGGACGGCGGCCGGACCGAGCCGGCGCTCCGCACCACCGGCCGCGACCGCCCGGTGAGACTCCTGATCTTGGGTACGAGCTGTTCCCGTACTGCTGCGATGGACTCGGCTATCGACCCGACGTTGCTGGGCTTGGTCACGTAATCGGTGGCGCCTGCGGCGAGCGCCTCGAGAGTGGCGCTGGCACCCGCGTCGGACAGCGTGCTGAACATGATCACCGGCAGGTGCCGATGCCGCTTACGCAACTCCTTGACCGCCGTGATCCCGTCCATCTGCGGCATCTCGATGTCCATCGTGACCACGTCGGGCTTCAGCAGATCGATCTTGGCCTGGGCCAGCAGGCCGTTGGCTGCCGTGCCGGCCACCTTGATGTCGGGTGCGCCGCTCAGGGCGTCCACGATCAGGCGGCGGACGACGACGGAGTCGTCCACGACGAGCACGGAGATCATCGGGCCGCCCCCTCATCCCAGCCACGACGGGCCGAGGGCGGCGACCACCGGAGCCAGCAGCCGGTGCGCCGTCGCGGTGTCCAGCAGATCCCGGACTACAAGCGCCTGCACCGCACCGCTGAGCATGTTCCAGACCCCGCCGGCGCGATCGGCGAGCGGTATGGCCCCGGTGTCGATGGCCTGTACGAGCAGCATCTGCGCCGCCGCCGCGGTGCGGATGCGGTCCGAGAGGTACGCGGCCCAGGAGGCGGAATGCACGGCGGGCGACCAGCCGCCGGCGTTGCGACGGGCGTCCTCGGCCGACGTGACCAGCCGGCGCAATTCGTTCGGCCGCAGCGAACGCAGCTTGTCCAGGAGGGCGGACACCGAGTAGTGATGCGGCCCGAGGTCGATCGGTGCCCCGGTCGGCAGCTTGCGCAGCGCCGCCACCCACCCCGCGCCGAGCATCCGGCGCGTCGTGTCGGGCAGCACCTCGCGCAGGTAACTTGCAACTGCCGCGTCGCACAGCAGCGCCGTGGCGGCGGCCGCAAGCTCGCTCTGCTGCGCGTCTCGTCCGGTGCCGTGCCAGGTCCAGGCCATCACGTCGTACCGCAGACAGGTGAGCAGCGCGTCGACCGAGCCGATCGGGGCGCGCTCGACCAGGGCGAGGGTGCCGGCCGGATCGTCGGCGTTCATGGTCTTCAGCGACGGCATCCGGCGGGCGGCGCTCTCCACCTCCACCCACAGCGGCCCGCGCACCCCTTCGTCCGGCAACCGCTCCGCCAGCACCGGCAGGTCCCCGATACCCAGTCGCAGGGCACGCAGCATCACCTCGGCGGTGGCCGAGCCGCCACCGAGGCGGGTCAGGTCGAAGCCGAGGACCGGGGCGCTGACGAGGCTGTACATCAGGTGGTGACTCGGTACGTGTCGACTGCTTGATCCACGTCGAGGGCCAGCATGAGCCGGCCGTCCATCTTGAACGTGCCCACGACCAGCTCCCGGGTCGGTCCGCTGAGTGTGTCCGGCGGTGGCTCGAACGACTCGTCGTCCAGGTCCACCACCTCGCCGATCCGGTCGACCAGCAGGCTGACCGGCTCACCGTTGCCGCGCAGGATCACGTTCATGACCGGGCCCTGCAGCGCCTGCCGGGCCAGCCCGAGCTGCACCCGCAGGTCGACCGCGGCGATCACCTGCCCGCGCAGGTTGAACAGGCCGCCGACGGCCTCCGGTGCCAGCGGCACAGGCGTGTACTCGTTGTACGAGAGGACTTCCTGCACGGTGTCCACCTCGACGCCGAAGAGCTGATCGGCCACCTCGAACGTGGCGAACTGGCGGCTCGCCATGTCAGGCCTCCACCAGCAGGTCGGCGTCGGTGTCCCGGTAGAAGTTCGGATCCGCGGCCAGGATCGCCCGGCGCACGTCGAGCATCTCGGTCACCCGCTGCTGGATCACCGCGGTCCCCACCAGACCGTCCTCCTCGACGTCGCGGCGGGCCGTCGTGGAGTTCTCCGCGATGTCGACGATGCGGTCCACCACGAGTGCCACACTGCGGCCGCCCTCGCTGTAGACCACCACCGACACGGTCTCGCTCTCGGCATCCTCGCTGTACGCACCGAGCAGATGGGACAGCCGGAGCAGCGGGAGGATCTGGCCGCGGTACTGGACGACCTCACGCGAGCCGACGTGTTCGATGCGATCCCGCGGGAACTCCTCGAGCCGGGTGACAGTGTCCAGTGGGATCGCGACCCGGCGCTCGCCCACCGCGGTGACCAGCAGACGTTCTCCGGTGCCGGCGACGCCGGACGGTCCGGACGTGTCCACCATGCTCTCCCGCTCGGCGTCGGCGGTCAGGTGCGACCGGCGTGCCAGCGAGGACACGTCCAGGATCAGACCGACCTTGCCGTCGCCGAGGATGGTCGCCCCGGCGTACAGCCCGATGTCCTTGAATCGGCTGTTCAGCGCCTTGACCACGACCTCCTCGGTGTTCAGGACGCGGTCCACCACGAGGCCGAAGCGGCGCCCGTCGGCCTGCAGCACCATGATGTACACGCTCTGGTCGGCGCCCACGTCGAGGCCCAGCGCCCGGTCCAGCCGCACCAGCGGGAGCAGCTTGCCGCGAAGTCGGTAGACCGGCGCGCCGGAGGCGTACTCGATCTTTGTGGTCTGGCCGTCGATGAACACCAGCTCCAGCACGGCGACCTGGGGAACGACGTACCGTTGGTCGCCGCAGTCGACGGTGAGCGCCTGGATGATCGCGAGCGTGAGCGGGATGGTGAGGCGCCAGACCGTACCCTCGCCGGGCATCGAGTCGACGCTGACAGCGCCGCCGATCCGCTCGATGTTGGTCTTCACGACGTCCATGCCGACGCCGCGGCCGGAGACGTTGGTAACAGTGGCGGCGGTGGAGAAGCCAGGCTGGAACACCAGCGCCATGATGTCCCGCCGGTCCATCGTGGTGATCTGGTCGGCGCGGACGATGCCGTTCTCGACCGCCTTCTGCGCGATCCGCTCCACGTCGAGCCCGGCGCCGTCGTCGGCGACCTCGACCGCGACATGGCCGCCTTCGTGGTACGCGCGGAGCGTCAGCGTGCCCTCCGGCGACTTCCCCGTCGCCGCCCGGCGTTCCGGATCCTCGATGCCGTGATCGACCGCGTTCCGGACCAGGTGGGTCAGCGGATCCTTGACGGCCTCGAGCAGGGAGCGGTCGAGCTCGGTCTCCTTGCCGACCATGGTCAGCGAGACCTGCTTGCCGCACTGCGCGCCGAGGTCGCGGACGACGCGGGGCAGCTTCGCCCAGAGGTTGTCGATGGGCTGCATGCGGGTCTTCATGACCCCCTCCTGCAGCTCCGAGGCGATCAGGTTGAGGCGCTGGGCGGAGCGGGTGAGCTCCGCGTCCTGCTGGTCGCCGGCCTGCCGGACGATCTGGTTGCGGGTCAGCACCAGCTCGCCGACCAGCTGCATCAGGGTGTCGAGGAGGTCGACGTCCACGCGGATCGAGGAGTCGGCGACGCTGCGGCGGCCGGCCGGCTCGTCGGGGTGCTGCTCCGCGACCGGCTCGGTCTCCGTGACGGGTGCGGGTGC
>DATBGW010000358.1:0-7427 GCA_036557765.1 Actinoplanes sp.
GATCTTGGAGTTGTGGTTGGCACAAAATTGGACATACGTCTCGTAAGGGCAACCACAACTCCAAGATCGAGGGGATCTTGAGGGGGCTCAGGCGGGCTTCAGGTGGACCTCAGGCGGGCCAGAGGGGGACCACACCGGGCGTACCCAATATGGGCGAAACAAGTAAATCGCCCGGAACTGGTTTCCTGCCCGAAGGAGAACAGCTCGCATGGTCCCCCCGCGTACGGGATGGCGGCTTGCCGTCACCGCCCTGCTCGCCCTGCCGTTCCTCGTCGCCACCCCCGCCCAGGCCGCCCCCATCGGCCAGGGCCTCACCATCACGCCGGCCGACCTGGCGTACATCCTCAAGCAGATCAAGATCGCTGAGGCGCACGTCGCCAACACCACGAGCGCGACCGGCCCGTGCGGCGCGCTGCTCGGCACCGGCGCGAACCAGCTGCCCAGCCCGCTGCTGTCGTTCGGCCTCCGTACGGTCGACGGCAGCTGCAACAACCTCATCGCGGGCCAGGAGAAGTACGGCGCGGCGGACGAGCTGTTCCCCCGCCTCGGCGACAAGAGTTTCAAGGCGGCCGAGAACGCGCCGGCCGGCCTCTTCGGCCCCGGCAGCCCGGCGTTTCCCACCACGTACGCGGACAAGAGCGCCAGCAACACGGTGGTCGACTCGCAGCCGCGGGTGATCAGTAACCTGATCGCCGACCAGACCGCGAACAACCCGGCGGCGGTCGCGGCGGCCGGATCTCCGGTGCGCGCCCAGACCTCCGGTGACGGAACGCCCCCGACCGACGACCAGACGTTGTTCATCCCGAACGTGACAACCGACGTGGGGCTCAGCGCGCCGTACAACTCGTGGTTCACGCTCTTCGGACAGTTCTTCGACCACGGCATCGACCAGACCGTGAAGGGCGGCGGCACGGTGATCGTGCCGCTCCAGGCGGACGACCCGCTGATCGCCGGCCCGGACCGGATCCCCGGCAACGCCGACGACCCCAAGCCCGGTGACGCGCGGTACGTGCCGGCGTCGATGCGGTTCATGGCGCTGACCCGGGCTGCCAACCAGCCCGGCCCGGACGGCAAGCTCGGCACCGCCGACGACGTCCAGGACGCCAAGAACACCGACTCGCCGCTGGTCGACCTCTCCCAGGCGTACGCCTCGCACGCCGCGCACCAGGTCTTCCTGCGCGAGTACGACGACTCCGCCGCCAGCACCGGCCGGCTGCTGGCCGGCGCGGCCGGCGGGATGCCGACGTGGGCCGAGGTGAAGCAGCAGGCGCGCGAGAAGCTGGGCCTGGACCTCCGCGACGCCGACGTGCTGGACATCCCGATGATCCTCACCGACCCGTACGGCAAGTTCGTCCCCGGCCCGGCCCGCGGCCTTCCGCAGTACGTCACGAAGACAGGGTTGGTCGAGGGCAACATCGCGGCGCCGGTGGCGGTGCCCGCGAACGTGGTGCACTTCGACACGCCGTTCCTGACCGACATCGCGCACAACGCCGACCCGTCGCCGGTCGACACCGACCACAACCCGGCGACCCCGCCGGTCGCGCCGCGGCCGGACAGCGACACGACGGCCTCCGCGGACTTCGCCGCGCAGCCGGCCGGAACGTACGACGACGAGATGCTGAACGCGCACTACATCGCCGGCGACGGCCGGGCCAACGAGAACATCGGGCTCACGACGGTGCACGCCATCTTCCACTCCGAGCACAACCGCCTGGTCGACGACGTCGAGCGGGTGTTGACCGAGGACACGTCCGGGACCGGCCTGGCGGCGCTGCCCGAGTGGAAGCTGGGCGGCGGTGGCTGGAACGGCGAGCGGATCTTCCAGGCCGCGCGGTTCATCAACGAGATGGAGTACCAGCACCTGGTGTTCGAGGAGTTCGCCCGCAAGATCCAGCCGGCGATCAACCCGTTCCAGCCGTTCGCGTTCACCCAGTCCGAGCTGAACCCGGCCATCTACGCCGAGTTCGCGCACGCGGTCTACCGCTTCGGCCACTCGATGCTGACCGAGACCATCCAGCGCACCCGCGAGGACGGCTCCGACGACTCCATGTCGCTGCTGGACGGGTTCCTCAACCCGCCGGCGTTCACCGACAACGGCACGCTGTCGCCGGAGCAGGCGGCCGGCGAGGTCGTCACCGGCATGACCCAGCAGGTCGGCAACGAGCTGGACGAGTTCATGACCGACACACTGCGGGACAACCTGCTGGGCCTGCCGATGGACCTCGCTGCAATCAACCTCGCCCGGGGCCGTTCCGAGGGTGTGCCGTCGCTGAACGCGCTGCGCCGCGTGCTGCACGCCAAGACCAACGACGGGCAGCTGGCGCCGTACACCAGCTGGGTCGACTTCGGTGAGCACCTCAAGCACCCGGAGTCGCTCGTGAACTTCGTCGCCGCGTACGGCAAGCACCCCACCATCCGGGCCGCCGGCACGGTCGCGGCGAAGCGGTCCGCCGCCCGTGCGATCGTGGACCCGCAGCCCGGCGACATCGTGCCGGACGACGCTGCAGCGTTCATGAACGCCACCGGCACGTGGACTTCCGCCACGTCCGGCCTGGAGGACGTGGACCTGTGGATCGGCGGCCTCGCCGAGGTCACCAACCCGTTCGGCGGCCTGCTCGGCAGCACGTTCAACTACGTGTTCGAGAACCAGCTCACCAACCTGCAGAACGGCGACCGGCTCTACTACCTGGCCCGGACGCCGGGCATGAACCTCCGTACCCAGCTCGAGGGCAATTCCTTCGCGGAGCTGATCCAGCGGAACACCACCGCCCACTCGCTGCGGGCCGACGTGTTCGCCACCGCGGACTGCAGCTTCGAACTGTCCAAACTCGCCGGTACGAAGGAAGGTTACGAGCAGTTCGGCAACGGGGTCCAGGACGACCCGGCCACCGAGTGCGACGAGCGGGCGCTGCTGATCCGCATGCCGGACGGCACGATCCAATACCGCGCACGCAACACTGTGGACCGGCCCGGCATCAACGCACAGTCCGTCTACAACGGAACGGAGAACAGCGACCGGGTGGTCGCCGGCAACGACAACGACACCGTGTGGGGCAACGAAGGCGACGACCGCATCGAGGGCGGCGCCGGCAACGACCTGGCACTGGGCGGCGAAGGGGACGACATCGTGACCGACCTGGGCGGCGACGACATTCCGAAGGGCGGTCCCGGCAACGACGCCATCGACGCCGGCCCGGGTCTGGACATCGTGATGAGCGGCACCGGAAAGGACTTCACCAACGGGGGCGCCAACATCAACGAGTCGTTCGCCGGTGAAGGTGATGACGTCGTCAACGCCGGCGACGGCGAAGACGTGGTCTTCGGCGACTCCGGTGACGACTGGGAGGAGGGGGGCAACGGGCCGGACCTGCTCCAGGGTGACAGCGGCAACCTGTTCTTCCTCGACGACTCCAACAAGCCCGGTGACGACGTCCTTATCGGACAGGGTGGCGACGACGACTACGACATGGAAGGTGGTGACGACATCGGCGTCCAGGGTCCGGGCATCGAGAAGAACGCCGGCGGCTCCGGCTACGACTGGTCCATCGGCAGCACCGCCGACCAGGGCGGCGACGACCAGGCGATGGATTCGGACCTGGCACTGCCGCTGGTGGGGCTCGACATCCTGACCATCGGAGTGCGGGACCGGTACAACGAGGTGGAGGCGCTGTCCGGCGGCTCGCGCAACGACACGCTGCGCGGCGACGACCTCACTCCGTCCACCGTGGGCGGTGGCGGCTTCATCGGGTGCGACGCGTTGGACGCACGCGGCATCGCCCGCATCCATGGCCTGGACCAGATCGTCACCCAGCTGCCGACACCGGCCTCCGCGGTGGGCAACGCCAGCGGGCGGCCCTGCGACCTGGAGGGCAACGTGTGGGGCGAGGGCAACATCCTGCTCGGCGGCGCCGGCAACGACACCATCGAGGGCCGCGGCGGCAACGACATCATCGACGGTGACCGGTACGTGAACGTGCGGCTGTCCGTCCGGGACGCCGACGGCAACGAGATCCGTTCGGTGCGCAGCATGACCGAGCTCCAGGCGGACGTGTTCGCCGGCCGCATCAACCCGGGTGACATCTACACCGTCCGGGAAATCCGCACGTCGTCCACTCCGGACAGCGACACCGCGGTGTTCTCCGGAGCGAGCCCGCAATACGCGATCACGCAGGACGGCGACGCGATTCTCGTGTCCGGCCCGGACGGCACCGACACGCTGCGCAACATCGAGAAGCTGGTGTTCGCCGACCGGACGATCGACCTGACCGTTCCCGGTGCCGTTACGCGGGTCGTCGGGATCGCCGGCGACAAGCAGGCCACCGTCGCGTTCACCGCGCCGGCGGACTCCGAGGTACTGCCGATCACCGGCTTCACGGTGGAGCAGACCGACGGCGTCACCACCGTGGTGACCGAGCTGCCGGGCACCGACCGGGCGTTCACCGCGACCGGCCTCGCGAACGGCACGGCGTACCGGTTCCGGGTCCGGGCCGCGAACGCCATGGGCGCGGGCGAGTTCTCCGCATTCTCGGACCCGGTAGTGCCGGGCCCGCCGCCGCTGCGGACGGCGATGGCCCCGACGAACGTCACAGCGACGGCCGGTGACGCCGGCGCCGAGGTGGCCTGGACGCCGCCGACCGATGACGGCGGCGCCACGATCACCGGGTACGAGGTGCAGGCGTACGACCTCATCACGTTCGACGCGGTGGGTCCGGCGCGGGCGGTGTCCGCGGGCAGCGCCAAGGTAACCATGACCGGCCTGACCAACGGCACGCCGTACTGGTTCCGGGTGCGCGCGGTGAACTCGGTCGGCAAGGGCGCCTGGTCGAACGGCTCCAACCCGGTCACACCGGCGGTGGCGGTCACCGCGCCGGACGCGCCGGCGATCGGTACGGTCACCGGGGGCAGCAGCGTGGCGGTCGTCCGCTGGACCGCGCCGGCCGATGACGGCGGCGCCGCCATCACCGGATACGAGGTCGAGGTGCTCAACGCGGCCACCGGTGCGACGGTCGGCGCGGTGCGGCGGGCCGCGGCGGACGCGTCCCAGCTCACCGTCACCGGGCTGGTCAACGGCACGGCGTACCGGTTCCGGGTCCGGGCGGTGAACGAGATCGGCGCCGGCGCGTACTCGGCCACGTCGGCGGCGGTGCGGCCGCTGGGCGTGCCCGGCACCCCGCCGCGCGTGACCGCCACCGCGGGCGCGAACGGTGGCCCGCTCACCGTCACGGTCCGGTGGACGGCGCCGGGCAACGGCGGCTCGCCGATCGTCGCGTACTACGTGACCCGGCAGCAGCTGAACGCCCGCGGCGCGGCGGTCGGCGCCCCGGTGACGGCGACGTTCGCGGCTCGGACGCTGTCCACGACGTTCACGGCGTCGCGGACGGTGGCCCGGGACACCCGGTTCCGGTTCACGGTGCAGGCCGTCAACGAGGTCGGGCTCGGCGCCGGCCGGTCGGTGATCGGCAGCGTCCGGTAGTTTCCGCCGACGGCGGCGGCTCCGAGGATCTTTCCTCGGGGCCGCCGCTCTGCTTTTCGGCCCGCACATCGACGCTTGGCGTGGAGCAAGTAGAGCCGATCGCCTATGGACATATCGATGACCCGGCGAGATAGTCGGGCGGTCGGCGCCGATCACCATCGGCGTCGTCCGGACGTCGAGGGGAAAAGATGAAATCAGGCCGCGCCATCCGATTACTAGCGATTCCCGCCGTTTCCGCGCTCGTCGCGGCCGGTTTCTCCGGTACGACGGCTCAGGCGGCCCCCGGGGGAAACGGGGGCCAGGGACGGTATCTCGTGGTGGCCCGGACAGCGGCCGACTACGGTGCCGTGCGCGACACCGCGATCCACGCCGGCGCCCGGGTGATCCGGGACATGCCGCAGCTCAGGACGTTCGTCGCGGTCGGGTCCGCGGCGGCCCGGGCGAAGGTGAACGCGGACGCGCGCACGTTGGGCACCAGCGCCGATCACGTCAGGACCCTGCAGTCGGAGGACCGGCCGGCCCCGAACCTGACATCACCGGGTCTCCGTGGGGCTCAGGCGGTACGGCTGCCGGACTCGGTCGCGGCCGCAGAGAAGGCGGCGGTCAACCCGGACCCGGCGTTCGACTACAAGGGTCTTCAATGGGACTTCCGCCGGATCGGCCTTCCGCAGGGCTGGCGGACCACCGCCGGCAAGCCCGGTGTGACGGTCGGCGTCGCGGACACCGGGCTGGACTTCACCCACGCCGACCTGGCTCCGAACATCCGCCGGGTGGTCGACTTCACCCAGTCGGAGGATCCGCCGCTGTGTAAGACGTTCTTCGGCACCTCGGATGAGGAACTGGCGGCCCAGTTCGGCGGTCCCGCGACCACCGACTGGAACGGCCACGGATCGTGGATCGGCGGCAACATCGCGGCGGCGTTGAACGGCACCGGGATCAACGGCATCGCGCCCAAGGTCGGGCTCGTCGCCTTGAAGATCTCCGGCTGGTGCGGGTCGGCATACGACTCCACCATCCTCGCGGCGTTCGCGTACGCCGCCGACGCCGGGATCGACGTCGTCAGCATCTCCTTCGGCGGTTTCACCGACCGTTCCGACCCCGAGCAGGACCTGGTCTATCAGCAGTACGTGGACGCGGTCCGCTACGCCCGCTCGAAGGGAACGACGATCGTCGCGTCGGCGGGCAACGACAGCACCCGCATCGGTGCCGGTGGACGGGCGTTGTCGCACGGGTCGCTGACCACGCCGGGCGACGAGGTCGTCGACTACTACGGCCAGTACGAGACTCCAGGCGGCGTCGCCGGAGTGGTGGACGTGTCCGCCACCGGCAACGTCGTGAACGCGTCGTCGCCCGACTGCGCGCCCGACACGATCGGCTCGGTCGAGGACCCGAACGCGACGTGCAAGCCGACCAGCGACCGGCATCAGGCCGCCGGCACGGGACGCAAGGACCAGTTGGCGTACTACAGCAACTACGGTCCGCGGATCGACATCGCCGCGCCCGGCGGTGCCCGGAAGTTCAACCTGCCCAACTTCGACCGTGGTGGTACGCCCGGCTTCCCGTACACCGACGCGGATCTGACGAATGTGTGGGAGGACTTCAGCACGACGTCCAACTGGGCGGTGGAGATCCCCTGCTTCACGTTCGACGCGGCCGCCGGCTTCCCGCCGAACCAGTGCTACAGCTCCATCCAGGGCACCTCGATGGCGGCACCGCACGTGTCCGCGGCCATCGCGCTCGCGGCGAGCGCCCACCCGGGTCTCCGGCACCGCCCGGCGGCGTTGATCGACCACGTCAAGGCGCGGGCCACCACCGAGGTGAACTACACCCGGGCGCTGTCCGCGACCGACACCTCGCCCGGTGACCTGACCGGCGTGCCCTGCACCACCGGGTACTGCCACCTGGAAGGCCCGCGCATCTCCAGCGCGGACGCCTACGGGGCCGGCCTGCTCAA
>DATBGW010000359.1:0-19585 GCA_036557765.1 Actinoplanes sp.
GAACACGGACACACTGGTTATAAGGGCAACCACAACTCCAAGATCGCGGGATAGAGAGGGTCAAGTGGTGAGGGTTACCGGGCCCAGGAGGCCGGACGGGCGTGGTTGTGCGTCCGGGGCGTACACCGTCGCCACCGGCGCGAACATCGCACCGCTCGGGTCGCGTGCCTCGGCGATCAGCCGGTTCATCCAGGCGTTGGCGACGTCGATCTCGATGACGTTGCGTCCGCTCCGGAGCGCGTCCGTGACATCGACCCGGAACGGCTCGGTCCAGGCGATGCCACAGTCGCGGCCGTTGACCCGGACCCGCGCGATGTCGGCGACGGTGCCCAGCGCGAGGTAGATCCGGCCGGCCGCCGGGACGGCCACCGCCACCTCGGTCCGGTACGTGCCGACGCCGGAGAACGCCGTGTAGCCCAGATCGGTCCAGGCGCGCGGCGCGCCGGACCAGGTCACCGGATCGGCGCCCGGCAACGTGAGTTGCCACCGGCCCGCCACGTCGCCGACATGACGAGAGGCGTCGATCGGCGGGGCGTCGTCCGGTAGCACGAACACCGAACCCAGCGCTGGAAGCGTCAACAGATACCCGCCTTCGGTCTCCGGGAGCGCCCACCGGCGCAGCTCGACCGGATCCCACACGGCCGACCCCGTGCCGGCGGCTGACACCACCACGGTCACCGGCTCGGTGCGGGGATTGGTGACGAACGTGAGCCGGTGCGCGCCCACCCGGCGGCCGATCATCGGAAGTTCGGCGCCCTCGATCGACAACTCCGGCGTGACTCCGAGCTCGCGCAGGGCAGCCGCCAGATCGTCCGTCGCCATCACCCGTCCCGCGCCCCAGAGCTGCTTGCAGAGCCGCTCATGCTCACCGGCATCGTCAGCAAGCGACGGCGAGCCGTCCGGGCGCCGACCGACCACTGTGGCGCCGTCCGTGACGAGTTGCTCCAACCGGCGCAGCGCCCGCACGGTCATCCGGCGGCTCGATCCGCCCAGGTACAGCAGGCGGTAGCGAGCCGTCCCGGCGACCAGCGCTCCATTGTCGACACGGAATCGGTCCTCGAGCGCTTCCACGTTGACGAAGTCGTAGTCGAACCCGTACGGCACCATCGCTTCCAGCTCGTCGCCGAAGAGCGCGGTGACCGGCGCCTCCTCGCCGACGAAGTACGCGATGTCCGCCGCCGGCGTGCCCGCGTTCAGCAGGAACGAGCACCGGGCGAGGTAGTCCACCCACGGCCCGGCGAGGTCCGCCCACGTCTCGGTCCGGATGAACGCCTGACTCAGGTACGGCGACAGCCCGATCCCGGGCGGTGGCACCGTCGTCGGCTGATGCGGGGAGGTGTGGATGCAGAACCGGGTGACACCGAGGGCGAGCTCGAGGTCGGCGACGTGCTTGAGCCGCTTCGGCGTGTAGCTCCACGGGCGGTGGAACCCCGTCATGGACTCCGCCCCGGTATGGGGCTTGCCGTAGACGTGCGCCACCGACGACGCCCCCTTGAGGTCCGCGACGTAGGTCGGCTGCGCGGCGCCGGTGCCCGGGTCGTACATCCACATGGCGCCCATCGGCACATCGGCGGCGGCGCGCATTGCCAGGTCGTCGCCGAGCTGGGGCCGGTGGTCCTCCAGCGCCTCCGCGTAGTAGCTGAGCCCGCGGTCGTGCGCGACCGCGGCGATCGTCGTGTAGTAGTCGGAGGCGAGCAGCTCGGCGACCGTGCGGCGGTAGTCCCACAGGAAAGCGTCGGTCGCCGCATGGTCGCGGACGACGTAGCCGGCGAGTGCGGGCAGCCACGGCCGCGGGTCGTAGCCGCGCAGTTCGCGGAACCGGTCGAGCAGACGGTCGGTCCAGTTCTGCGGTCCCGATTCGATGCTGTCACTCAGCAGGGCCGAAAGCTCCGCACCGTCGAGGTGGCCGAGGTATGTGTCGAGGTATCGGCGGACCTTGTCCGCGTCCAGCTTGTCGACCTCCAGTCCGGTGGCGTCGGCGGGCGCCGGCCCGTTGGTCTGGCCGGTGAGCGAGGCCCCGAAGCGCAGGATCCGCCAGCGACCGGGCGGCGCTTCCCACCGCAGCGTTCCGGCGTCGTCGACCTGTGCCGACACGTCGATCGCCCGCGCGGGATCGAGCGCGTCGCCGTCGTCCGGCCCGCCACCGAGCGCGTAGTAGTCCGGCGTGGCGCCGAAGCCGGCCTTCAGCTCCGCATGGGACAGCCGGCCGCCCGGCCACAGCGCGAACTCCGACACCAGAAATTCCGATACCGTGCGGAGTACCGGCGGCAGCGTCACACCGGATGCCAGCCGGGGCAGAGCGGCGGCCGCGCTGTCGGCGGACAGGACCAGTCGGAAGCGCCGAGCGGTCACCGGTTCGAAGGCGACCGTACGAACCGGAACGGTCGTCGCCGGCAGCTCGGCGACCCGGCGATAGGTGAGGCCGTCGTCGCTGACCTCCAGAACGGCATCCGGGGATGGCGCGGCCGCGAAGCCCCGCGGGCCGGGAAGCCCGACCGTCACCGCCGCCACCCGCACCGGCTCGTCGAAGACCTGCTCGATGGCGGCGGTGGAGAACCCGTCCGGATCCCGTGGCAGCGCGACCGTGGCGGCGTGGGCGCCGTCGACGAGGCAGGCCCAATCATCGACGGACACCGAGGAGGGCGTCAGAGCCTCCTGCCAGGGTTCGGCGGGAACGGCGAGGACAAGCCAGTCCCAGGAGTACCGGTGCCGCTCGGGTTCCGCCCCCCAGCGTGGACAGTCCTGGAACGGACCCGCCACATCCGGCAGCGGTGGAAGCGGCCGCTCGACGAGGCCGCCACCGTCCACAACGGTCGACGACCAGACGACCTTCTTCATCGCATCGGCCGGGTCGACCCAGGGACCACCGGCCGCGCTCCACCCGGGTGACGTGGCCACCGCGAACTCGAGCCCGAGCCGCTGCGCCGTCTCGGCGGCGAACCGGACCGCGGCATGCCAGGCGGACGAGCCGTGCTCCACCGGCTCGGGAACGACCAGCGGCGTACCCATCCCGCCCTCGAACATCTGCACGCCGCGAACGCCGACCGCGTGCAGCCACTCCAGGTCGAGCCGGATGCCGTCGAGGTCGACGTTGCCGTCCATCCAGTGCCACCAGGCGCGCGGCCGGGCCTCATCCGGCGGCGAGCAGAAGCCCTCCCAGAGCTCCGCAAAGCTCATGGCAGCGCCCGGTACCGGAAGTCGCGGAACACCACTGCTCCCCCACCGGCGGCGAAGATGGCCGGGCGCAGGCTGAGCAGCTGACCGGCGGTGTTCGCGTGGTATCCCGACGTCTCGAACCGGAGCTCGTGCCGGATCCAGGCGGCACCATCCACGTGATAGAAGAACGTGACGATGTGCCGGTCGTTGACGATCCGCAGGTGCAGTACCGCGGCGGCGGGGGCGGGCTCCCGCCAGTGGCTCGGGCGTCCGCCGTTGTACGTGGTCATCGTGCGTCCGTCGTAGCCCATGCCGAGGAACAGCGCGTCGTTGAAGAACAGCAGCAGTCCGCCCTGCGCGTCGCCGACCGGTTCCACGGTGACCGTGACTTCGTAGGCGTGATCGCCGGCGAGCACGGCAAGCGGCGACGAGTCGGCCGGCCCGGCGCCCTTCCCGGCCAGCCGCAGTGCGGACCCGTCGAGGCAGACGCGATCGTGCTCGTCGGCAGCCGGGGCGAAGAATGCCCACTGCGAGCCCAGCGACGTGCCGTCGAACCGGTCGGACAGCGGCCGCCCGTGTCGCCGGCCGTCGAGCGCGGCCGGGACGCGGATCGGTGCCGACAGGTCGTCCCCGGCGGCCCGCGGCCAGCCGTCGTCGGTCCATTCGACCGGCTCGAGCAGGACCTGACGTCCGAGCGTCCGGTAGCCGTTCTCGTAGCCGTGGTAGACCATCCACCAATCCCCGGCCGGCCCCTCGACAAGGGTGGCATGACCACGGGACCACCACCGCTCGGCCGCATCCCAGGTCCGTACGATCGGGTTGCCCGGTGCGTTCTCCCACGGGCCGTGGATGGACCGCGAGCGGGCCGCGATCACCATGTGTCCGGTGGGCGGACCGCCGGTGCCACCCACTGCTGAGATCAGGTAGAAGTAGTCCCCGCGCCGGACCAGCTTCGGCCCCTCCAGCGCGTACGCCTCGACCACCCAGTCGTCGGGATACCGCCAGCCGTCATAGACGTGCTCGATCGGGCCGTCGGTGGCGAGCCCGTCGTCGGTGAGCCGGACCCGGTCCACTCCACTGAGGAACAGATATCGTTTCCCGTCCTCGCCCACGGCGTGGCCCGGGTCGATGTAACCGGTGATGCCGAGGTCGACCGGCTCGCTCCACGGACCGGTGATGTGCGGCGCCGAGATGACACAGATCCGGGGATCGGTGCCGAACTCCGGCGCCCACGGCGCGGGGATGAACGGGATGTAGATGTAGTACCGGTCGTCGTGCTTGACGAGGTCGACGGCGAACACCGTCGCGATCGGACGGTCCAGCGCCGGCCCGATCGGCGTCCAGTTCACCAGATCCCGGCTGTGCCACAGCTGCAAACCCGGCGAGGCCTCGAAGGACGAGTACGTCAGGTAATAGTCGTCACCGTCCGCCAGAACGGTCGGGTCCGGGTAGTCGCCGGCCAGGATCGGGTTGAGGTAGGTCCCGTCGCCGCGGTCCGCCTGGCGTTGTCCCTCGACGCTCAGCTCTTCAGCCCTCCCGCATAGCCCTGGATGAACCGCTTCTGGGCGAACACGTAGAAGATCAGGATCGGGATCATGGACACGATGACCACCGCGAAGATCAGGTTCCACTGCGAGACCAGCGCGCCCACGAAGTTGTACATCATGACCGGCAGGGTCTGGTACGAGGACCCGTTCAGGAAGATCAGCGCGGTGAAGAAGTCGTTCCACACGATCAGGCCGGCCAGGATCGCGACGGTGCCGGTGGCCGGCGCCATCAGCGGGAAGACGACGTGCCGGAACACCTGCAGTGCCGACGCGCCGTCCAGCGACGCCGCCTCCTCGTAGTCGCGGGGCAGGGCCCGGAAGAACCCGGCGTACAGGAACACCGACAGCGGCAGCAGGACCCCGGTGTAGATCAGGAGCATGCCCCACGGGGTGCCGACCAGCCCGAGGCGCTGGGCGCCGATGTAGAGCGGCAGCGTGCCCAGCTGCGTCGGCAGGATGATCGCGACGACGAACGAGTAGTAGGCGCGGGTGCTCCACCGTTGGGTGCTGCGCGCGAACACGTACGCGGCCAACGAGCCCAGCACGACCAGGCCGAGAATGCTGCCGACGGTGATGGCGACGCTGCTGGCCAGGGCCTGGAAGATGCTGCCCTGTCCGGTCTGGTCGGACATCAGCGCGGTGAAGTTGGTAAGCGTCGGGTGCTTGGGCGGGGCGATCGCCGGAGTGGTGAGGATGTCCTCGCCGGGCTTGAACGCCGCGACCAGCATGATCCAGAACGGTAACAACATGACCAGAGCCGCGAGAATCATGAGGATCTCGATGACCAGGGTCGTCTTCCGGTAGCGGAACACCCGCCTCAGCCTCCGATCTGCGAGCGGTCGCGGGTGGCGTACTGCTGGACGATGCTGAAGCCCAGGATCAGGACGCTGAGCAGCAGTGCCATGGCGGCGCCGGCCCCGAACGCGTTGTAGGTGAACGTTTCCTTGTAGACCTGGGTTGCAAGCGTCTCGGTGGCACCGGACGGGCCGCCGCCGGTGAGCGCCAGCACCTGGTCGAAGACCCGCAGCCCCTGGATCAGGGTCAGCGTGGTGGCGATGGCGAGTGACGGCTGGATCAGCGGCAGCGTGACACTACGGAACCGCCGCCAGTTGCCCGCGCCGTCCAGCGCTGCGGCCTCCTCCAGCTCCGGCGGCACGGTGGCCAGTCCGGCGAGGTAGGTGACCATGACGAAGCCGATGTTCTGCCACACCATCACGACGAGAATGCAGCCCAGGGCGAGCTTCGGGCTTGCCAGCCAGTCGGTCTGGGAATCGATGCCGATGGACCGGAGGAACTGGTTCAGGGCTCCGTCGAAGGAGAAGATGAACTTCCAGATGAACGAAACAGCGATCGGACTCAGCACCACCGGCATGAAGATCAGCGTGCGCAGCAGGTACCGGGTCTTCAGCGTCCGGTTGAGGGCGAGGGCGAACAGCAGCCCGATCACGTTGGTGAACACCAGGAATCCGAACGCGAGGATCAGGGTGTTTGTGAGCGAGCCGAGCAGTTCGGGGGTCTGGAAGATCCTGGTGAAGTTCGCCAGGCCGACGAAGTTGAACGGGCCGGCGCCGGTCCAGTCGGTGAACGCGTAGAACGCGCCCGCCGCGGTGCTCAGGTAGATCGTCGTGCCCATCAGCACCAACGCGGGCAACGCCCACCACCAGTGCCCGTAGGCGATCAGCCGCGAAGATGCCTGAGGCCCCGCGGGTTTCTTGGCCGTGTCCACGGCGTCGGCTACCGCCGTCGTCTGGCCCTCTAGCGCCGTCATGCTCGGGTCTCCTCTTTCTGCGCCAGTGATGCGGGGGCAGAGCCGGGCTCCGCCCCCGCGTCATCCGTCAGCCCCAGGCGGCGTCCATCTGCTTCAGGACCTCTTCGGGGGTCTTCTGACCGGTGAGCACACCGGTGGCGCCGGAGCCAAGGGCGTCGTACACCTTGCCGTTCGGCCAGTTCACGGTGCCGAAGCCGCGGACGTCCTTGTTCTTGATCGTCTGCTCCACCGTGGCGTACTGCGGCAGCAGCGTGGCGTTCTCCGCGGCGTTGACCGGGATGGTGCCCTGGGCGTCCGCGACGATCTTCGTGCCCTCAGGCGTCTGGAAGTACTTCATGAAGTCCTCCACGAGCTTCGGGCTCTTGGTCTTCGCGCTACCCGCCACGACGATGTCGGAGCTGACCGAGGCGTAGGTCTTGGTGCCGGCCGGCGCGGGCATCGGCAGCACCACGAGCTTCACATGTCCGCCGGCGCCGTCCATGATGCTCTTCGCCGCGCCGCTGGGCGCGAAGAAGCCGAAGATCTTGCCCTGACCGGCGCCGTTGGTGAGTGCGTCGAAACCGGCGCCCACGGCACCGGGCTGGAAGCACTTGGAGTCGTTGAGCCGCTTCAGCGACTCCAGCGCGGCAGTCCAGCCGGGCGTTCCGGCGAACGTGACCTTTCCGGCCTTGCGCTGGGCATCCCAGTCCGGCGTCGGACCGTACACGGTGGACGCGGCGAACTCCATCGTCGCGATACCGGTGTTGGCCGGGATCGCGCCGGCCAGGCCGAAGATCGCCTTACCCTTCGCCTTGGCCGCGGCGCACTGGTTGATGACGTCGTCCAGCGTGGACGTGGCGGTGACGTTCACACCGTTCTGCTTGGCCAGCTCGTCGTTGAAGACGATGCCGTTGACGGCGGTGGCGATCGGGATGCCGACCACCTTGTCGTTGTACAGGAACTGACTCGGGTCCTCGCCCTTCGGCAGCGCGGCCCTGACCGCCGGGTCGCTGATCTGGATCAGCAGGCCCCCCTTGGCGAAGTTGCCTACAGCGTCGGTCTGGCCGGAGCCGGACTCCGCCTGGAACACGTCCGGGGCGTTGCCGCCCTGGACGCGGGTGGCGATCGCGGTGGCGTACGACTCGGCCGGCAGTTTCTGAATATTGATCTTGACGCCCGGGTGGGCTTTTTCGTAGCCCTTGGCGGCGTCCTGGAAGTAGTGCTCGTTGGGGTTGGCGGAACCGAACGCGAAGCTGATGGTCTGCGGCTCCTGGCCGTTGTTGCTGCTGCCGCCGGAGTCGCCACCACATGCGGCGAGCAGGAGACCGGCGGCCATCGGTATGGCGACGGTTGCCAAGCGGCGACGCGCCCGGTTGTGGTTCGTCATCAGGTGGCCCTTCGTAAGCAAATCTGTGGACGGAAAGAACGTGCAAGGGAGTGCGGGTCGGCCGTGCTGGTGGGGCGCGGCGTTATGGAGTGACGGTATTGAGGCGACACTGTCAAGGGAACTCCATCCTCGGCATACCGGTCATCTGGTCTGCGGATAACCGTTGAACAGACCGCGCCGGCTGGGCGATGGTACGCGTTGTGACGACGCTGCCGATGCCGAATCCGATCTTGCCACCCACTGCCGATCCGGCCTGGGTCATCACGCTGTTCTCATTCACCGGTGTCCTTCTGGAGGCACGGCGGCGCCCGGACGAGATCCTCACCGGGATTCTCGAGGACGGGATGGCGCGGCGCATCGAGATCGATGCGCCGCAGCACTTCCGGTCGTATCCAGCGTTCGAGGACGCCGAGCTGGGCCGCACCCGGGACCTGTTGGAGCAGTACGGCGCGCGCCTTTCCGTCCTGGGTTGCTACCACGACGCGTCACCGGCCGCAGGAGTCTTCCTCGGTCACAACCAGAGCGTCGATCTCCTGGAACGGCAGATCCGCGCGGCGCGACGATTGGGCGCGTGGGGTGTCCGCCTGGGGCTCGGATACGTTCCGGAGCCCGTGCTGACCGAGCTCGTACCAATCCTGGAAGCGGCCGACATGGTCTGGGTGGAGGAGGTCCAGGGTCCCTGCCGGCCCGATTCCGAGCAGTTGCTTCGCCGCCTTGAGCTGGTCGAGAGCCTGGCGACCGACCACGTCCGCTTCCTGCTCGACCTGAGCCTGTGCATGCCGGCGCTGCCGACCTCCTACGTCGAGGCGCTGGACCGCCACGGCGCCACGCCGGCGCTGATCGCGTCGCTGCAGGATGCATGGGCGGCGGCCGACCACCGCGCCGCAGCGACCCTGCTCCGGGCCGAGCTCGCGGCCGCGCGGTCACCGCAGCTCGCCTCGCTGTACGTCACTCCGCTGACCCGCTTCGGATGTACCACTGTGGCGGACTGGCGCTGGTTTCTGCCGAACGTTGCAGCCGTCCACCTCAAGTACTGGGACCTCGACGACCGGAACGGAGCCGTCTCGACGCCGATCCGGGACCTGCGGGCGGCGCTGGCGGACATCGACTTCGCCGGGACGTTCTGCAGCGAGTGGGGCGGCCACGAGTGGATGTCGGACGCCGACCCGGCTGCCATGACGCGCGGACACCGGCATCTGTTCGACGCCGCGGCGCCACCGTCACCACTGTGACGTCCAAAATGGACATGATGGCGCCGTCGAGCCGGTCGGCGCGGCCGACCATCGACTGTGGTCATCCGTCCCTGCAGCACCGGCACGAGAAACGACGTGGAGGTCGTCACACCAACGTCCGCGCTGACGTGTATCCGCCCGTGACGACCGTCGGCTCGGTGTCGAAGACCATGACGGAGTCGCCTTGGGCATACGGCGGCCAGCCGGGATCGCCGTCCCGGACGAAACGGACGTATGCGCTGTGAACCCGATCCGCGAGCGTTTGCGGCGCGTCCGGACCCGCGACGCGGGTGACATCCGGATCCTCCAGCAGATCGAACAGAAACGGCACGTCGAGACAGTGCTCGGCGACACCGCTGACCGAGGAACGCCAGGCGAAGTCGTACGCCCAGGTGTTCGTTGCGTCGCGGCGCAGGTCCAGCCACTCGACGATCCGGCGCCGGAACACCCGGTCGGTGACGTACTGCCCGAGGACGTCCGCCGGGTCGTGCCCCGGCAGGGCCTCGGCGAACCGGGACGCGACAGCTGGTTCGACACCCATCCGGTCCAGCAGCTCGGCCAGCTCGCGGTCGGCGAACAGGCGACGGTTGGCGTGCGCGAGGCCGCCGAACTCCTGCCGCGTGGCGCCGACCAGCAGGGGTACGTCGCGTCCGGCGCCGGCGCGCAGTCCCTCCTCGACGGTCCACGGATGCAGCTCGCCGTCGACCACCGGACCGTGGCGCAGCCGCCCGTACATGTCCCGCATGATCGCGATGAGGTCGTCGGCGCCCGGTTCCCCGGCCGGCGGGTTCATCCCGCCGCCCTGGGCGGCGATCAGATCGGTCTCCGGCACGCCGGCGAAGCCCTCCCGGTCGGGTTTGATCCCGAGCCGCTCGGCCAGCTGCTCGGTCGTCCGCTGCGCGATCGCCGGCGGGACATCGGTCGGTACGCCGGAGATGGACACGGCCCCCGAGAACAGCCCGCGCGCCCGCGGCAGCGTGAAGAGCGTCATCACCGCGCCACCGCCCGCGGACTGTCCCGCGATCGTCACCCGGCGCGGGTCGCCGCCGAAGCGGCCGATCGTGTCGCGGACCCACTCGAGGGCGAGCACCCAGTCGAGGACGCCGCGGTTTGCCGGCGCGCCGGGGAGCCAGCCGAACCCGTCGAACCCCAGCCGGTACGAGACTGTCACGGTCACGACGCCATCGCGGTTGAACGCGGCGCCGTCGTACCAGGGACTCGCCGGCGAGCCCGCGACGTAGCCGCCGCCGTGGATGTAGACCAGCACCGGAAGCGGATCGCCGTGGTCCGACGGCCGGGGCGTGAAGACGTTCAGTGTCAGGATGTCGTCGCCCGGGATGCTCGGCTCCGGAATCGTGGTGATCTCCGCCAGCGCCTTGCGCTGTGGCGTCGACGCATACGTCAGCGCGTCGCGGACGCCGGACCACGGCGCGCGGGGCACCGGGGCCTGGAAGCGTCGTTCGCCGTACGGCGGCTCGGCGAATGGAATGCCGAGGAACGCCGCCGAACCGTCCCGCCAGAATCCGCGCACGGCGCCCGCCGGAGTCTCGACCACCACGTGCTCGCCGGTCGGTGTCGGTCGCATGGCTGGCCTTCCCTAGAGCCGCATGTGTACACGGACCGTGGTGCCGTCGGCGGTGGTGTGGACGCGGACCAGGTCGCACAGCTGGTTCACCATCATCAGGCCGCGCCCGCCGGATGAACCCAGCGCCGGCGGGATCCGCCCGGCGAGCGGGTTGGTGAGGAATCCGGTGTCGCTGAGCTGGCACGCCAGGTGGGTGTCCTGCACCCATACCGCCAGCCGTCCGCTGCCGCCGCCGTGCCGGATGGAGTTGGCGGCCAGCTCGTTGACCGCGAGCTCGAGATCCGGGATCCGCTCCGTCGCCAGTCCGGCCCGGCCCGCGTAGTCGGCCGCGAAGCGACGCGCGCCGCGTACCGTGAAGATGTCGACCGAGGTGGTCGCCGCGTGCGGCGGCGGGTCGGGCAGGGGTTGGTTGAAATCGGCCGCGACTGCAACCGGGTCGTCGTAGTGCGGGCTGTCCCAGCGCCGCGTGGCGGTCACCAGAACGGGATGGGTCCGGTGGGCGTCGTCCACCCACGCCGGATCGAGCGCGGCGACGTCGTACGGGCAGAGGATCGTGGCGGCCCGGTCCGCGAACGCGGCGTTGATCAAGGCCTCGTGCTGGGCGCAGGCCGGATACTCGGCTCCGGTGCGCCCGGCCCAGATCGGTTCGCCGATGATCCGGACCCGCCGGCCGGGATGGGCGTTCGCGAAGGCCAGCAACACCGTGGGGATGATCGCCCCTGGGTTGCGGCCGGCGACCGTCATGTCCCGCCACACGACCTGGTCCGCGTCGGCGCCCAACGCGGTCCGCAACAACGCCAGATTTCCGGGCGGAACGGCGGCCGCGACCGGTTCGCCGGCGTCGAGCCCATCCCGGACGAACGGGACAGTGGCGGACAGGTAGTCACCGGTGTCCCGGTACAACAGCGCCGGATGGGCGAAGTCATGGGCGCCAAAGCTACCCATGCCACCATCTCCGTCCCAGACGCCCCGGCCAGGCGCACTACAGTGCGCCAATCGAACGTTACTCCGTCGGCGGCCGGGTCGCTCGCGGGTTACCGGGGCCGGAGCAAGGGAGAGGTGATGGCGATGGTGGAAGCGCCGTACGAGCTCGGTCCGGCCGCCGAAGGGTATCCGGTGCGCATCCGCGCGCGGGGCCGGTCGGTGCTCTCCAACCCGATGCTGAACCGCGGCACCGCGTTCACCCACGGCGAACGGCAGGCGCTCGGCCTGACCGGCCTGCTGCCCAGCGGCGAATCGACGCTGGACGGGCAGGTGCGCCGGGTGTACGCGCAGTACCGGCGGCAGCCGGACGACCTGGCCCGCAACGTGTTCCTGGCCAACATGCGCGACCGCAACGAGGTGTTGTTCTACCGGCTGCTGTCGGACCACCTCGACGAGATGCTGCCGATCGTCTACACCCCGACGGTGGGCATGGCGATCGAGCGGTACAGCCACGAATACCGCCGCCCGCGCGGTGTGTTCCTGTCCGTCAACCATCCCGAGGACGTCGAGGAGTCGCTGCGCAACTACGACCTGCCCGGCGACGACGTGGACCTGCTGGTCGCCACGGACGCCGAGGGCATACTCGGCATCGGCGACCAGGGGGTCGGCGGGATCGAGATCTCGATCGGCAAGCTGGCCGTCTACACCGCGGCCGCCGGGCTGCACCCGCGGCGGGTCATTCCGGTGGTGCTGGACATGGGCACCGACAACCTGGCGCTGCTCGCCGACGAGATGTACCTGGGCAACCGGCACGCCCGGGTCCGTGATGAGCGGTACGACGACCTCATCGACGCGTACGTCACCGCCGCGACCAAACTGTTCCCGCACGCGATGCTGCACTGGGAGGACTTCGGCGCCGGCAACGCCCGGCGCATCCTCACCAAGTACGCCGACAGGGTCTGCACGTTCAACGACGACATGCAGGGCACCGCCGCCGTCGTGCTCGCGGCCGTGCTGGCGGGCGTGGCGGCCTCCGGTGGCCGGATGCGGGACCAGCGGGTGGTGATCCACGGCGCCGGCACCGCCGGACTGGGCATCGCGGATCTCATGCGCAACACGATGATCCGCGAGGGGTTGCCGCCCGCGGAGGCCGTCCGCCGGTTCTGGGCGGTGGACCGGCACGGGCTGCTCACCGACGACCGCGCCGCGCAGCAGTACGACTTCCAGCGGCCGTACGCCCGCCCGGCGGCCGAGCAGCCCACCGGCATCGGCCTGGCCGAGGTGGTGGCCCGGGTGCAGCCGACGGTCCTGATCGGCACCTCCACGCAGGCCGGCGCGTTCAACGAGCCGCTCGTCGCCCAGATGGCCGCGGCGGTGGACCGCCCGATCATCCTGCCGCTGTCCAACCCGACCAGCCGGGCCGAGGCCATCCCCGAGGACCTGATCCGCTGGACCGACGGCCGGGCGCTGGTGGCCACCGGCAGCCCGTTCCCGCCGGTCCGGCACGGCCAGACCAGCTACCGCATCGCGCAGGCCAACAACGCCCTGGTGTTTCCCGGGCTCGGCCTCGGCGTCACCGTCGCCCGCGCGCGCCGGGTCACCGATGGCATGATCACGGCCGCGGCCGACGCGGTGGCCGCGCTCGCCGACGCCACCACCCCCGGCTCCCCCCTGCTGCCGCCGATCGCCGACCTGCGGCTCATCTCCGCCAAGGTCGCGATCGCCGTCGCGGCAGCCGCCGAACGCGACGGGGTGGCCGACGTGCCGCTCACCGAGCCGGTCAAGCAGGTTCACGAGGCGATGTGGCGGCCGCTGTATCCCGCGTTCGAGCCAAGTCGTTGAGGAGTTGCTCCGCCTCCTCGGCCGAGATCGGGAAGCCGGGGAACTGGGTGACGCTGATCATCGGGATGATCAGTGCCGAGTCCTGGCTGACCGGGTCGCTCAACAGGTCGCCGAGGCGTCCCTTGACGCCACCGCGCTCGTCGATGAGCCGGCGCAGGGCCGGTCCGACCAGCGGGTGGGTCATCCAGTCGCGCAACTGCGACCACGCGGTCAGGGGGACCTCCAGGGGCCGCCCCGGAACGTCGGCGGTGGCCTGTAGCCGGATGTCCCGGGAGGAGGCTCCGACCGACACCCGCATCGGTCCACCCGTGAACACCCACCCGGCTTCGGGGTGGAAGTGCTCGAGGTCGGCCCGCAGGACCGGGATCTCGACGGTTCGGGACGCCCCCGCGGTCAGATACACCTTGGCGTAGGCCCGCAGTTCACGTTCGGGCATGTGCAGGATGCCGCTGCGGTCGCCGACGTAGACCTGGACCACCTCCGCGCCGTCGCGGGTTCCGGTGTTGACCAGGGCCATGGAAACGGTCATGGCGATCGGGTCGTCCACGTCATGGACGGTGATGTGCAGATCGGTGTAGTGGAAGGTGGTGTAGGACAGGCCGTGGCCGAACGGATAGTCGACCTCGAGCCGGCGGGCGTCGAACCAGCGATAGCCGACGTGCACTCCCTCGCTGTGCCGAACGTGACCGAGCTCTCCGGGGAAGTCCAAGTAGGACGACGTGTCCTCCAGCCGGACGGGCACCGTCTCCGGAAGCTTGCCGGAGGGGTTCACGTCTCCGAGAAGCACGTCGGTGATGCTGTCGCCGTGGGCCTGACCGGTGAGCCAGAACTCGATGATGCCGCCGACGGCGTCGCGCCAGTCGGCCGTCGTCACAGCGGAGCCGTTGCTGAGCGCGACGATGACGTGGGGATTGACCGCGGCGACCGCGCGGAGCAGGGCGACCTGTTCGGCGGGCAGGTCGATGGTGGTGCGGTCGCGTCCCTCGGCCTCGTACGACGCTGGAAGGCCCAGGAAGAGCAGCACCAGCTCACTGGACTGCGCGAGGGCTACCGCATCGTCCACCAGCCCCGTCGCGTCGTCACCGGGATGCATGACGTAGCCGGGCGCGAACGACACCGTCGCACCGATTCGGGCCCGCAGCGCGTCCAGCGCGCTGACGACGCGGGTGGCGTTCACGGCCGAGCTGCCGGCGCCCTGGTACCGGGGGCTGCGGGCCAGCTCTCCGATGACGGCGATGGAGCGCCCTCCGGCCGCGTTGACCGGCAGCAGCCCGCGGTCGTTCTGCAGCAGCACCGCGCACTGGGCGGCGGCCCGGCGGGCAAGCTGATGGTGGGTCTCGTAGTCGACGACCGGTACGGTCTTCCTCGACTCTGCCGTGCGATCGGCCAGCAACCGCAGCCGCTTCGCGACGACGTCGATCGCCGCCTCGTCGAGAGACCCGGTGGCCAGGGCGTCCCGCACGCGCGGGTCGTCGGGTTGCCCGGGCATGCGCAGGTCGAGCCCGGCGGCGACGGCCGCCACGGGGTCGTGCACGGCTCCCCAGTCGGAGATCACGACACCGTCGTACGCCCACTCGCCACGGAGCACGTCCGTGAGGAGCCAGTGGTTTTCGCTGGCGAAGATCCCGTTGACGCGGTTGTAGGCGCTCATGACGGCCCAGGGCCGGCCCTCCCGGATCGCGATCTGGAACGCGCGCAGGTAGATCTCACGGAGGCTGCGCTCGTCGACGTCGGCGCTGACGCGCAGGCGGTCGGTCTCCTGTGTGTTGCAGGCGAAGTGCTTGACGCAGGCACCGACACCTTGCGATTGCAGACCCTTGATCATCGCGCCGGCCAGCCGGCCGGCCAGCAGCGGGTCTTCGCTGTAGTACTCGAAGTTGCGGCCGCACAACGGACTTCGCTTGATCTCGATTCCCGGGCCCAGCACCACGTCCACGCCGGCCGACCGGGCTTCCCGGCCCAGTGCTGCGCCGACACTCCGGATGAGGTGCGGATCCCAGGACGACGCAAGCGTCACGGCCGGCGGGAAACAGGTGGCCGGAAGGCTCCGGCCCAGTCCCAGATGGTCGGGGTTGTCATCGTCCTGCACGCGCAGGCCATGCGGTCCGTCGCTGAGACGCATGCTGGGCAGACCCAGGTCGGCCGCCTCGGGTGTGCTCCAGTAGTCGGCGCCGGTGGTCAGGTGCGCCCTCATCTCAAATGCTCCACTTCGGACTTTCGTCGGTCCGCGCGCTGCCACATCGCAATCCGCACCCGGACCCCTTCTGACGCATGGACGATCGGATCGCCGGAGGGCTCCGGGAAGCCGGCGGCCTGCAGCAGATCCTGCCGGACGTGCCGAAGCCGGGCCGCACGCAGCGGCCACGGCGGATGCTCCGCCACCGCCGTCACCAGGCGACCGGCCACTGTGGAGTAGAACCGGTATCGGGCGGTGAGGAACAGCGCCAGGTCGCCTGCTTCGGCGTCGGGCAGCGACGGCCCGAACTCCGCGACCACGTCACAGGACGCGCCGGGCCGCCCCGGCATCCGGCGGCGGGAACGGTACCGCAGTTCGTTCCCGGCCCGGTCGACGGACATGTCCGACCAGCAATAGGGCAGCCCATAGGTCGTACGGGCGGTGGCGACGACCGCCAGCCGAGCGGCGTCCAGCGAGAAGAACCAGATGCCGGCGTTCCCGTCCGGGCCGCGCACGTAGGTGCGCACGTTCGTCTCGGGAAACCGCGATACGTACGGCAGCGGCGGCAGCTTCGGCGCCCGGACCTCGTCCATGAGGAACGGGAGCAGACCCACCCACGCGGTGCCGTCGCACTCCTCGACGGTCAGGCCGTGGGGCAGCCTGGACTGGACGAGATCCGATGGGTACGGCCAATGCAGGAACGTCATCCACCGCCAGTGGTGCATCATCACCGGGAGCCGGACGTGCGGGGCCGCTGGCACCGGCATGGCGTCACCGGCCGGGCCGGTAGGCCTCGACGAGCCGGTCCATCACCGCGTCCAGCCGCGGATCCGCCCGCTGCCGGGACGGGTCCTCGTCGTACCAGCCGACGATCTCCCGGGCGCCCTGGTGGAACGGAACGGTCGCCACGAAGTCCGGCGCGATGCCGCGCACCTTGGCGTTGTCGAACACCATGGAGTGCGCCTTGTCGCCCAGCAGACCGGCGCCCCACTGCGGGTCGGCCGCCGCGATGGCATCCGACGGCACGTGCACGATCCGCGGGACCACTCCGGCCGCCGCCGCGAGTGCCTCGGCGATCTGGTTCCAGGTCAGCGCCTCGTCGGAGGTGATGTGGAAGGCCTGTCCGATCGTCGCGGGGTGGCCGAGCAGCGGGACGAAGCCGCGCGCGAAATCCGTGTGGTGGGTGAGCGTCCACAGCGACGTGCCGTCGCCGTGCACGACGATCTCCTTGCCCTGCCGCATCCGTTCCAGCACGGTCCAACCGCCGTCGAACGGGACGCTGGTCCTGTCGTACGTATGTGAGGGCCGCACGATCGTCGCCGGGAAGCCGTCGGCCCGGTAGGCCTCCACAAGCAGATCCTCACAGGCGATCTTGTCCCGCGAGTACTGCCAGAACGGGTTCGACAGCGGCGTCGACTCGACCACCGGGAGCCGGGCGGGCGGCGTCTGATAGGCCGAGGCGGAGCTGATGAACACATACTGCCGGGTGCGGCCCCGGAACAGCTTGAGGTCCGCCCGCACGTGATCCGGCGTGAACGCGACCCAGTTGACGACGGTGTCGAAGTCCAGTCCCTGGATCGCGGCGGTGACCGATTCCGGATCGCGGATGTCCCCGTGCAGCACCCTGGCCTGCGGCGGAACGGGACGGTCGCCACTACGGCCGCGATTCAGGACGGACAACTCCACGCCCCGCTCGACGGCCAGCGCCGAGCACGCGGAGCTGATGATCCCGCTGCCGCCGATGAACAGAACCCGCAATGCGCTCATCCCCGCACGCTACCTATTAGCGTGGACTGATGCGGTTCTGGGTTCCGCTGGTTGCCCTTGTCGTCCTCGCCGGCTGCGGCGGACCCGCCGAGCCCGAGCGGGAGGAAGCGGCCATGACGATCACCGTGTCCAGCAGCGCGTTTCCCGAAGGCGGGACGATTCCCCGCCGGTACACGTGCGACGGCGAAGACGTGTCACCACCGCTGGCCGTCAGCGGCCTGCCGTCCGGCGTCCGCGAGCTGGCGCTGCTCGTGGAGGATCCGGACGCGCCGCGCGGCACGTTCGTGCACTGGGTGGCGTGGGGCATCGACCCGGCCGAACCCGCGCTGGCCGAGGGTGCCGCGCCGGCGGGCTCGGGCGTCAACGGCTTCGGCCGGCCGGGCTACGGCGGCCCGTGCCCGCCACGCGGCTCCACCCACCGGTACGTCTTCACCGTGTTCGCCCTGTCCCGGCCGGCCGGGCTGCGTCCGGGAGCGTCGGCGGACGACCTGCGGACCGCCATCAAGGGCGCGGTGCTGGCGGAGGGCACGCTGACCGGGCGGTACGCGCGGAGCTGAGCCGTCGCGCCGACCCCTCAAATAGATCAGGGGGCCGGCGCGGGACTCAACCGCCGGGTTCGCGACACGGGTATCCCGCGAGGCTTGCGTTTCTGATACAGAAGTACGAATGACGGGGAAACCACAGCTGGTGCCAGGCTCGCTCCTGCTGGGATCGGCTCTCGACCTGCGCGCAGACATGCTTGGCGCTCTCGAGCGGGCGCGCCGGGACCACGGGGACACGGTGCGCTTCCGCCTAGGACCGCCCCGAACCGGGCGCGAACTCTGGGTGGTGTTCCATCCCGACGGCGCCCAACGCGTGCTGGCCGGTAACTCGGCCAACTACCGCAAGGACAACGTGTTCTACAGCGAAGTCCGCGACGCGGTCGGCGACGGCCTGCTCACCAGCCAGGATGACGACTGGCAACGGCAGAAACGGTTCCTGCAGCCGCTGTTCACCCACCGTCGCGTCGCCGGCTATGCGGATACTCTGGCCGCGCCGATCGAGGACCTGATCCGCCGGTGGCGAACGGAGCCGGCGACCGTACGAGACATGGACGATGCAATGATGCGCCTGGCGATGCGCATCGTGTGCCGGGTGCTCTTCGGCGACGACATCGAGCACGCCATCCCTGTGGTCCAGCGGTGGGTCGGGCCGCTCGGCGAGGCCGTACGGCGGCGCGCGAACTCGCCGGTACGGCTTTCCCGGCGCTGGCCCACGCCGATGAACCGCCGCCTGGCCCGGGGGCAGGGGGAACTGTTCGCGGTCTGCGACCGGATCATCAACGACCGCCGTGCGCGCAATGCCGGCGGCCAGGATCTGCTCGGGCTGCTCATCGACGCCCGCGACAGCGGTACGGCAATGACCGACGACGAGGTCCGCGACCAGGTGCTCGTATTTCTCCTCGCCGGGCACGAGACCACGTCCACAGCGCTGACGTTCGCGCTGTATCTGCTGTCCCGGCACCCGGACGTGCAGGAGCGGGTCCGCGCCGAGGTGGATGACATCGGTGGCGTGCCGGACGCTGAGCAGGCCGCCACCCTCACCTACACGACGATGGTGCTCAAGGAGACCATGCGCATGTTCCCGTCGGCGCCACTGATCGGCCGCCGCAGCGTCGCCGACGACGAGATCGGCGGGTACGTGTTCCCTGGCGGCACTGATGTGATCTTGGTTCCTTGGGTGACACACCGGCATCCGGCGTTCTGGGAGTCACCGGAGCGGTTCGATCCGCTGCGGTTCACGCCGGAGCTGGAGAAGGCGCGGCACCGCTATGCCTGGTTCCCGTTCGGTGGCGGGCCGCGGGCATGCATCGGCCAGCACCTCTCGATGCTGGAGTCGACGATGGCCCTGGCCGCGCTCGTGCAGAACTTCACGTTCACGGCGTCCGGTGACGAACCGAAGTACACCAGTCACATAACGTTGCGCCCCACGACCCCGGTCACCGTTCTGGTCGAGCCGCGAGCGACGCGTCGCCACGCCGTACCGGACGGGATGGCCGGCCGCTCCGCCTGATTTGACGGCGCACACGTTCACCGGCCGTGCCGGGAAACTCGTACGTCCGCCATCCCGATCTGCCGAGCAGCGCTCAAGTAGAGGCGTAGCCACCGAGGAAGACCCGTTCCGGTCATCCGTACAACGAGTCGACAAATAGAGTCCTATGGGTTGTGAACCGCGCGAAAACG
>DATBGW010000360.1:0-8254 GCA_036557765.1 Actinoplanes sp.
GATCTTGGAGTTGTGGTTGGCACAGAAGCGGGCGAACAGCCCATATGGCAACCACAACTCCAAGATCGCGGGGAAGTGAGCGGGTGGGAAAAATCGCGGTCGTCGATTAGAATGTATGTACTAAAAGGCGCCGTGACCTGCGAGGAGATCAACGTGACCGCGCCCGTTTCGTCCGTTCCCGTGCCCGTGATTCCGCCGTACGCGACAATGCTCGGCTTCACCCGCTACGTCGCGCGCACCGGCCCGGCCAAGGCCACGTTCGTCGGCGGTCTGCGCCGGCAGCGCGAGCGCCGGTCCGGGTTCAACCCACACAGCCAGCTCATCAAGGCGCTCAAGGCCGACATCGCATTCCGTACGGGCGGCAGCTACCTCGCCGACGTCGTGGATCTGGTGAAGCCGCGGTGGAAGCCGCTCTACGAGGCGATCAGCTCGGGTGCGCTGACGTACCTACGGTCGCTGGGTGACCCGGACGGGATCAGCCTGGCGCAGACCCGCGACGCGCTCGCCTCGGTCGGCCCGTTGGCCGTGAAGATCAACCCCCACTTCGGCCTGCGCTACGCCGACGACCGTCGCGAAGCGGTTCGGCTGCACTTCGACGAGGAGGCGCCCAGCCCCGAGGCCGTCACGGCCACACTGCACCTGATGGCGCGGCACATGGACCAGATCCTGCCGAACGCCGAGCCGGTCCTGGTGGATGTCCGGCGCGGGGTCAGCCACCGGATCGACCCGGCCGCGAAACCCGCCGATGTGGAGAGCTGGCTCGCCGGCGAGGCCGCGGCGTTCACCGCCATCTGGACCGCCACCGCCGCCTAGCGTGGTTCCGCGATCTTGGAGTTGTGGTTGCCCATTTGCGGCTTTCCGACCTCTTCGTTCCAACCACAACTCCAAGATCGCGGAGGAGAGTGATGGTTTCGGCGCGGGAACTCCTTAGGTGCAAGCGGGTTGCGACGATGACTCTCGGTGTAAGCGGGGATGACGCGTCGGGGGGCGTTCGGACATGCAGGGAATCGTGAAGGCGGCGGGGAACCTCGCGCTGCTGGTGGTCGCCGCCGCGGCGGGAACGCTTCTGCAGCCCGCGACGGCCGCCACGGCGGCGAGCAGCACGACGGCGACCACCGGCAATGCGGCGGCCGGCGCAACGCTGCCCGGTCTGGTGGCCTACGTACGCGGCGGGGACATCTACGTGAGCCGGGGCACGGCCGAGACACGGCTCACCCGGGGCGGCGGTTACTCCCGGCCGCGCTGGTCACCGGATGGGCGGCAGATCGCGTTCGGCAAGGCCGGCCAGCTGTGGGCCATGAAGGCGAACGGCACCGGGAAGCGCCGGCTGACCACCCGGGCGGCATCCGGCGCGTCCTGGTCGCCGGACGGCAGGTTCCTCGCGTTCGCGTCGCTGTCATGCACCGGCGGACCCGGCATCTACCGGATCTCGGCGACCGTGGCCGGCGCGACCCCGCAGGTGCTGTTCCCGGCGAGCTGCCGCGGTGTGGCGCTGCCGCCTGAACCGCCGGTGGCCGTGACCGGGTCCGGTGGCCTCAACGAGCGCCTGCGCGCCGACGACGCCGTGGCATGGTCGCCGGACGGCACGCGGGTGGCGTTCCGCGGCGGCGAGTGCGAGGGCGTCTACGACGCGTGCCTGAGCGTCGGCACGGTGACCACCGGCGGCGAGCGGACCGTCGCGGCGTACGGCGGTGGGGGCATCGACTACTCGGGCTTCGCCGTCATCCCGAGCTGGCGCTCCGACGGCGCGAAGCTCGCCTGGACCGCGTTCCAGCAGGGCGCCACCCCGGCCGAGAGCGAGCCGGTCCACCTCGTCGAGTACGACACGCTGAGCGGTGCCAAGCGGACCGTGGGCGGCGCGCTGGACCGCGAAATGGCGTACGTGGACGCCACCCGGGCGGTCGTCACCGGCCCGTACCGGGGTGGCTCCTGGATCGTGGTGGTCAACCTCGCCAGCGGGGCCCGGACGGCGTTCCACCCGGGGTCGCAGCCCAGTGTGCAGCCGGTGCGGTGACCCCGGCTGCGTATCGTGGGGCGCGATGAGCGACACGACCGACGTACGGCCGATCCGGACGTTCCATCCCCGGCGGGGCCGGATGAGCAGCCGGCACGCGGACGCGCTGGCGCAGCTGTGGCCCGCGTACGGCCTGAGGGTCATCGACGGCGACCGTACGCCGCTGAACCTGGCCGCGATGTTCGGGCGGGACGCCCCGCGCGTGCTGGAGATCGGCTTCGGGATGGGTGAGGTGACAGCGGCGATGGCCGCGGCCGATCCGGAGCGCGACTACCTGGCCGTGGAGGTGCACACGCCCGGCATCGGCAACCTGCTCGCGCTGGTCCGCGATCTGGGCTTGACGAATGTCCGGGTGGCGCATGGTGACGCCATGCAGCTCGTGCACCGTCTCGGACCGGGCGTGCTGGACGCGCTGCACGTGTTCTTCCCCGATCCGTGGCCGAAGGCGCGACACCACAAGAGGCGGCTGATCCAGCCGGGAAACGTCCGGCTGCTGAGCCGGCGGCTGCGCCCGGGCGGCGTGCTGCACTGCGCCACCGACTGGCCGGACTACGCGACCGCCATGCGTACCGTACTGGGGGCCGAGCCGGGCCTGCGGGAGCTGCCCGCGGTGCGCTGTGGCCGGCCGGTGACCAGATATGAGCGGCGCGCGATCGAGGCCGGCCGCTCGATCGAGGAGCTGGTCTTCACCAACCCCCCTATGCGGACTTCGTCCGCTTTTGTGCCAACCACAACTCCAAGATCGCGGGAAGCTCTACCCTGAGGGAGTGTTGATCAGCGGTGCGGCCGACCACCTGGCCGCGCTCGTGGCCCGTGCCGCGCAGGCGCCGATCGGGCTGATCTACTTTCTCGACGGTGACCGGCTGCGCCGCTACGGCGCGTTCGGCCCCGCGGACACCGCGGCCGCGGACAGCCTTGCCGGCATCGTCGCCAGGACCGGGGCGCCGCTGATCATTACCGGCACCGGCACGGATCCGCGCGGGCCGGGCGGCCAGCCGGGGGCGTATCTGGGCCGGCCGGTCCGCAACGAGACCGGCGACGTGCTCGGGATCTGTTGTGCCGTCGACCGGGAGCCTCGCGACTGGACGGCCGGGCAGATCGCCGCCGTCGACGAGGCCGCCCAGGTCAGTACGCTGCTGATCACCGAGCAGCTGGACCGGCACGAGGTCGACCGGCAGCGGCGGTTCCTGGACGCGGTGCTGGACAGCCTGCACGACGGCGTGACCGCATGCGACGCGGACGGCACGATCGTGCTGGTCAACGCCCGGATGCGGCGGTTGTGGGGGTCGGCGACCGAGCCGGCCGATGTGACCGGCGACGCGGCCATCGAAGGATTCTTCGACGGCATCGGCAGCCCGCTGAAGCGCGACGACCTCGCCCTGTTCCGCGCGTTGCAGGGGGAACACCTGCGCGACCAGGAACTGGTCCTGAAGGCACCGAACGGGCACACCCGCTACTACCTGATCGACGCACAGCCGATTCTCGGGCCGGACGGGGACACGCTCGGTGCCGTACAGGCCGTGCAGGACGTGACGCGGCGCAAGCGGGCCGAACGGTTTCGCACCTGTGAGCTGGCCGTCACCACCGCCCTCGCCGAGGCGCCCAGCATCGAGGCGGCCGGGCCGCGCGTTCTCGAGGCGGTGGTCAGCACGTTGGATTGGACGCACGCCGAGCTCTGGCTGGTGGACGACACGGCGGGGGTGATCCGCGCCGCCGCCCGGTGGAGCGCCGCCGGCCGGCAGGCGGACATGTCCGTACCGCCGGACCTCACGTACGGCCACGGGCTGGCCGGTCGCGCCTGGCAGGTCGGCAAGCCACTGTGGATCCGCGACGTGGGACAGCCGCAGAGCCTCATTTCCGAGGAGACCGCGGCCACCGGCCGGCTGCACACCGCGCTCGCCATCCCGGTCCGGCACGGCCTGGAACCGCTCGGCGTGCTCACCGCGTTCGCCGACACGGTCGAGGACCCGGAGGACGAGGTCGTCGCGCTGATGTCGGGTATCGCCGCCCACATCGGACAGTTCGTGGAGGGCCGGCTGGTCGAGGACCTGCAGCGCCAGCTGGCCCGCAGCGAGAACGAGTATCTGGCGCTGGTCGGCCACGAGATGCGCACCCCGCTCACCGCGATCAGCGCGTACACCGAGATCCTGCGGGAAAGCGACCCGGCCGTCCTGGCGGCCGACGGTCCGGCGATGCTCGAGGTCATCGAACGCAACACCGCGCAGCTGCGACACATCATCGACGAGCTGCTGGCACTGTCCGCCTTGGATACCGGTCACGTGACGGTCCAGACCACGCCGGTCGACCTGGCCGAGGCGGTCCGCGAGGCGGTCGGGTGCACGAACGCCGCCATCGACGGCAGCCCGCTGTCGCTCGACGCGGATCTGCCCGACGCGCTGGTCGTGCCCGGTGACCGCCGGCTGCTCCGGCAGATCGTCGACAACCTGCTGGGCAACGCGGTGAAGTACAGCCCGGACGGCGGCCGGATCTCCGTGTCACTGCGACCCGCGGGTCGTACCGCCGAGCTGATCGTCTCGGACACCGGCATCGGCGTGGCGCCGGAGGAGCGGGAGAAGCTGTTCAACCGGCTCTACCGCAGCAGCAAGGTGCGCGACCGCGCCATCCCGGGCACCGGTCTGGGCCTGGCGCTCAGCCGTGCCGTGGTACACCGCCACCACGGCACGATCGAGCTGGCCGAACGGGACGGGCCGGGGACGACGGTCGTGGTCCGATTGCCGCTCGATCCCCGTTGACCTCACTCCACCGCCGATCTTGGAGTTGTGGTTGGAACGAATCGATCCGAACGCCCCATAAGGGCAACCACAACTCCAAGATCGCGGGGGATGGCTACGACCTGGGGTGGACGACGGCGGCGGCGCCGCCACCGCGGCGAACCGGCTCGGCGGCCGCGATCATCCGGCCGTGCCGTCCGAACTCGATACCGGTGGCCGCGCCGATCTCGCCACCGGTCGGCGTGACGAACGCATGCCCCAACAGTCTCAGCGCATCCCCGTACTGGGTCTGATACGCCACCTCGGCGTCGGCCGTGGCCCCGTTCCGGGACGACGCCCGCGGCGCCGCGACCGCTTCCGGCAGCGTCATGCCGAGGTCGATGCGGTTCATCAGAATCTGCAGCACGGTGGTGATGATCGTCGCGCCGCCGGGTGATCCGGCCGCCAGGAACGGCCGGCCGTTGTCGAGGATGATCGTCGGCGACATCGAGCTGCGCGGGCGCTTGCGCGGTCCGGGCAGGTTCGGATCGGGCGCCGTGCCCTGGGTGGGCGTGAAGTTGAAGTCGGTCATCTCGTTGTTGAGCAGGAATCCACGCCCGGGCACCACCATGGCGTTGCCGCCGGTCTGCTCGATGGTCAGCGTGTACTCGACCACGTTGCCCCACCGGTCGGCCACTGTGAGGTTGGTCGTGCTCTGGCCGCTCTCGACCGGCTTACCGGCGGTCGCGGTCTGGCAACCGGACGCGTTCAGCGGCGCCGGCGCGATCGGCCGCGGCAGCGCGTGCGCGGGGTCGATGAGGCAGGCCCGCGCGGCGGCGAACCGGTCACTGAGCAGCGTCCGCAGCACCGACCGCGGGGTGTACGCGCCGACGTACCGGTTCCGGTCGGCGAACGCGAGCGAGGACGCCTCGAGGTACCGGTGCTGCGCCTGCACGGCCGACAGCGACGACAGGTCGAAGCGTTCCAGGATGTTCAGCGCCTCACCGACCGCGGTCCCGCCGCTGGACGGGGTGGCCATGCCGTACACGTCCAGGCCCCGGTAGTCGGAATGGGTGGGCGCCGGGAAGTTCAGGTGGTACTGCGCGATGTCCCGTGCGGTGAGCGTGCCGGGCCGGATCGGGGGCGCCCACGTTCCGACCGGGTTGGCCGCGACCGGCGGATGCTGCACGGTCCGGGCGATCTCGGCGCCGATCGGGCCGCGGTAGAACACGCCGATCCCGCGCCGGGCGATCAGCCGGTACGTGTCGGCCAGATCCGGATTGCGCTGCGTCGAGCCCACGGCGGGCGGCTGGCCACCCGGCAGGTACAGCGCCTGGGTCGACGAGAACTGGCCGAACTGGTTCAGGTTGTCCGCGATCTGCTGCCGGAACGTGGCGTCGACCGGGAAGCCCCGATCGGCCACCCGCGCGGCGGGTCGAAGCAGCGCGCCCAGCGACCGGGTGCCCCATCTCGACGCCGCGGCCTGCCAGGTGGCCAGCGTGCCGGGCGAGCCGACCGACAGGCCGCTGACCCGGGCCTCCTGGAACGCGTACGGCTGGCCGGTGGCCGGGTTGACGAAGTAGCTCTCGGTCATGTCGGCCGGTCCGGACTCGCGACCGTCGATCGTGTACACCCGATGGCGCCGGGCGTCGTAGTAGACGAAGAACCCGCCGCCGCCGATGCCGGCGGAGAACGGTTCGGTGACCCCGAGCGTCGCGGCGGCCGCCACTGCGGCGTCCACCGCGTTCCCGCCGTGCCGCAGGACCTCGAGGCCCACGGCGGTGGCGGTCGGGTCCACGGTGGTCACCGCACCGCCGTATCCGGTGGCGGTGGGCACCCGGTCCGGTGCGGCCTGGGCGGGCAGCGGACCTGCGAGCAAACCGAGCGCCGGCACGGCGGCCAGCGCGATCATGCGTCGGAACCGCATCGTTCCTCCGAAGGCAGAGTTGACGGTCTATCACTGCCTACTCGGCATGCCGCCGCGGCACAACTCGAGCAGCAATGGTCGTGCCGACCCCGGCGGGACTGGGTGGCACCGCGGGGCAGAACGCCGCCTTCGCGCGCCCGGTCAGGAGGAACCGGTCGACCACGCCGGTCACGCAGGCGCTTCGGCCGTACGCGATGTGGCCCGAACCCCGGTACGTGAGCAGCCGGGCGCTGGGCCCGAGCCGGGCGGCGACGCGCCGCGCCCACCGGTACGCGGCGGCCGGGTCGTGCCGCGTCCCGACCACCAGCACCGGCATCGTGGCCGGCACCAGCGGCCGCTGCGGGTTCACCGCCGGGACGGACCGCCCCAGGCACCCCACGGTGGCGGTCAGCGTGAGCGGCGACGCCAGCATCTGCGGCGCCCGCTCCCGGAGCGCGCGCAGCCTGGCCGCCAGATCGGTGTATCCGCGGACCGGCAGGTTCCAGTCCGCGCACATGACGGCCCGGAACGACGGCGGGGTCCGGACAACGGCGGCGGCCTCCGGACCGGCCTGGTTGAGGTAGTACGCCAGCGAGTACCACTGCGGGGCGTAGAAGGAGCTGAACCCGACGTCCAGCAGCCCGTACACCGACACGGACCGGCCCGGCACGAACGGGTCGCGCAGCCTACCGGCGGCGGCCCGGGCGAGCAGGTCCGCCCAGAGCGCGCGGACGTCGCGACCGTGCACCGGGCAAGCCCGATCCCGGGCGCACCACGCGACGAACTGATTGAACGCGTCCTGTGCCGCTGCCGCGCCGGTGCGGAGGAACTCGGTCACGCCGACGCTGTGGTCCAGCACGCCGTCCAGTACGACCGCGCGGACCCGCCGCGGAAACCGGGCGGCGTACTGGGTGCCGAGCACCGTGCCGTACGAGGCGCCGTAGAAGCTGATCCGCTCCTCCCCCAGCGCCGTCCGCAGCGCGTCGGTGTCCCGGACCACGCTCAGCGTGTCGACGTGGTCGTACAACGGGCCGGTGCGGGCGCGGCAGTCGGCGGTCAGCCGCCGGTTGTACGCGACCACGGCGTCGTACTGCTGCCGGCCGGTGATCAGCGGCGCCGGCGCGGCGTCCATCAGTGCGGCGGAGCAGACCACCGGATGGCTGCGGCCGATACCGCGGGGGTCGAAGCCGACGATGTCGAACCGGGCCCGCAGCGCCGCGCTGAAGAACGTGTCAAGTGCGAAGTCCACGCCTGACTCGCCCGGCCCGCCGGGATGCACCACCAGCGTGCCGATCCGGTGCGCCGGGTCGGTGGCCGGCCGCCGCGCCACCGCCATCGGAATGCGGGCCGAGGCCGGGTCCGCCCAGTCGATCGGGACGGACAGTGTGCCGCACTGCGCGGTGGAGTCGCCCGGGCAGGACGTCCATGCGATCCCGCCGGCCGTGCGGGCGGCGGCCACCGGTCCGGCCGTGGACACCACCACTGCGAGGAGGATCAGGAACGTGGACACCACCGGCCGGACTGTTGCTCGCACGGCTTTGATCTTCCGCCACGACCGGTTCGTGATCGGGCTTTGACCCCGGCGTGGCACGGTGGACGGCATGAGAACCGCGAAGATCAGCC
>DATBGW010000361.1:0-4575 GCA_036557765.1 Actinoplanes sp.
AAAGCCCAACCACAACTCCAAGATCGGCGGGGGTATTACACCCGGGCGCTAACCCTGGCGAGCCGCTGCAATCAATACGGCCGACGCGGCGTCCACATCGTGGGGCGTTGACGGCCAGGGGGAGCCGTGGCTGACGAACAATTCGTGGCCGCCGTGGGCGACCACGTCGACATGCTGTACAACCTGGCCCGGCGGCTGACCGCCTCGCGGGCGGAGGCGGAGGACCTCGTTCAGGAGACGTACGTGCGCGCGTTACGCGGGTGGCGGCGCAAGCCGCCGGATCAGGTACGCCCATGGCTTGCCACGATCTGCCTGAATCTGGCCCGCTCGGCGTACCGGCATCGCGCCGCCCGGCCGGCCGAGGTGCTCGACCCGGATCCGGACCAGAACGTCGTGTCCCATGTGGACACCGCAGCGACGGCCGTGTCCCATCTACTCGGCGAGGCGGTGCACGCCGCGTTGTGGCGGCTGCCGGCCGAGCAGCGGGAGGCGGTCACCCTGATGGACCTGTGCGGCTTCACCGCCGCGGAGGTGGCAACCCTGACCGGGGCGCCACGGGGAACCGTGCTCTCGCGCGTCCACCGTGGCCACCGCCGGCTCGCCGAACTGCTGCAGGAGGTGGTGTGGGATGGCGCATGACCTGGTCGAGGTCGCCGCCTACGTGGCCCAGGAGCTGCCCGCCGAGCGGCGCGCGCAGTTCGAGCGGCACCTGCTGGTGTGTGAGGACTGCGCGGCCGAGGTAGAGCTGGGCGATCGTGGCCGGCAGCTCGCCGGTCTGGGCCGGGAGGCGGCACCGGCCGGATTGCACTACCGCGTCGCTGCGCTCGCCAACCAGCGCCGCCACTGGTACCGCCGGCCGACCGCGATGGCGGTGGCAGCGGCCGCGGCGGCCGTCCTCGCCGGTGGAGCGGTGGCCACGATCGCGGTGCCGGACGCTCCACCACAGGCGATCGGCGCCGCGGCGGCCGAGTTCCGGGCGCACCAGCTGCCGAGCGACACCGCCCTGGCCGCTCCCGCCCCGAACCTCGCGGAACTCGGGCTGTCCCAGGTCGCCGCCCGCACCGGGGAGCTCGGCGGCCAGGACGTGACCGCGTACGCGTACCGCGACAGCGATGGCCACCGCTTGACGGTCTACACCAGCCAACAGCCGTTCGCGACGCCGTCGGAGGCCGAGGAGTACGGCGGGAACGGCGCCTGGATGACCCGGTTGGGCGCAGTATCAGTGCTGTGCGGCCGGGCTCCACACCGGACGATGGTGGTCGGGCAGGACGAGCGGCAGGTCTCCAACGCCGCCCGGTTCCTGAATCTGACGTGAGAACGCCCGGGCGGGGCCCCATTAACCCGCCCGGGCGTTCCGTACCCCGGATTACGGCGTGTGGCGCAGGATCGTCGATTGGCTCGTCGACTGATCGCTGGTGGAGCCGACCGCCCAGGCCTCACCGCTGGACAGTGTGCTGACCCCGTTCAGCAGCGAGTCGCCGGTGCCGGTCGGGGTGGAGACGGCAGTCCAGCCCGACGCGTTGCGGTGCAGCGTCATGGCGCGGTCCAGCGGAATCGGGCCGCTCGTGTCGATACGTTCGCCGACGGCCCACATGTCGCTGGACGACGGCCCGGAGATGCCGGAGATGACGTTCATCGAGGCGATGACCGCGGTGGGGTCCACCGACCAGGTCCGACCGTTCCAGTGCAGGATGAGTCCCTTGTTCGGCTGGAAGCTGCCGCTCGCGGTGTCGAACGTGTTGCCCACCGCCCAGCCGTCGGTCGAACTGACCATCTTGACGGCGTTGAGCGTCTGCCGGGCACCGTTGAGCGGATGGCGCGGCGCGGGGTTCGGGCTCGGCACGATCGACCACGTCGAGCCGTTGTAGTGCTCGACCAGCGTGAACGAGTCGAGGACCGTGCCGGTCACTGTTGAATAGGTGCCGACCGCCCAGATGTCGTTCGGCGCGAGCGCCGAGATGCCGGTCAGCGTGGCACTGGCGAATCCGGAGCCGGACTTGATCACCGGATCCGGGCTCGGCACGATCGTCCACCCGTTCGGGGTGAGGTGTTCGATGAGGGCGTGCGCGTTGCGGCCGCGGCCTACGGCCCAGACGTTGCCACCGCCGAAGTTGACCACGCCGTCGAGGATGGACTTGGATCCGCCGGTGGTGGTGGGGTTAGGCACGATCGTCCACGTCGTACCGTCGAAGTGCGCGGTGAGCGGGTTCCGGCTCGCGGCGCCGATCGGATTGATGGATCCGACCGCCCAGACGTCACTGGTCGACGCGGCGCTGACGGCGAGCAGGTTCTCGTCGGAGAACTGCACGTTCGGTGTCGGTGTTTGAGTCCAGACGCTGCCGTTCCAGCGTTCGGCCAGCATGATTCCGCCGTTGTCGTCCTGCGGACCCGGGTAGATGCCCACCACCCAGGCGTCCTGCGCCGTGCGCGCGGACACGGCATTGAGCCGGGCATCGGCGGGCAGCGAAGGGGCGCCCGGCGTGATGGTCCACGCGGGTGCGGCCGCGGACGCCGACGCCGCTAGAGCGACGGCAGCGGCCGAGGCGGCCAGAACGGTCGGGATGCGATGGTGCATGGTCTCTCCTGATTCCGGTGACAAGTCGTTGCAGATGTCGACCCAGCCGTCGCCGCCGTGATTGCAGGTTTGTTAACTAATCCACCGTCCGGTGTCGGGGATCGGACGTTGGCATGAGTCTGGTTACGGAACAACGCGTTTCAGCGCCGCGTCAGCGCGGTTTCAGCGCCCGCTGCCATCGTTCAGTGCGGAATCGCTCACTCCGCTCGCTCCTCCGCGATCTTGGAGTTGTGGTTGCCTTTTCGTGTCCATCGCCCCATGTGCTCCAACCACAAATCCAAGATCGCGGAGGGATGAGCGGAGAGAGCCCGTTTTGCATGGGGGGAACACCATGAGGTCATCTGTCCGCATCGCCGTGTCCGCTCTGGTCGCCGGCGCCGCCGTCGCCTACGCCGCGCCGGCGTACGCCTCCACGGTCACCCAGTTGCCGGTCTCGTCGACCGGCTTCTTCGGCGGCTTCAACGACGTCACCGCGGTATCGGCCACCGACGGCTGGGCGGTGGGCGGCAACGGCAACGGGATCGTCCAGCGCTACAACGGTACGAGATGGAGCAGCGTCACGAGCCCGGATCTGCTTACCGGCGGCAATACCTGGGCGATGCTGTCCGGAGTGGACTCCGTCTCGTCGAGCAGTGCGTTCGCGGTCGGCCGCACCACTGGATCGGCCGGTAGCGCAGCGGTCGCGTTGCGCTGGAACGGATCGGCATGGAGCCGGTTGACCGTGTCGCGTCCCGCCGGAACCAACACCTCCTTCACATCGGTCAAGGCGTTCTCGGCGAACGATGCGTGGGCGGTGGGCACCACGTCGACCAGCAGCGTCGCAGCGACGCTGGCGATGCACTACAACGGGAGCGGCTGGTCCGGCACGCCGACGCCCAGCCCGGGCACCAGAAACAACTGGGTCACCGCGGTGGACGGCATCGCCGCCAACGACGTATGGGCGGTGGGGTATTCGCTGAACCTGCCGTACGGCAACCGGATCCGGCAGTCGATGATCCTGCACTGGAACGGTACGGCATGGAGCCAGCCGTCCAGTCCCAACAACGGCAGCACGTTCCTGTACGACGTCGCACCCGTGTCGCGCACCGATGCGTGGGCGGTCGGCAGCAGCTCGGCCGGCGCCCTCGTCGCGCGGTGGAACGGGACAACGTGGAGTGCCGTCGCGGCGCCGTCACTGTCCACTCTCCAGAGCGTGGCGGCCCGTTCGTCCTCTGACGTGTGGGTGGCCGGAGCAGACGCGGCCGGCGCGCCCGCGGTGGCGCACTGGAACGGCAGCAGTTGGTCGGTCACCTCGGTGACCGTGACCGGCGGCGTGGGAGCGCCGGGGCTCACCGCCGTCGCCGCAGCGGACGCCACCACCGAGTTGGCGGTCGGCTACCAGGCGGACGGCACCACCGGACAGTCCGCCTCGATCGCGTTCCGCGTCGCCGGTTAACAGGGCGCGGGCGCGGCATCCAGGGACGCGAGCCGGCGGCGTACGCCGGCCGCGTCCGGATGATCAAGGTGCTCGAGGATCGCGAGTGCCTGCTGCCAGGCGCGCCGGGCGGCGTCAGCGTCGCCGCCGGCCCGGTGCGCCTCCCCCAGGTTGACCACCGTGGTCGCCTCCCGGTACCGGTCGCCGAGCTCCCGGATCAGGTCCACGGCGCGCCGGTAGCAGTCGACCGCGTCGTCGTACTCTCCGAGATAGCGGTGCGCGAAGCCGAGACTGTCCAATGTATCTGCCTGCCCGTTGCGGTCATCGAGCTCAACGAGCAACGGCAGCGCCTCCGCACAGCAGGAGCGGGCCTGCTCGTACGCGCCGAGCAGGGCGTGGCACCACCCGACCGCGTTCAGCGCGATGGCCTGGCCGCGTCGGTGGCCGGCCGACCGGTACAGCTCCAGAGCCCGCTGCGAATGATCCAGGGCCTCGGCGGGACGGTCCCGCCGTTCGTACACGTACGCGAGGTTCAGATGGGCGTGGGCCCGGCCCACCGGATCGGCGTACAGGCCGAGCGCTTGCC
>DATBGW010000362.1:0-22959 GCA_036557765.1 Actinoplanes sp.
CCGACGAGTTCCTCGGCGGCCGGCTCGCGCACGCACTGGCGACCGCGTTCGACGAGCCGCAGGGCCGTCCCGAGGTGCTCCAGGGCGAGGTCGCGAACAGCTACACCGCCTGAGCCCGGACACCCCGCGACGGAGGCTGCGTCGGCTTCAGGAGGACGCAGCCTCCGACGCTGTCAGTGCGACGTCGGCAGGGTGACCCGGAAGACGGTCTCGTCGCCCTCGCGACTCACGGTGATGTCGCCGCCGTGCCGGTCCACGATGATCCGGCGGGAGATGTCGAGGCCGAGCCCGGTGCCACGCCCGACGTCCTTGGTGGTGAAGAACGGCTCGAAGACGTGCGGCAGCACGTCCGGCGGGATGCCGGGCCCTGAGTCGGCGATCTCGACGACGACCCCGTGGGCGGTGCCGTGCGCCGAGACGCCTCTGGCCGAGACCCGCAACGTGCCGGCGCCGTCCACGGCGTCGATGGCGTTGTCGATCAGGTTCGTCCACACCTGGTTGAGCTCGCCCGGCATCGCCTCGATCCGGGGCAGGTCCGGGTCGTAGTTCCGAACCACTGTCACGCCGGATCCGATCCGGGAGGCGAGCATCACGAGGGTGCTCTGCAGACCCTCGGTGAGGTCGGTCCGCAGCACTGATGCCCGGTCGAGCTGCGTGTAGGACTTGATCGCGGCGACCAACTGCGAGATACGCCCGGTGGACTCCTTCACCTCCGTCAGCAGGGCCGCGGTCGCCAGCGAGTTCGCGATCCACTCCAGCCCCGGCTCGAGCAGACCGTCGCCGAGGAGCACGGCCGCCCGTTCGCACCAGGCGACATCGAGCCCCGCGGCGGCCAGCGGCGGCGCGATGAGCCAGTCCCGCTGGACGCCGTGGCCGGCGAGCCAGTCTGACAGCGCATCCTCCGCGTCCGCGATAGCCATGGCGTTGCGCGCCAGGGCCGGCGGTTGGATGCCCCGTCGCAGCGCGTCGAGAGCGCGGAGCTGCTCCGGCGAGATCGAGTTGTCGGACAGCCGCCGCAGCGCCGACTGGAGAGCGTCACCGGTCTCCGCCAGCGCGTCGACGGCGCGCGTGGCGGCGGACGCCGGATTGTTCACCTCGTGCGCGAAGCCGGCGGCGAGCCGGCCCAGCGCGACCAGTGCCTCGCGCTGGCGCGCCACGGATTCGATGCGGCGGGCCGTCTGGGCCATGCCCTGGAGCAGATGAACGCCGAGCGGGAACCAAGCGGTGGCGCAGTCCCGGAGCCGGTCGGCCGGCACCCGGAGGATACGGCCCGGTGCCGCACCACGTCCGGTGGCGAGGTAGACGCCGTGGACGTCCCAGGCGCGGAACCCACCGGCCCACTGGCCGGGCGAATCCATCACGGCCACGGACGTCTCCTCCGGGCCGATCCGGCGTACCAGGCTGACGCTGCCGGCAAGCATGACCCACCAGTGGTCCGCCGGCCGGCCCTCGCGGAACAGTTCCTCGCCCGGGCCGAACGGCACCACGTCGCCGGCCGCGAGCAGCTCGCGCAACTGGTCGTCACTGAGCCCGTCGAGCAGGGCGAGGGGGCGCAGATCGTCGAGGCTCATCGGATCCCTGGTGGCGGTGGGTGGACAGCACCCCTATGGTGCGCGCTGACCTGCACCGACAGCGCCAGAAATGGCCGGACAGCGGTGCGTTGTGTCCGCCCGGCCCGTCGGCTCGGGGTGGCCGTACCATCTCCGCGATCTTGGAGTTGTGGTTGCCCTTATGTCCGTTCCACCGGGCTTTGTGCCAACCACAACTCCAAGATCGAGGGAGTGCGGATACGGTCGGACCCATGTCCACGAACATGACCATGAACCGAGTCATACATGCGGCGGTACGACGGGACCTCGCGCGGCTGGAGTCCGCGCTGCGCGGCGTCCGGGACGGTGACGTGGCGCGGGCCGGTGAGCTGGCGCGTGCGTACGCCAACCTGCAGCGCGAGCTGACCCAGCACCATGAGGGCGAAGACCGGTACGTCTTTCCGTTCCTGGCCCGGGTGGGCGTTGATGCCGAGCTGCTCAAGGCCATGGACGACGAGCACCAGGCGATGGCCGACGCGCTGGCGGAGACACACACGGCCGTTGCCGCGTACGGCTCGAGCGGCTCGGCGCGGGACGCCGAACGAGCCCGGGTCAGCGTCGCCCGTACCCGGGAGGTCGTCGACCGTCACCTCGACCATGAGGAGAACGATCTGGAGCCGCTGATCCGGCCGCACCTGCAGTCGGCCGAGTGGAAGACCGTCGAGAAGCAGCTGCGGCCCAGGTCGCTCGCCGTCACGGGACAGTTCCTCGCTTGGATCCAGGACGGCATGACCGACGAGGGCCGGACGTACCTGCGCGGGACGATCCCGCCGCCGGTCACCGCCGTGCTCGGCCGGGTCGCCGGCCGCGCGTACCACCGCGACGTCGCCCCGGCGTGGAAGAACTGACGTGCCTTCCGCGATCTTGGAGTTGTGGTTGGCGCGAAGCGACTGAATCCGGCATATAGGCAACCACAACTTCAAGATCGCGGGAGGGGCGAGGGCGGATCGCGGGGAAGGGGACAGATAGTGAAAAGAGCGGGGGTCGGTGTACTGCGCAGGGGGCGGTCGGCGGGTGACACTGTCGGAACAGGGGTCGTCGTCCGAGAAGAGGGCATCGTGTCGACGAAAGAGATTCAGTCACCGGACTTCATGCCGGTGTTGGGACGTGGCAAGCACCGCAACCCGCGCAGGGGCGCATGCTTCATGGAGTTCGCCTCGTATCTGGCGGGGGAGCGTTGGAGTGACCATCCGGCCTGCACCCATCCACTGCTGGCCCGGCTGGCGCGCCTGATCAACGACTACACGTCCGACGCCGAACGCCAGCACCTGGCCGGTCTCGTTCCGTCGGTGGTCGGGCTGACCAGCGAGGACGTACGGGTGGATCTGCGCATCGCGCTCCGGGCCGCGCTCACCGCGCTACCGGTCGTGGCCGAGGATCGGCAACGGACCATGGCGCTCACAGTGGTGGTGGCGAACCGGCTGCTCGCCGCGCTGGACGGCCGGCCCGCCGGCGACCTCGAGGAGACCAGCCGCCGGGCCCTGGTGCGCGCTCCGCTCGCCGCCCGGTGGGCCCACGAGCAGGCGGGTTCCATGCCGGTGTCGCTGCGCGGCTTCCGCCGGCGCGGAGCTCCGGCCGCCGTGCTGTACGCGGTGGACGGCATCGCCAAGGCCTGCATTGTGGACCCCGAAGGGCTGCTCCGCGACCTGCTGGCGGGCGCGATCGACGACTGTGCCGCGGTGGTGCGGGTCGAGAACGCACCGCGTCAAACCGGGGTGCCGGCCGCGACGACAGCCTGACGTCAGACCGTGCCGGACGTACGGGGCGGCGCGGCGGTCGTACCCCGGATCACCAACGTGGGATCGAGAACGATATCGCGCGGTGTCGTTCGTCCGCGGTCCAGCCGTTCGACGACGGCCTCGACGGCGTGTTCGGCGATCCGATGGACGTTCTGTCGTACGGACGTGAGGTCGATGAACGACAGTCGTGCCAGGCCGCTGTCGTCATAGCCGACCACTGACACATCGCCGGGAACGTTCACTCCGGCGCGGATGAGCGTGACGAGCACCCCATGTGCGCATCGGTCGTTGCCGGCGAATATCGCAGACGGGAGCCGATTGTCCGTCATCAATTGCCGTACCGCCGCCGCGCCCGATTCCTCCGTGTGATCGCCGGGTAGAACACGGATCTGCGGATCAAGGCCGTGCCGCCGCATTGCCTGGCGATATCCCCGGCTCCGCAACGCCGATCCCGGCAGTTTCCCACCGTCGACGTGGACGATGGCACGGTGTCCGAGCGACACGAGGTGGTCCACGGCCAGCCGGGCACCGCGCTCGTCCGCGACCCGGACGGCGTCACCGCCGTCGCCGGCCGCCGCACGGGCGACGGTCACCACGGGCATCTGGTGGACCACATCGTCCAGCTCGCGGCCGGACGTCGCCGGCACGAGGAGGATCATCGCCTCGCACCGGTACGCGAGCAGTTCCTCCACTGCCGTCCGCTGATCCCGCCCGGGGCCCAGAGCGCCGAGCACCACGTGGTATCCGTGCCGGTCGGCAGCCGGATAGATCGCCTCGACCAGATCGATGTCGAACGGTTGCCGCATGGTGAACAGCACGCCGATGTGGCGGCTCCGGCTGCGGCGCAGCACCTGAGCCGCGGTGTCCGGCCGGTAGCCCAGCTCGGCGGCCGCGCGGAGCACCCGTTCGCGGGTCTCGGAGCTCGCCCCCGGCGCGTTACGGAACACCAACGACACGAGGGCCTGGGACACGCCGACATGGGCGGCGACATCCCGCATCGTCGGCCGGCCCGATCGGCCGGACGCCGGCGTCGCCGTCCCGTCCTCATCCACCCGCATGTGCCCTCCCGTGTCCACGATGCCCGCGACAGCGAAAAGACTACTGGTACGAACAAGCGCCGAGGCGTCCCGCCGGAGCGGGATGTTCGAGTCTTAACAGCCCTGTGTTCAGGAATGAACCGGATACCGCTCACATTGTTCGGGCGATAACAGCGTCTCGATAATGTCGGAAAGCCCCGGAAACAGCTCTTCTTTCCAGCGGAAGCCCGCTGTTAACCTACGTCTCGATGCATAACATCGAGCATTGTCTTGGCCGTCGTAGCTAAGGCCAGCAGATTGCGCCGCGGATTTCGAGGAATTGCGTTCGGGAAAGAGGCGGAAATGTCGGCGAGCGAAGCACAACGTTTAGGTGACGTGGCACCGACCGAGCGACGGTCCGGATTCCTGATCAAGCTGACGGTCATCTCCACGCTCGGTGGCCTGCTGTTCGGCTATGACACGGGTGTGATCTCCGGTGCCCTCCCGTTCCTCGTCGAGGATCTGCACCTCAGCACCGTGCAAGAGGCGACCGTGGTGAGCTCGCTGCTGTTCGGAGCGATGTTCGGAGCGCTCATCGGCGGGAAGATGGCCGACGCGCTCGGTCGCAAGGGCGCTCTGCGGGTGTGCTCGATCCTGTTCTTCTTCGGCGCGATCGGCGCGGCGACGGCACCCTCCTTCGGCATCATGGTCTCGGCCCGGATCGTTCTCGGCCTGGCGGTGGGCGCCGCGGCGGCGACCGTACCGCTGTTCCTGGCGGAGATGGCGCCGGTGCACCGCCGCGGCCGGATGGTGACCATCAACGAACTCATGATCGTCGGCGGACAGCTTCTGGCGTTCGCCATCAACGCCCTCATCGACGCGATCTGGGGCGGCGCCGACGTCTGGCGCTGGATGCTGGCGATCGCGGCGACTCCGGCGATCTTCCTGTTCATCGGCCTGTTCTCGCTACCCGACTCGCCCCGGTGGTACGCGGTCCGGGGACGGTTCGACGACACGCGACGCGTGCTGCAACTGAGCCGCGACCCGGCCGAGGCGGCCGAGGAGTACAACGTCGTGGTCGAGCACGCCAAGCGGGACACCTCGGAGGACAAGGGCGCGGCGATGCGTGACCTGCGCGAGTACGCGTGGATGCGCAGGATTCTCTTCATCGGCATCGGTCTGGCCATCGTGCAACAGGCGACCGGCATCAACACCGTGAACTACTACGCACCCACCATCCTCAAGTCGGCCGGCGTCGGGACCAGCGCGGCGCTCCTGCTGACCGTCAGCGTCGGCGTCGTGGGAGTGCTCGGGACCATCCTCGGTATCGTCCTGCTCGGCTTCGTCAACCGGCGCCCGCTGCTGATGGCCGGCTTCGTCGGAGTCGCTCTCGGCCACGCGCTGCTCGCGATCATGTTCCTGCTGCCGGAGTCGGCGGGCCGCGCTTACCTGATCCTGGCGGCGATGCTGATCGTCGTGTTCTTCGTGCAGACGTTCATCGGAACCCTGATCTGGCTGCTGCTGTCCGAGATCTTCCCGATGACGATCCGCGGCTTCGCGATGGGCATCGCGGTGTTCGTGCTGTGGACCACGAACACCATCATCTCGTTCGTCTTCCCGCCGCTGGTGAACGCGCTCGGTTCCACGCCGACGTTCGCCCTGTTCGCGGTCATCAACGCCATCTCGTTCTTCTTCGTGCTGAAGTTCTGCCCGGAGACGCGCGGCCGTTCGCTGGAGCAACTGGAAGACGACTTCCGCACGCACGACGCCACCCACCTCGTGCATCAGGCCCCCGCCGGCGTGCACGGCTCGTAGGCCTGGTTGCCGTTGATGCGTTCGAGTCGCGGCGCGGGATGTCGCGCCTTACGCTGCCGGATGTGGCGGCGGACACGCCGATGAGGAGTCGAAGGAGACGCCGATGACCGCCGAATCCCAGCCGGTTCCACTGTCTGCCGACGTCTTCGACAAGCTGCGCCAGGTCAGCACGTCCACGCTCGCGACCCAGCTGTACCGCCGGGGATTCCGGCAGCCGCAGCTGCTCGGAGTCATGCCGTTGAGCGAGGTGGCCGACGGGTTCGTCGGCGAGGCGGTCACGATGCGATTCATCCCGATGCGGGAGGACGTGGACGGACTGGACCCGTACCGCAGCGGAAACACGCTGCAGTGGGAGGCGTTCGAGGCGCTGCAGCCCGGCCAGGTGCTGGTGGTCGACTCCTACCGCACCGCGACGGCGGCGTCGGGCGGCGACATGCTGGTGACGCGCGCGTGGAAGCGCGGCGCGGCGGCGGTGGTGACCGACGGCGGTCTCCGGGACGGCAGTGTGCTGGCGAAGCTGCCGTTTCCGACGTACGCGTCGCAGGTGACGATCACCACGCGCGCGGCGCAGCATCATGTCGCCGACCTCAACGTGCCGATCGGTTGCGCCGGCGTGGCCGTCTATCCGGGCGACATCCTGGTCGGCGACCGGGACGGAGTGCTGGTGATCCCACGGGCGCTGGCCGCGGAGATCGCGGAGCAGGGCTACGAGCAGGAGCAGCTGGAGGCGTACGTCAGCACGAAGATCCACGCGGGCGATCCGTTGTGGGGCAACTATCCGCCGGGCGAGGAACTGAAGGCTGAGTACAAGGCGTGGAAGACCAGCCAGGACGAGGCCGGACGATGAGGGGAGTCTGAAGTGGACACCGTCCGTCTCACCGTCGCGCAGGCGGTCGTGCGGTTCCTGGCCAACCAGTACAGCGAACGCGACGGGATCGAGCGCCGGCTGATCACCGGCTGCTGGGGCATATTCGGGCACGGGAACGTCGCCGGCGTCGCACAGGCGCTGCTGGAGGCCAACCGGACTCGCCAAAAAGGCCGGCCCAGCGCCGACCTGCCGTATCACCTCGCCCGCAACGAGCAGGGAATGGTGCATGCCGCCGTCGGCTATGCCCGCACGCTCAACCGGCTGCAGGTGATGGCGTGCAGCGCGTCGATCGGGCCGGGCTCGAGCAACATGCTCACCGGCGCGGCGCTGGCAACCGTCAACCGGATCCCGGTGCTGCTGCTGCCGAGCGACATCTTCGCCACCCGCGTCGGCAGCCCGGTCCTGCAGGAGCTCGAGCAGCCGTACGGATACGACGTCTCGGTCAACGACGCGTTCCGGCCGCTGTCGCGGTTCTTCGACCGGGTGTGGCGCCCCGAGCAGTTGCCCCAGGCGCTGCTCGCGGCGATGCGCGTGCTCACCGATCCCGCCGAAACCGGTGCGGTCACCGTCGCGCTACCCCAGGACGTCCAGGCCGAGGCCGCCGACTGGCCCGGGGACCTGTTCGCCAAACGGGTCTGGCACATCCCACGGCAGCCCGTGGAGCCCGCGGCGCTGGACCGGGCCGCGGCGCTGCTGCGCACCGCGCGCAAGCCGCTGCTCGTCGCCGGCGGTGGGGCGATCTACGCCGAGGCCACCGAGCAGCTGCGCCGGTTCGCCGAAGCGACCGGCATTCCAGTCGCCGACACCCAGGCCGGCAAGGGTGCCATCGCCTGGGATCACCCGCAGTCGGTCGGCGGTGTCGGGTCCACCGGCTCACAGGCGGCCAACGCGCTGGCCCGCGACGCCGACGTCGTTCTCGGCGTCGGCACCCGCTACAGCGACTTCACCACGGCGTCCCGCACGGCGTTCCAGAATCCGGACGTCCGGTTCGTCAACCTCAACGTCGCGGCGCTGGACGCGGCGAAACACGCCGGCGTGATGCTGGTCGGGGACGCCCGCTCGGGCCTCGAGGCGCTGACCGAAGCCATGAACGGCTACCGCGTGGACGAGGACTACGCCCGGCAGATCAGCGGGCTGAAGAACGACTGGAACCGGATCGTCGACGACGCCTACCACATCGACCACCAGCCGCTGCCCGCGCAGAGTGCGGTGCTCGGAACCCTGAACGAGGTGATGGAGACCCGTGACATCGTCGTCCAGGCGGCCGGCAGCATGCCGGGTGATCTGCAGATGCTGTGGCGTGCCGCGGACCCCAAGGGCTACCACGTCGAATACGGGTACTCGTGCATGGGCTACGAGATCGCCGGTGCGCTCGGCATCAAGATGGCGGCGCCGGACCGCGAGGTGTTCTCGCTCGTCGGCGACGGGTCGTACCTGATGATGGCGCAGGAGATCGTGACCGCGGTGTCGGAGAACATCAAGCTCGTCATCGTCATCGTGCAAAACCACGGCTTCGCGTCGATCGGGGACCTCTCCGAGAAGCTGGGCTCCCAACGGTTCGGCACCTCCTATCGGTACCGCAACCCCGAGTCGGGGCTGCTGGACGGCGACAAGCTGCCGGTCGACCTGGCCGCCAACGCTGAGAGCCTCGGAGCCGACGTCATCCGGGTCACCACGATCGACGAGTTCCGCGAGGCACTCGCTGCGGCGAAGATGGCGACGAGGACCACCGCCGTACACATCGAGACCGACCCGCTGGCGCCGATCCCGTCGTCGAACAGCTGGTGGGACGTGCCCGTATCGGAAGTTGCGCAGCTGGACAGCACCCAGCAGGCCCGTAAGACGTACGAAGGGCACAAGGCCCATCAGCGCCCGTATCTCCGGCCCGCCGAAGGAGGAAACCAGCCATGACCGACCTCTCCTTGCTACGGCTGGGTACCGCGCCCGACTCATGGGGAGTCTGGTTCCCGCAAGACGACCACCAGGTGACCTGGCAGCAATACCTCGACGAGCTCCCCAAGGCCGGCTACGTCTGGACCGAGCTGGGCCCGTTCGGCTTCCTGCCGAACGAACCGGCGCGGCTCCGTGAGGAGCTGGACAGGCGCGGTCTCCGGCTGTGCGGCGGCACCATGTTCGCGGCGTTGCACCACGGCGCCGACGCGCTGAAGAAGTCGATCGGGGAATTCAGCGAACTCGCCCGGGTGCTCGTCGCGATGGACGCGAAGTACCTCGTCCACCTGCCGGAGCAGTACACCGACATGCACACCGGCGCCGCCACCGACGCCGCGAACCTGGGCGCCGAGCACTGGTCCAATCTGATCAACGGAACGAACGAGCTCGGCCGCATCGTGTACGAGGAGTTCGGCGTCGAGCTGGTGTTCCATCCGCATGTCGACACCCACGTCGACACCCAGGAGCGGATCGAACGGTTCCTCGACGACACCGACCCGCAGTTCGTGAATCTGTGCCTGGACACCGGGCACATCGCCTACGCGGGCGGGAACAACGTCGAGATCGTGCAGCGGTATCCGGACCGGATCACCTACGTTCACCTCAAGCAGGTCGATCCGGTCGTCCGCGAACACGTCCGGCAGGCGAACCTGCCGCTGTCCGAGGCGGTGAAGCTGGGCGCGATGGTGGAGCCGCCGCACGGTGAACCGGCGATGCCGCCCCTCCTGGAGGCCCTGGCCGGACTGGGCCGGGAGATCTTCTGTGTCATCGAGCAGGACCTGTACCCGGTCGAGCCGGACGTCCCGCTGCCGATCGCCGCCCGCACCGCCGGCTACTTCGTCGCATGTGGACTCGGCCCGGTCCGGCACTGGCCGTACCAGCCGACCATCACGTCCTGAAAGGGGAACCACCGTGACAGTCAACGTCGGCGTCATCGGCGTCGGAATGATCGGCCAGGACCACATCCGCCGGTTCACGCAGGTGCTGGCCGGCGTCCGGGTCTCCGCCCTCACCGATGTGGACATGGATCGTGCGAAGTCGGTCGGCCAGGGCCTGCCCGGCGAGGTCCGCGTGCACGAGAACGGCCAGGACCTCATCAACGACGACGGTGTCGACGCCGTGGTCGTCGCCTCGTGGGGACCGACCCACGAGGAGTACGTGCTGGCCTGCATCGCGGCGGGCAAGCAGGTCTTCTGCGAGAAGCCGCTGGCAACCACCCGGGAGGCGTGCGAGCGGATCGTGGACGCGGAGGTCGCCGCGGGCCGCCGCCTGGTGATGGTCGGCTTCATGCGCCGTTACGACGACGGATACCGCGCGATGAAGGACGTGGTGAATAGCGGCGACATCGGCGCGCCCCTGATGTTCCACTCCGCGCACCGCAATCCCTCGGTTCCGCCGCACTATGTCAGCGACATGATCATCAACGACACCTGCGTCCACGACCTGGACATCGCGCGGTTCCTCCTAGACACCGAGGTCACCGCCGCCCAGGTCCTCAAGCCGCGCAAGAACAGCCGGGCATCGGATCACCTGACCGACCCGCTGCTCATCCTGTTCGAGACCGCGAGCGGCGCGCTCATCGACGTCGAGGCGTCGATCAACATCCACTACGGATACGACATCCGCGGCGAGGTCGTCGGCGAGGCGGGAACCGTCGAGCTGGCCGAGAGCACCCGGGTCGTCGTCAAGAGCGACGGCCGGTACGGCGGGCGTATTCCGGAGGACTGGCGGGAACGCTTCGTCCGCGCCTACGACCTCGAATTCCAGGAGTGGCTGAACGCCGTCGAGGCTGGACAGTCGACCGGACCCAGTTCATGGGACGGGTACGCAGCGACGGTGGCGTGCGATGCGGCGCTGGAGGCACTGAACAGCGGTCGGCGCGTGCCGGTGTCGATGCGGGACAAACCCGACCTGTACTCGGCGCCCGCCGCCGGATCCGGTCCCACCGGCACCGACTGAGGAGACTCCATGATCAAGATCGCGCTCGACCCGGCGATGTATCACGCCGATCTGTCGGTGGTGGAGGAGCTGCGCAAGGCCGCAGACCTGGGATACGAGCACCTGGAGCTGTCGCCCCGCTCGGAATGGTTCTTCTGGCACCACTACCCGAAGGCCGACGACGCCGCCGTCGCCGAGGTGAAGCAGGCGATCAAGGAGACCGGGGTGGCGCTCACCACGCTCGTCCCGGTGTTCAACTGGTCGTCACCGGACGAGGAGGAGCGCCAGTTCCAGGTCCGCAACTGGAAACGGTTGCTGCAGATCGCCAACGACCTGGAAGTGCCGATCATCGTCTCCGAGCTGTCCGGTGATCCGAACCAGCCCCGCCGGTGCGAGCACTCGTTCTACAAGTCCATCGAGGAGCTGATACCCGACTTCGAGCGGTACGGGATCGCGTTGAACCTGGAGGCCCATCCGTACGACTTCATCGAGCGCAACGACTACGCGGTGCAGATCATCCGGGGCATCAACAAGCCGTGGGCCAACTACGTGTTCTGTGCGCCGCACGCGTTCCATCTGTCCGACGGGGCGGGCGACATCCGGCGGATGCTGACCTACGCCGGCGACAAGGTCAAGCACCTGCACATCGCGGACTGCTACAACCACCGCGCGAACGTCGGCAACCGGTACATCGTGAACCCGCCCGGCGTGGACGCCCGGGTGCACCAGCACAACGAGATCGGCAACGGTGACGTGGACTGGGACGAGTTCTTCTCGACCCTGCGGGACATGAACTTCGACGGGGTCGCGACGGTGTGCGTGTTCGGATGGGAGGAGACCGCCGACGACATTCACCGGCGGATGCTCGACCGGGTCAAATCGGAGCTGGGCCAAAAAGAATAGTCGACGGGCCGTGACCGAGGTTGTCTGCGTCCTCGACGCCCAGGCGGAACTCGGCGAGTGCCCGGTGTGGGCGGCCGAGGAGCAGGCGCTGTACTGGGTCGACATCCACCGGCCCTCGCTGAACCGGCTCGATCCGGCCACCGGCGAGAACCGGACGTGGATCATGCCGGAGCGGATCGGCTCGTTCGGCTTGCGGGAGTCCGGTGGTGCCGTCGTCGCGTTGCGCGACGGGTTCTTCCTGTTCGACTTCGACACCGGCCGGACCACCCCGCTCGCGGGCCCGGACCAGCACGTGCCGGGTACCCGGTTCAACGACGGCAAGGTGTCGCCGGACGGGCGGTTCTTCGCCGGAACGATGGACGAGGAACGGCTGTCCCGTCCGATCGGCGCCCTGTTTCGGTTGGATCCGGACGGGAAAGCGCACCGCGTGGTGGACTCGCTCATCGTCTCGAACGGTCTCGCGTGGAGCGCCGACGGCCGGACGATGTTCCACTCCGACAGTAAGGGCCAGGTCATCTGGGCCTACGAGTACGACCGGGGCACGATCGGCCGGCGCCGCGTCGTGGCGCGGCCGACGGAGGAGATCGGCCGGCCCGACGGCGGCGCCGCCGACGTCGAGGGCTACTACTGGAGTTGCGGGATCTCGGCGGGGGTGTTGAACCGCTGGGCGCCGGACGGCCGGCTGGACCGCTCCATCCCGCTGCCGTGCTCGAATCCGACCGCTCCCTGCTTCGGGGACGCGGACTACAAGACGATCTACGTCACCTCGCTGCGACACGACCTGACGCCCGACGTGCTGGCGGCGAAACCGTTGTCCGGTGGCATATTCGCCGTCCGGGTCGACGTTGCCGGCGTGCCCGTGGCCCGCTTCGCGGGTTAGCTCAACGGAGGGAAGACGAATGGTCAACGTGTGCATGGTGGGACACGGAATGATGGGCATCTGGCATTCGGACGCTCTGCGGCGGGTGCCGGACGCCCAGTTGCACACCGTCGTCGGCCGCCGTAAGGACCCCGCCAAGGAAGCGCGGCAACCCGCTGCGGGCCGTAAGCCGAGCTCGACCGAGGACTTCGCCACGCGGTACGGCTACAAGAAATGGACGACCGACCTCGACGAGGCCCTGGCGGACCCCGACGTCGACGTCGTCATCATCGCCGGACCGAGCGAGACCCACGCGGAGATGGCGATCAAATCACTCGATGCAGGTAAGCACACGCTGGTCGAGATTCCGATCGCGATGAATCTGGCGGACTCCGAACGGGTCGTCGCGATCGCGAAGGAGAAGGGTCTCACGCTCGGCCTGTCGCATCCGATGCGATTCCGAAGCGAACACGGCGACGTGGCGGCGCGGATCGCGGCCGGCAGGGAGCACCTCTACCACACCCACGGCCGGTTCTACATCTACCGGCTGCACAACGTCGGCGCGACCGGACTGCAGCGAACCTGGACCGACAACATCCTCTGGCACCACAGCACCCATCTGGTCGACATCGGACTGTGGTTGGCGTGCGGCGGCGACATGTCCACCGCTGACGAACGGGTGAGGAACGTGCACGGCTTCTACCCGGCGATCGAGCCGCGCACCGGGATCCCCATGGAGATCGCCATCCACGTCGAGACCCGCGACAACCAGTCCATCATGGTGACCGGGTCGTACTACGCGTCGTGGCGGATCTATGACGTGCTCACCACCACCGACCGGGATATGTATCTGGTCGACGAGCTGAGCTCGACGCTGCAGGCCAAGGACGAAACGCGGCCGATCCCGTCCGAGCAGGAGAACGCCGAACTCATCGCACCGGACTTCGTGCGCGCGCTGGTCGAGGGCCGCGAACCCCTGGTGCCAGGTTGGTCGGTGCTCCCGACGATGCGGGTGCTCCACCGCGTACAGGAGGAGTGGGACGCCAAGTACGGCAAGCAACTGTTGCCCGGTCGCCCGACCATGTAGAGGGGGTTCGTCGATGTCCCGCAAGACGCCAGAGGAACTGCGCAGCCACCGGTGGTACGGCGCGACGGACCTGCGTTCGTTCGGTCACCGGTCCCGTACGGCCCAGATGGGCTACGACGCCGAGGACTACCGCGGCAAGCCGGTGATCGGGGTGATCAACACCTGGAGCGACATCAACCCGTGCCACACCCATTTCAAGGAACGGGTGGAGGACGTCAAGCGGGGCGTCTGGTCCGCCGGCGGCTTTCCGGTGGAGCTCCCCGCGATGTCACTGTCCGAGCCGTTCCAGAAGCCCACCACGATGCTCTATCGCAACCTGCTCGCGATGGAGACCGAGGAACTGCTCCGCTCGTACCCGTGTGACGGGGCGGTCCTGATGGGCGGCTGCGACAAGACGACGCCCGGACTCATCATGGGCGCCACGTCGATGAACCTGCCGCTCATCTTCCTCCCGGCCGGCCCGATGCTGCGCGGCCACTGGGGCGGGACGACGCTGGGGTCCGGATCGGACACGTGGAAGTACTGGGCCGATCTGCGTGCCGGCGCCATCACCCAGGAGGACTGGCAGGAGATCGAGAACGGCATCGCGCGGTCGCCCGGACACTGCATGACCATGGGCACCGCGTCCACCATGACGTCCGCCGCCGAAGCGCTCGGCCTCACGCTACCGGGCGCCGCGTCGATTCCGGCGGCGGATTCGCGGCACGCGGTGATGGCGGCGCACACCGGGCGCCGGATCGTAGACATGGTCTGGGAGGACCGGAAGCCGTCGGAGTTCCTGACCGAGGCCGCGTTCCGCAACGCCATCACCACCGTGCTGGCGCTCGGCGGCTCCACGAACGCGATAATCCATCTGATCGCGATGGCCCGGCGGGCGGGGGTGCCGCTCGGCCTGGAGGCGTTCGAGGAGCTGTCCCGGATCACGCCGTTGCTGGCAAACATCCGCCCGTCCGGCCGGTACCTCATGGAGGACTTCTTCTACGCCGGGGGCCTGCCCGCGTTGCTGCGCAACCTCGACGATCTGCTGGACACCAGCACACCGACGGCCAACGGAAAGACGCTCGGGGAGAACATCGAACGGGCGAAGGTGTTCAACGACGACGTGATCCGCAGCCGCCGCGATCCACTGGTTCCGGCGGACACGCTCGCCGTGCTGTACGGCAACCTCGCCCCGGACGGCGCGGTCATGAAGCCGCCGGCGGCCGACCCCCGGCTGCACCAGCACGCCGGGCCCGCCGTCGTGTTCGACAACTACGACGACATGGCCGCCCGCATCGACGACCCCGGCCTGGCCATCGACGAGAACTCGGTAATCGTGCTGCGCAACGCCGGACCGCAGGGTGCGCCGGGCATGCCGGAGTGGGGTCAGTTACCTCTTCCCAAGAAGCTGCTGGAGAAGGGCATCCGGGACATGGTCCGGATCTCCGACGCCCGGATGAGCGGCACCAGCTACGGCGCATGTGTCCTGCACGTGGCACCGGAGTCGGCCATCGGCGGGCCGCTGGCGTTCGTCCGCGACGGGGACGTCATCGAGCTCGACGTTCCCGGCCGGCGGCTCAATCTCAACGTCGACGACGAGGAACTGGATAAGCGCCGGGCCGAGTGGCAGCCGCCGCCGCCCAAGTACCCGCGCGGCTATGGGGCGTTGTACCTGCAACACATCACCCAGGCGAACGAGGGTTGCGACTTCGACATCCTCGAGGCGGGAGAAGCGATCCCGGAGCCCGAGATCCACTGACCGGCACATCTCCCGTCGATCTTGGAGTTGTGGTGCCGCTTTTCGCGGCATTACGCCTGATTTATGCCAACCACAGCTCCAAGATCGGCGCGGCGTTTCGCGGCGGTTCGCGCCGCGCATGCGCCGCGCGGTGCGGTGCGAGCGCGCTATCTGGTCACGACGCTGCTTCGGCGACTGGTGAGGCGCGGGAGAATCCGTTGGACGGAGTCACGACGCTGCTTCCACGGTTGAGGTCGCCCGCAAGAATCCGTTGGACGCGATCGACGATGGCTGCTGCTTGATGCCGTTCGTTCTGGCCGCCGGTTCGGTGTCGCCGGTCACCAGTACGTCGACGCCCGCCTGCAGCAGCGCCCGTTCCATCCGCGTCGGCGGGCGCCGGTCGGTCACCAGGGCGGTGAATCGGCTCAGCCGGCCGAGCAGCAGGGGAGCCGAGTCGTCGAAGCAGGCGTGCCGGGCGACGAGGACGGTCCGGCGCGCCACGCCCAGCAACGCGCGCTTCACCGACGCCTCGCCATCCGAGTGCGCGTAGGCCCCACGGCCGTCGAGCCCGTCGATGGCCAGGAACAGGGTGTCGACCCGCACGCCGTCGATGGCCGCGACGGTGCTCGCACCGCCGAACGCGTAGCTGCGGGGCAGGAGCTCACCGCCGAGGCCGACCAGCCGGGGTGGCCGCGGCCGGCTCGTCAGCAACTGGATCACCGGGATGGAGTGGGTCACTACGGTGCCGCGGAAGTGTTCGGGGAGGGCTCTCGCCACCTCGTAGCCGAGTTGCCCGGCGTCGATGGCGACGGTACTCGTCTCGTCGATCAGCGTTGTCGCGCACCGTCCGATGCGAGCCTCCTCACCGGCGGCACTGTCCACCCACCGGCCGGCATCCTGCAGGGCGGGGAGGGACAGGCCCACCCCGCCGTACACCATCCGTACCTGGCCGGTCTGCTCCAGGCGCTGAAGGTCGCGCCGAACCGTCATGTGCGAGACACCGAGATCGCGCGTCAGATCGGCGATCGACAGGAAACCCTCGGCCCGCAGGGCAACGATGATCGACTCCCGTCGCTCAGGCGCAGTACGGTGCCGCTGCGACGGACGCTTCACATGACCTCCCGCGAGACTGCCCTTGTACGTACTACTAGTACGAACTAGTCCAGCATAGAGGGGCGTCGAAGGCTGTCAAGGAGTACGAACGCCGGGCGTTGTGGCGTCGGTCACCGGCAGGCCGCTGTCGTGGCGAGCCGGCCGGATGCTGCCGCGGCGCCACGGGTGTGATGCAAGGCCGCGTAGATGCGGTCGCGCAGGGCGTTCGCCAGCTCGATCGGGACGGTGGTGGTGAGGTCCCGCAGAACCACCCGCAGCAGCACGTTCACCTCACCGTCGCGGATCACCAGCCGGTCGCGGGCGGCCGATGGCAACTGGTCCGCCGGAGTTTCGGACAGGATCCGCACCTCCTCGACGAGATGCGAGTCCGGGCCGAGACAGTCGCGGACCCGGTCGCCGATCTCCTCGGCACCCATGTCCTCGGGAACGGCTACCGACAGGTCGCGGCGGGCCGCCGGCTGCGCCGACACCGGCCGGTACGGCGCCAGATCCCGGAGCTGACCGGCGATACGGGGATCGGCCGACCGCAGCAGCCGGACGTCCTCGATGCCCTTGCGCAGCATCAGCAGCCGGTCCAGCCCGACGCCCAGGGCCAGCCCGGACACGCCCGGCCCAAGGCCCGCGCCGCGCAGGACGTGCGGTGCGGCCAGCCCGCACTCGCCGATCTCGATCCAGCGGTCGGCGACGAGCGCCTGGATCTCCAGACCGCCGGTGGTGTACGGGTGGGCGGCCGGCACGGTCCGCCATCGCACGCCCGGCAGGGCGGCGCCGACGGCCACCCCGATCAGCTCGAGCAGATCAGTCCGGTCTAGCCTTTCCCTCCGCGATCTTGGAGTTGTGGTTGCCTTTTCGCGGCTCTTCGCCTGGTTTGTTCCAACCACAACTCCAAGATCGCGAAGATGGTGTGTCGGCTTCCGTCCCCCGGTGAGGCGCCATATGTCGAGTTGGTGCGGCGTGCCGGTGTGCAGCCGGTCGATGGTGTCGCGCCGGTACACGATGCCGGGGCAGGCGAGCACCACCTCGGTACGGCCGGCGGCGGCGATCCGGCGCAACCCCGGCGGCACGAGAGCGGAGGTCTGGGAGCGCAGCAACCGGTGCGCGTCGACGTACCGCGTGTACCGGGCGTCCCGGGTGGCGGCATCGGCGGTGTAGCCGAGCCGGTCGTAGTTGTCGGCGACGTCGACGATCCGGTCGCCGCGGTGGACGACCAGACCGGCGTTCCATCGCGCGGTGACGGCCGTCAGGATCGCGTCGACGATCAGCTGGACGGCGTGCGGGCCGTCGGCCGGGTCGGTGAGATCGCGAAGGGCCAGGTCCGCGGCGAGGGCCTGCGGTGTCAGGTAGGTCATGGGTCTGCTCCGTTCGGTGCGGCGGGATGGTGCCACCCACACGGGCCGGAGCCGGAAACGACGACGGCCGCCCGGTGGGCGGCCGTGGGACGAACGCGTACGTCAGCGGGCCACCTGCGGGTGGCCGGCGAACTCAGCGGCGTAGCGGTACGTCATACGTCGATGCTGACACTCCCGCCCCGGCCGCACAATCCGGTTTCGGGCCGGCCGCGCCCGGTTCCCGGCCGACGGCGCCGCGCCGCGCGGGAAAGTTCTTCGTGCCGCTGCTGGCCTGGACGCACATCGCCGCCGGGCTCCGCGATCTTGGCGTTGTGGTTGGCGCGATTGCTCATGAAAGGGACGAAAGGGCAACCACAACTCCAAGATCGCGGGGATTACCCGCTCGCTCAGGACTGCTCCTGGAACACGGTCACGTGCAGGCCGTCCGGGGTGTCGAGGCGGGCGTTGACCGAGTTCCACGGCGTCACCGTGGGCGGTGCGACCTCGCTCGCTCCGGCTTCCACCAGCCGCCGCGTCGTGCCCGGGCCGTCGTCCACCTCGAACGCCACCCGGATCCGTGGCGCGACCTGCCGGCCGACCTCGAGGTCGTCGACCGCCGCCTTCTGCCCGGCGTCGAACAGCTCCAGCGTGGCCCGCCCGGCGTCGAGCACGATGCCGTGCGCTTCCGGGCCGTTCGAGAACGCCGCCTGCTCCGTCATTCCCAGCACATCGCGGTAGAAGCGGACCGCCTCGTCGAAGTCCTCCACCTGCACGACGAGCCGTAGCTGTCGAACCGCCATCGGCGTCACTCCTCCCGGGTACGCAGTCCGTGGAACGCCAGGCCGGTGACCGTGTCGGCCAGCGCGCGGATGCCACCGCGACGCGGCCGGTACCACTCGGTCACCGAGTTCACCATGCCGAACAACAGGCGGGCCGCGGTGGCCGGGTCCACGTCGGCGCGGACGTCACCCTCGGCCTGAGCCTCTTTGACCAACTCGGTGACCTCCGCGTCGAACTCCCGCCGCCGGGCCAGCGCGCGCTGCTCGACCGCGGTGTTACCGCGCACCCGCAGCAGCAGCGTGACGAACTCGAGCCGCTCGCCGAGGACCAGCACGCTGCCCCGGATGAGCTGCTCCAGCCGGTCGATGGCCGGAGCGTCCAGCGCCCGCGCGTCGTCCACCGTCTCGAACAGACCGTCCAGGGCCCGGTCCACCGCCATCTGCAGCAACTGCTCCTTGCCGCTGATGTGGTGATAGACGCTGGACTTCGTGATGCCGAGCGACTCGGCGATGTCGAACATGCTGGTGAAGTCGTACCCGCGTGCGTTGAACAACCGGACGGCGGCCAGCAGCACGGCCTCGGTGTCGTGGCCGCGGCGGCCGGGCCGGCGGAGCCGGTCGCCCGCGGAGGCCGTAGGAGCGCCGGCGGGCCGACTCGCCGGGCGACGGCCGGACCGGTCGGGCCGGCCGGGCCGGTCGGTCACGACGGCCGTCCGGGATCGATCACCCGGCTGCGGCCGCGAAACTCCGCTATCACGTCGCCACCGGTCGTCACCGTGACGTCGTAGATGCCGCTGCGGCCGCTGGCCGACCGTTCGGATGCCCGTGCCTCGAGCAGGTCACCGGCGTGCGCCGGACGCAGAAACGAGATGTCCGCGCCGGCCGCCACGGTGACCGGGCCGCGGCTGTTGCACGCGCACGCGAACGCGGTGTCCGCGACCAGGAACACGAATCCGCCGTGCACCATCCCGTGCCCGTTCAGCATGGTCTCGGTGACCGGCATGCGGACGAGGGCGGCGCCGTTACCGGCCTCGACCAGCTCAATGCCGAGCCCGTGCGAAGCCGGGTCCCGATCGAACATCTCATGCGCGGCGGTGCGTGCCATGTTGCTCCCGATCTCCCCACGGCCTTGATAACCGACCGAACGGACGGTAGACATTGAGAACAGCCAACCGCACTGGAGCGCCGATGACAACCCCTGCCGAGTGGTACGACACGCACCGCGAGCTTCTCGATTCCGCCGTCGCGGCGACCAAGTTCCGCGACTACTGGTCGGCCTACCCGGAGTCGCCGAGCAAGTCGGTGTACGGCGAGGAGGCCGCGCCCGACGGCGAGCGGGCGTTCCGCGACCTGCTGGGGAAGGACTTCCCGATCGAGGTGCCCGGTGCCACCGGCAGCGTGGCGACCGAGCGTTCGCCGTACGGTCTGGAGCTGGGCATCCGCTATCCGAAGGCCGATCCGGCCGCGCTGGTCGCGGCGGCCCGCGCCGCAATGCCGGGCTGGCGTGCCGCCGGGCCGCACGGCCGCGCCGGGATCGCGGCCGAGATTCTGCGCCGCCTCAACGGCCGCATCTTCGAGATGGCCCATGCGGTCCAGCACACCACCGGGCAGGCGTTCGTCATGGCGTTCCAGGCCGGCGGCGCGCACGCGCAGGAGCGCGCGCTCGAGGCGGTGGCGTACGCACTGGCCGCCTCCACCCGCATGCCGGCGACGTCGACGTGGACGAAACCGCAGCGTGGCGGTGACCCGCTGCGGCTGGAGAAGACCTCCACCGTCGTGGGGCGCGGTGTGGCGCTGGTCGTCGGCTGCACCACGTTCCCCACCTGGAACGGATATCCCGGGCTGTTCGCGAGCCTGGTCGCCGGCAACACAGTAATCGTCAAGCCGCACCCCGGCGCCGTGCTGCCGCTTGCCATCACGGTGCAGGCGGCGCGCGAGGTGCTGGCCGAGTCCGGGCAGGACCCCAACGTGGTGACGCTCGCAGTCGAGGAGCCGGGCGACGGCATCGCGGTCGCCCTGGCCACCCATCCGGACGTCCGGGTCGTGGACTTCACCGGCTCCAGCGAGTTCGGCAACTGGCTGGAGGCGAACGCCCGGCAGGCCGTCGTCTACGCCGAGAAGTCCGGGCTCAACACGGTGATCCTCGACTCCACCGACGACTACCGCGGGATGCTGCGGAACCTGGCGTTCTCGCTGTCGCTGTACAGCGGGCAGATGTGCACCACGCCGCAGAACCTCCTGGTGCCGCAGGGCGGCATCGAGACCGACGCCGGGCACCGCGGCGTCGACGAGTTCGCCGCCGATCTGACCGGTGCCATCGGCAAGCTGCTCGGCGACCCGAAGCGCGCCGCGGGCACGCTCGGCGCCATCGTCAACGACGGGGTTCTGGCCCGGCTGACCGAGGCGAACGGCGCGCCGAGCGTCATCGCGCCGTCGGCGGCCGTGACCGACGAGGCCTGGCCGGAGGCGACGATCCGCACACCGGTCGTCGTACGGCTGGACGCCGCCGACGAGAAGGTGTACACGCGCGAGTGGTTCGGTCCGGTGTCGTTCGTCATCACCACCGAGTCGACCGCGCACAGCCTCGCGCTGTTCGCCGAGACGGTCCGGCACCACGGCGCGCTGACGGCGTTGGTGTACTCATCATCGCCGGACGTCCTGGCGGCGGCCCGCGAGGCCGCGCTGGACGCCGGCGTGAACCTGTCCGAAAACCTCACCGGCGGCGTGTTCGTCAACCAGACCGCCGCGTTCAGCGATCTGCACGGCTCGGCGGCCAACCCGGCCGCCACCGCGTCGCTGACCGACGACTGGTTCGTCACCGGCCGGTTCTTCACCCTGCAGTCCCGTCGCCACATCGATCAGGAGGTGGGCGCGGATGGCTGAGGCGTTCCTAGTCGGCGGCGTCCGTACGCCGCAGGGCAAGTACGGCGGCGCGCTGGCCGGCGTACGTGCCGACGACCTCGCCGCCCAGGTGGTCCGCGAGGCGGTGAGCCGGGCCGGTGTGCCGGACGACGCCGTCGACGAGGTGGTCCTGGGCGCGGCCAACCAGGCGGGCGAGGACAACCGCAACGTGGCCCGGATGGCCGTGCTGCTCGCCGGCCTCCCCGACACCACCCCGGCCTACACCGTCAACCGGCTCTGCGCCAGCGGGCTGACCGCGGTGGTCTCGGCCGCGAACGCGGTCCGGATCGGCGAAGCCGATGTCGTGGTGGCCGGCGGAACCGAGTCGATGACCCGGGCGCCGTGGGTGATGGCCAAGCCCGGTACGCCGTGGGCGCGGCCCGGCGAGGTCGCCGACACGTCGATCGGCTGGCGGTTCACCAACCCGCGCTTCGCCGAGCACGACAAGGCGGCCGGCACCGGCCCGGAGGAGCGCCGCATCACGCTGCCGATGGGCGACACCGCCGAGGAGGTCGCGATCCTGGACGGCATCGGCCGCGCGGAGAGCGACGCGTTCGCGTTGCGCAGCCACCAGCGGGCGATCGCGGCGATCGACGCCGGCCGGTTCGACGCCGAGATCACGCCGGTCGGCGACGTCCGCGTCGACGAGATCCCGCGCCGGGGATCGACGCTGGAGAAGCTGGGAGCGTTGCGCCCGGCGTTCCGCCGCGACGGCGTGGTGACCGCGGGGTCATCGTCGCCGCTGTCGGACGGCGCGGCGGCGATCGTCGTGGCCAGCGCCGCCGCCGTCGAACGGTACGGCCTGCAGCCGCGCGCCCGGATCGTCACCGCGGCCAGTGCCGGCGTGACGCCGCAGCTCATGGGCCTGGGCCCGGTCCCGGCCACGGAGAAGGCGCTGTCCCGGGCCGGCTGGAGCGCCGACGACCTCGACGCCGTCGAGCTGAACGAGGCGTTCGCGGTGCAGGCCCTCGCCGTCATCCGCCGGCTCAAGCTGGACGAGGAGAAGGTGAACGCCGACGGCGGCGCGATCGCGCTGGGCCATCCGCTGGGCTGCTCCGGCGCCCGGCTGGCGGTCACGCTGATGGGCCGGATGGAACGCGAGAACGCCCGCCGCGGCCTCGCCACCCTGTGCGTGGGTGTCGGCCAGGGCGTCTCGCTGCTGGTGGAGCGCGCATGATGACGGACGGCGCGGCGGTGTTCGCCGAGACCATCGATAAGGACCAGCGGGTCGAGCCGCGTGACTGGATGCCGGACGGCTACCGGACGACGATGATCCGCCAGATCGCCCAGCATGCGCACTCCGAGATCATCGGCATGCAGCCGGAGGGCAACTGGCTCACTCGCGCGCCCAGCCTGC
>DATBGW010000363.1:0-6666 GCA_036557765.1 Actinoplanes sp.
ACGGTTGCGCTTCCCATCTTCCTCACGCCGGTCAAGCCGCGCGGCAGGCTCGCCGACACGCTGTCCCCATTCCCGCCGATCTTGGAGTTATGGTTGCCCTTATGGGCGGTTCATCCGCTTCTGCGCCAACCACAACTCCAATGTCGGCGGGAATGGGGCGGGCGCGTCGGCGAGCCTGCCGCGCGGCTTGACCGGCGTGAGGAAGATGGGAAGCGCAACCGTGCTGCACCCGCCGAGCTGCCGCTCAGCACCGACGCGGACGTTAGCTGGTTCGCGGCACGTCGTCGCACATCGGGGAGTTCGACATGATCAGCACGGTCGAGGATCTGGCGGCTGAGGCGCTCTTCGTCTCCTGCCTCCAGCCATCGGAGTGCCCCAGCCACGGTGCGGTCGAGGGGGCCGTCACCGCAATGATCCTTCGATACGGCAGCGACGGCTGCGCCGCTGGTGTCGCCGCCGAGTTCGGGGACCACCCCGAAGCAGCAGTGTCCCGGATGCGATGGGTGCGGCAAGCCCTGCGCGAGACGGTGCCGGCGTCCCGGGACGCCGAGATGGTGACCTGAGTCTTTTTCCGGAAAAACTCCATAAAAGCAACCGAATTCGGCCGCACCTGCACCCAGCGGCGGCAAGGGTTCTCCTCGTGAGCCGGTCTCTCGACCGGGACGTACGAGCGAGGAGAACAAACGTGACCACCACGCCTGAACTCCCCGCCACCATCGGTACCACCCACGACGCGCCGTCCGCGCGCGATCTCGAGGACCTGGTCCGCGAACACATGCCGATGGTTGGCCATCTGGTCCGTGAGCTGCTGAACCGCGTTCCCGGCCATGTGCACGCCGACGACCTGTCCTCCGCGGGCTTCGCCGCACTGCTCGGCGCCGCACGCTCGTTCGACGTGACCCGCGGCATCCCGTTCCACCGGTTCGCGGCCGTGCGGATCCGCGGCGCGCTGCTGGACGAGCTGCGCGGTCAGGACTGGGCCAGCCGGTCCGTCCGGGCCCGCGCCCGTCGTACGGCTCAGGCGCGCCAGGAGCTGACGTCCGCGCTGGGTCGTACGCCTACCGAGGCCGAGGTGGCCGAGATGCTCGGCATCGGTGTCTCCGAGCTGGCCTCGGTGGAGGAAGACGTCCAGAAGGCGGCGCTGCTCAGCCTGCAGGGCTTTCCGACCGGCGCCGCCGAGGAGATGGTGCCGGAACAGTCCGAAGGGCCCGAGGACCTGCTGCTCAAGCGGGAGCGGCTCGGGTATCTGCACCAAGCCATTCAGGCGCTGCCCGAGCGGCTTCGCATGGTCGTCACGCAGTCGTTCCTGCAGGAGCTGCCGCTGAGCGAGGTGGCGACCCAGCTCGGTGTCACCGAATCACGGATCTCGCAGCTGCGCACCGAGGCCCTGCGCCTGCTCCGGGAGGGGCTGAACAGCTCCCTCGCCCCGGAATTGCTCACGGTTGCGGCCGGCGGTCCCCGCTCCCGGAAGGGGTGCCTGCAGCGCCGGCGGTCGGAGTACTTCGAGCGGGTCGCGCGGCAGGGCAACCTGCACACGAGGCTGGCGCTGACGGACAGCCACGGCGTGCCCATCGCGGTGGCCGCCTGACATTGGATCGTCGTCGATCATGGCTAATCCGCGCAAATCGCCGGACCAATCCTATGATCGCGTGCAACCGACTGGCGCGATCATGGAGTTGTCCGGCACAGAATGGATAAACCGGCCCTTCTGACCCCATGATCGCGCGCAACCGACGGCGCGATAACCGGTTGCGCGAGCCTCATGATCGAGGGATACGGCCCTCCGCCAGCGCGGACAGCGGATCCAGGACGGCCCGCACCTGCCGGATGTCCGCGCCCACGGCCATGGCGACGAATCCCGGACCGGCCAGCGGCATGATCGCCGCGTCGCCGAGGGTCGCGGCGGGCGGCGGATCGGCCTCGGCCACGACCATCGAACCGACCGCCGGGGGTCCGCCCAGTACGGCGCCGCCGACCACGACCACCGAACCGACCGCCCGGCATCCGCCGAGCACGGCGGCGGCGCACCATCCCGGCGCCGCCGGACCGACCGCGAGCTCGTGCCGGTAGAGCGTGGCTCCGGCGTACCGCACGGTGATCTCCGTAGCGGCGTTGCCGGGGTCCTCGCCGTGCCGGCCGCAGACCAGTTCGTCCCGCCAGACGAGCGTGCCGCCGGCTGCGACCCGTATCTCCGTGCTGGTGATGTGATGGCAGCCGGCGGCGGCGATCAGTGGCTCCGGGAACCAGCGCAGCGTTCCGCCCTCCGCAACCGTCACGCGCAGGCTGAGCCGGGACGGCGGCCGTCCCGGCGGTCCGGGCAGCGCCAGCGACGCGGCGACGCTGCGGACGTCCAGCCACGCGCCGGGTCCCACCTCGACGTCGAGGCGCAGGTCGTCACCGCACAGCGGCCCGGCCGCGCCGCCCACCAGATGCACGGTGAGGCCGCTGTCCGCCGATGGTCCGGCCGTGGCGCCCATGGGATGCGTGGTGAGGCCGGCGTCTGCCGGTGGTCGGGCCGCGGCGCCCGTGGGATGCGCGGTGAGGCCGGTGTTCGTCGGTGGTCGGGCCGCGGCGCCCGTGGGATGCGCGGTGAGGCCGGTCTTCGTCGGTGGTCGGGCCGCGGCGCCTGTGGGATGCGTGGCGAGGCCTGTGTTCGTCGGTGGTCGGGTCGCGGCGCCTGTGGGATGCGTGGTGAGGCCGGTGTTCGTCGGTGGTCGGGTCGCGGCGCCCATGGGAAATGCGACGAGGCCGGCACCCGCCGGTCCGGTCCGGCGTAACAGCAGCGGGGACTCGGACCGCAGCACGGATGCGCGGGTCCCGCCGCGTCGGTCCGCTTCGACGGCGATCCGCGCGTGCGCTCGCATCAGCCGCCGCCAAACCCTCCGCGATCTTGGAGTTGTGGTTGGGCCAAAGGAGCCCCAAACGCCCATAAGGGCAACCACAACTCCAAGATCGGCGGGAAGGGGGGCGGTGGGGTCGTCATAGCGTGCGGATCCAGGTGGTGACGGGGGTGGCGGCGGGATCCTCCACCAGGGACAGGAAGACGGTAGGCAGGTCGCCGCGGCGGGCGGCGGCGTCGCGCCGCATCACCTCGAGGTCCGCGCCGACCAGCGGCGCTAGGTCGGTCTTGTTGATGACGAGCAGATCCGCTGTGGTCACGCCCGGGCCGCCCTTGCGCGGTACCTTGTCCCCGCCCGCGACGTCGATCACGAAGATCTGCCGGTCGATCAACCCCTTGCTGAACGTCGCGGTCAAGTTGTCACCGCCGCTCTCCACCAGCACGAGATCGAGCGGGCCCAACGTGGCCTCGAGGTCCTCGACCGCGTCCAGGTTCGCCGAGATGTCGTCGCGGATCGCGGTGTGCGGGCAGCAGCCGGTCTCTACGGCGCGGATGCGGTCGGCCGGCAGCACTCCGTTGCGGAGCAGGAAGTCCGCGTCCTCGGTGGTGTAGATGTCGTTCGTGACGACGGCCAGCCGCAGCTCGCCGCCGAGCGCCCGGCACAGCGCGGCGACCAGCGCGGTCTTGCCGGACCCGACCGGCCCGCCGATGCCGATCCGCAACGCCCGCGCCCCGGCGACCGGAGCGCCGTTCGGATCGTAGCCAGGCGATACCCCTGGCATGCCGGCCAACGGCGGGTGTGGATCGACGCCGGGATGGGGATGGGTGTGTGGATGTGACGAGTCAGGATGCAAAGAGACGCACCTCCCAGGTGGCGTGAACCTCGGCGCCTATGTCGAGCAGCGGGGCACCCGCGGCCGGCAGCGCATCGACCGGATCGAAGGCCCGCTCCGCCGCCGACGCCGCGATCCGATCACAGTCCGGCGCCAGCGCGGCCAGCAGCGCGTGCACGGCGTACGGGTCGAGCCCGAGCAGCCGAACCGCCGCGCTCGCCGGCGCTGTGACAGCGCCGTACGCGGCGGCCACGGCGGCCTCCACCGACCCGAGCCCGGCCGCAGCGGCGACCGCGCCGATCGCGACCGCATGGTGTGGCTCCCGACCAATCAGCTCGAGCAGCGCACGCGGCCCGTCCGGCGCCGCCGAACCCAGCGGCCACATCCGCCGGGCCACCCGTATCAGCGACCGCCCCTGCGCCCGGGACGCGGCCCGAAGCGCGGGCGACGGCGTCCGGGCGTCCATGCCGGCGTCCAGCGCGGACCACTCGCCGGTACGGGCGCAGGCTGCCGCCGCGAACGCCGCGGCCACCCGTCCCGCCGTGTTGAGCCGCCCGCGGAGGAAGCCGTCCAATGAAGCCACGTCGGCGACCCGGCCGGCCGCTACGGCCGCCTCGAGACCGCCCGAGTGCGCGTGCCCGCCGGACGGCAGCCGGCCGTCCGCCAGCACCAGCAACGTCGAGAGGCTCATGTCAGAACAGGAAGTACCGCTGCGCCATCGGCAGCTCCGTGACCGGTTCCGGCTCGACCACCGAACCGTCGATCCGGACCGTGAACGTATCAGGCTCGACCTCGATCCGCGGCAGCGCGTCGTTCAGCGGCAGGTCGCCCTTGCCCACCGACCGGGTGTCGGCGACCGGCGCGAACGCGCGCTTGCACCCGATCCGGTCACCGAGCAGCGCGTCGATCGCGGCCGGGGCCACGAACGCGAGCGACGTCTGCGCCGGCACGGCGCCGTACCCGCCGAACATCCGCCGTGGCAGTACCGGCTGCGGCGTCGGGATTGATGCGTTCGCGTCGCCCATCTGCGCGTACGCGATCATGCCGCCCTTGAGCACGAGCGCTGGCCGTACGCCGAAAAACGCCGGGTCCCAGAGCACGAGATCGGCGAGTTTGCCGGGCTCGACGGACCCGACCTGTTCGGCCATGCCGTGGGTGACGGCCGGGCAGATGGTGTACTTCGCGACGTAGCGCCGGGCGCGGAAATTGTCGGCGGCGCCGTCGCCGGGCAGCGCACCGCGACGCGTCTTCATGACGTGCGCGGTCTGCCAGGTGCGCAGGACCACCTCGCCGATCCGGCCCATGGCCTGCGAGTCCGATCCGATCATCGAGATCGCGCCGAGGTCGTGCAGCAGGTCCTCGGCGGCCATTGTGGACGGACGGATGCGGCTCTCCGCGAACGCCAGATCCTCGGGCACCGCCGGGTTCAGGTGATGGCAGACCATCAGCATGTCCAGGTGCTCGCTGAGCGTGTTGCGGGTGTACGGACGGGTGGGGTTCGTCGACGACGGCAGCACGTTCGGGTGGGACGCGACAGTGATGATGTCCGGGGCATGCCCGCCACCGGCGCCTTCGGTGTGGTACGCGTGGATGGACCGGCCGGCGATCGCCCGTAGCGTCTCCTCGACGAAACCGGCCTCGTTCAGCGTGTCGGTGTGGATGGCGACCTGCACGCCGGACGCGTCCGCCACGCGCAGGCACGCGTCAATGGCCGCCGGGGTCGTGCCCCAGTCCTCGTGCAGCTTGAACCCGCCGGCGCCGCCCCGCAGCTGCTCCCACATCGATTCCTCCGATGTGGTGTTGCCCTTGCCGAGCAGCAGGACGTTGACCGGAAAGACGTCGAGGGCCTCGAGCATCCGGGCCAGATGCCACGCGTTCGGGGTCACCGTGGTGGCCTTCGTGCCCTCGGCCGGACCGGTGCCGCCGCCGACTATCGTCGTGATGCCGGCGGCGAGCGCGGTGTCCACTATGGTGGGACTTATCAGGTGGACGTGGGTGTCGATTGCTCCGGCGGTGAGGATGCGGCCGTTCCCGGCGATGATCTCGGTGCCCGGTCCGATGATCAGATCGGGATGGACACCGTCCATAGTCTCCGGGTTACCGGCCTTGCCGAGCGCGGTGACGCGGCCGTCGCGGATACCGATGTCCGCCTTGACGATGCCCCAGTGGTCCAGCACCACGGCACCGGTGATGACCGTGTCGGGCGTCCCCTCGGCGCGGGTCGCGCGGGACTGGCCCATCGACTCGCGGATCACCTTGCCGCCGCCGAACACCACCTCGTCGCCGGGCGTGGGACCGGCGCTGCGGTCCTCCTCGATCTCGATCAGCAGGTTGGTGTCGGCGAGGCGGATCCGGTCCCCGGCGGTAGGGCCGTAGAGCGCCGCATACCGGCCGCGGTCCAGCGTGCTCATCGCGGGCTGCCGTTGCCGGGCAGGGCTTCGCCGAGGGAATCGGCGTCCTCGTCCAGTGAACCGGCCGGCTCGATGTCGTCGGGATCCGGCGCCGGAGGCGGCGGCGGGGTGTCCAGCGGGCCGGCGGCGAGGCCGCGCAGACCGGGGACGATCCGGCGCCCGGCCAGCGGCACGAGCTCCACGTCGCGCGGCATGCCCGGCTCGAACCGCACCGACGTGCCGGCCGGCACCGCCAGGCGGTGTCCCCAGGCGGCGGCGCGGTCGAAGTCCAGCGCGGCGTTCGCCTCGGCGAAGTGGTAGTGCGAGCCGACCTGCACCGGCCGGTCGCCGGTGTTGCGGACGGTCAGCGCCAGCACCGGCCGGCCCGCGTTCAGCTCGATCGGGCCGTCACCGGGCAGCGTCTCGCCGGGGATCATGAGATCGGCCCGTGCACGGTGACCAGCTTCGTGCCGTCCGGGAACGTGGCCTCGACCTGCACCTCGGTCAGCATTTCCGGCACGCCCTCGAGGACGTCGTCGCGGGTGAGGACGCGGCGGCCGGCGTCCATGAGGTCGTCGACCGTACGGCCGTCGCGGGCGCCCTC
>DATBGW010000364.1:0-12262 GCA_036557765.1 Actinoplanes sp.
GCCGACGAGCGCGACTTCGGGAGGACGCCGATGAACGCCGTCGTGGTCATCGCCGCGGTGGTCAACGAGCCGCTCGACCTCGCCACGCACGAGGCGGCCGTCGCCGATCAGCGGGCCGGCGCGGTCGTGTCGTTCCAGGGGGTCGTCCGGGACCACGACCACGGCCGCACGGTGACGCTGCTGGAGTATGAGGGCCACCCCACCGCCGAGACTGTGCTGCGTGCGGTCGCGGACGAGATCGCCGCGGACCCGGCCGTCTTCGCGGTGGCCGTCTCGCACCGCGTCGGCGTACTTCAGATCGGCGACGTCGCGCTGGTCGCCGCCGTGAGCACCGCCCATCGGGCGGCCGCGTTCGCGGCGTGCGCCCGGCTCGTGGACGAGGCCAAGGCCCGGCTGCCGATCTGGAAGCGCCAGGTGTTCGCCGACGGCACCGACGAGTGGGTCAACTGTCCTTAACGGTCCAGGAAGCAAGCCCTGCGACGTTCTGGAGCAGTCCCGACGGCTTCCTACCCCTCTCCGCGATCTTGGAGTTGTGGTTGGCACGAATCAGGCGCAAGGCCGCGAAAAGGCAACCACAACTCCAAGATCGCGGAGAGGGAGCGTTGGCTACGGGACGGGGCGCCGTGCCGGCGGGATCGTTTGCGGGCGACGCGAACGCTTGGCCCAACGGTTGATCGGGAAGGCCGGCGCTACACCGGGCCGCCACGGCACCGCATTCAGCAGCAGGATCAGCCCGATGGCATAGGCATTCGCGGCCAGCGGACCGCCGAAGCTCTCCATCGGGGCGGTCACGAAGAGCAGGTAGACCAGCGCCGCCCCCACGGCGTATGCCAGCCCCCGCCGACCCTTCGCCGCGATCTTGGAGTTGTGGTTGGAAGAAAACCGGCGCAAAGCCGCGAAAGGCCAACCACAACTCCAAGATCGACGGAGGAGGGGGAGGCGGAGGAGGGGGAGGCGGAGGAGGGGGAGGCGGAAGGCGGATAGGGAATGGGCTGACGCGTCTACCAGGACGAGGATCGCCAGCAGCACCCACACCAGCTCGTGCGTGTCACTGATCGGGCCGACGACCGCGCCGGTGAGGCCGACCAGGAGAAAGGCGGCGATCTCGTCGCCGTCGGCATGCGCGCCCCGAGCGCGGATCATCCCGACCGCGACGACGAGCAGGGCGAACGAGAACCACAGCAGCAGCGGTGTGGTGGCCGAGTCGTACAGCCGGGCCAGCACACCCGCAAGCGACTGATTTCCGGTGTGGTCGACGCCGTCCAGCCGCCACAGCACGTCGCCCGCCCACGCCGCCACCTCGCGCGGCGCCACCAGCACCGCGATTCCCAGTAGCGCGCAGACCGTGGCGAGACCGGTCAGCGCGGCCCGCCACTGCCGGGTGACGGCGAAGTATCCGAGTAGCAACACCGGACCGACGGTGAGCGCGGTGGCCAGTCCGGTACCGGCTCCGGCCCACGCACCGGTCGCCCAGCCGCGCCGCACGGGACCGGCCCGGGCCGGGACCGGCGGCCCCGGCCACCAGGCGGCTCGGCTGCGCGCCCACGCCCCGCGGCGCAGCGCCACCACATCGGCGGTGATCAGCCCGAACGCCAGCAGATCGAGGTCACCACGGCCGATGGCCGCGCGCACCGGTTCGAGGGTCAGCGCCAGCGCCGCGGCGGCGAACACTGCAGGCCAGTGCCGCCGCCGGTAGCGGCGGGCCACCGGACCGACCAGCGCGATCAACGCGAGGACCAGGGACCCTACGCCGACCGCGCCGAGCAGCACACCCACCGTCCACAGTGGCAGGAATGCCAGCGGCGCCAGCCCGAGCGCGGCTACCGGCGGCAGCGTGGTACCTAGGCCGCTGTCGGCGGAGCGGTACGCGTACAGGCTGCCCCCGCCGGCCCAACTGCGTACGGCCGCGTGCTGCGCGGCGAGATCCACCAGCTCGTACCGGTGGATGAACGTGGTGATCGCGAACAGCGCGGCGGCGGATCCGGCCAGGACCACGACGGACCGGCCCGCGAGACGCTGAACGCGTGCCGGTTGCGCTGTGGTCGACATGCCGCGATCCTTGCTCGATTCCACCGAGAGACCGGTCGCGGCCCCGATCGCTTAACGCCGCGAACCGGCGTTGGTCACCCCGGCAGCTTACGAGCCGTTGTCGCGGACACCGCCGCGATCTTCGCCTCCCGTTTCGCGGTGCGCACGGCGCGGCGCATCGAGCGTTGCGATCGGTCGATCGCGTGCGTGGTGCGGTACCCGACGCTGGGCTTGCCCTGGGTGTCCGCCGCGGCGAGGAGCAGACCGCCCAGCAGGCCCAGGTTCTTGAGGAAGTTGACCTCGTGCACGGAGCGTTCCGGCTTCGGCATCGCCCAGAACGGATGTCCGGCGAGCGTGGTCGGGATCAGGTTCGCCGCGAGCACCGCGGCGGCCGGCCGGGTCAGGCGACCGGTGGCCAGCAGCAGTCCGGCGGCCACGTCGGTACCCGCCTTCAGGCGTACGAGCGTGCGTGTGTCGGTGGGCAGGCGCGGGTCCGTCCGCTCGATGAGCGGCTTCAGCCGGTCGGTCACCCGCTTCGCCGCGTCGACGCGCGAATCGGGATTGATGAGGATCCGGGCTCCGCTGATCACGAAGATCGAGGCGAGCATGGCGCGGGCGGCGCTGCGAACGGGCTTCATGAAGCGGTTATACCCTCCCACCAACTCTCATGCTGGCTGGGTACGCAGGTAACGGCCGAAGTGCGGCACCGTGAACGCTACAGTCCCGCGTTCGCCGGAATAGATGAGCCCCTTCTTGATCAGCGCGTCCCGGGCTGGGGACAGGCTCGCGGGCTTGCGGGCCAACGCCGCGGCGATGTCGGCGGTGGGCACCGCCGCGTCCATGTCGTTGTCCGGATCCCCGGACAGGGTGGCCATGGCTCGCATGTACTCGCGTTCGGCCGGGGTGGCCCGCTCGAACCGGGAACCGAAGAACCCGACCGCGAGCTCGGCCTCCGCCTCCGGCGCCGCGACCCGCACGTCCGCGGCGGTCACCGGCGAGGTCGGAGCGTGGTCCCAGGTCGCCTTGCCGTACGCCTGGACGAAATAGGGATAGCCGCCGGACTTCTCGTAGAGCAGATCGAGTGCCTTCGGTTCGTACTCGACGTCCTCCCGGGCGGCCGGCGCGCACAGCGCCAGGTCCGCGGCGATGCGGTCGAGCCGGTCGATGCGCTGGTAGCGGAACAATCGTTCCGAATAGGACTTGGCCGCGGACAGTACGGCCGGGAGGTGCGGCAGCCCCGCGCCCACGACGATGAGCGGCGCCCCGAGCTGGGACAGCTCGTGGCAGGCGGCGCAGAGCGCTGACACGTCGGCCGGTCCGAGATCCTGCATCTCGTCGATGAACAGCGCAATCCCGGTGCCCACGTCGGTGGCCAGCGACGCGGCGTCGGTGAACAGCTCGACCAGGTCGATCTCGATGTCGCCGGAGTCGGCCCGGCCGCGCGCGGGCGGCACGTCGATGCCCGGCGACCAGCGGTCGCGCAGCTTCGCTGATGCGTCGTTGGCGCGCAACGCGAACGCCTTCAGGACGGCGAGCACCTCGTCCACGCGGTCGGGGTTGCGGTGGTGCGGCGTGAGCTCGCGGATCGCCATGTGCAGCGCGGCCGCCACCGGGCGGCGCAGGGACTGCTCGGGCCGCGCCTCGATCTTGCCGGTGCCCCACAGGCGACCGATCGCCGCCGACCGCGTCGTGTTCAGCAGGACGGTCTTGCCGACGCCGCGCAGACCGGTCAGGACCAGGCTGCGTTCCGGCCGGCCGCGCGCCACGCGTTCCAGAACGACGTCGAACGCCTCCAGCTCGCGCGCGCGGCCGGCGAGTTCGGGTGGGCGCTGACCAGCGCCGGGAGCGTACGGATTCCGGACCGGGTCCACGGATAGCACCGTATCGGGCTGTCTAGGCGAAAAGCTAGAGAGTCGTATCGAGTCGTATCTCGGGTGGTCTTGCGAAAACGCTAGATCTTGCTAGAGCGTCCTATCGCTCCTTGAGACACAGCACGAAGTCGAGGCTGTCCAGCTCGCTGTCGTAGAAGTACCACTTGGTGTACGCGGGCACCTTGCTGCATTTCGCCTCGGCGTCAGCCTCACCCGTGGTCCGGCCGTCGATCCGCTTGAGCACTTCGTACGTGCCGCTGGCGCACGGCACGATCGTCATCGCGGGCGCGGCGGCGGTGCCCTCGTTGCGGACGCACTCGCCCTTCTTGACGAAGCGCGCGTCCTCGCTCGGCTGTGGATCGGCCGCGTTCGCTGTAGTGGTGGGCGTGGTCGTGGTGGGAAGCACGCCGGAGCCGGCCGCCGGCCGCGAGCCGCGGCTCAACAGCCAGGCCGCGGTGCCCAGCCCGCCGACGATGAGCAGGCCGAGGACGACGACCAGCGCCACGATCGGCATGTTGCGGCTCCGCCGTGGCGGCGGAGGCGCACCCCACACCGGCGGCGTGGTCCCTCCGTACGGCGGCGCGTAGAGCAGTGACGACTCGGGCGCCGGACTGGTCTGCGCACCCCACGGATCGGCCGGCTCAGTGTACGGCTCGTCGTCCCCGCTGGACCACGGATGCTGCGGCGGTCCTGGGTACGGGCCGTTCTGCGACATGTACGCCACCGTAGCGTGCGGACCGCGCCGGTCGCGTTCACCCGCTACCGTCTCGCACCGTGCCGTCATTTCTGGTTCTGCACGCGGTCGTGTTCGGCGCGGCAGCGGGCGCCTTCGTGCCCCGGATCGCCCACCGTCTGGCGGTCCCCTCCGGACGTCCGCCGCGGTCGGCGTGCGCGGCCTGCGCACTGCCGTTTCCGCCCGGTCCGGCCGGTTGGGTACGGGCCGGAGCCGCGTGCCCGTGCGCCGGGTTTCCCTGGCGTACGGTCGCCGGCTCGGCTGCCGCCGCGGGGCTGCTCGGTGCCACCGTGGGCGGACGCGCCGTGCTTCCGGTGCTGCTGATCGCCGCCGTGATGGGCGCGGTGCTGGCGCAGATCGACGCGCGGTGCCGGCGGTTGCCCGATCCGGTGGTCGCACTGCTGGCGGTGTCGGCCGGCGTGCCGCTGACCGTGGGCTCGGTGCTGGCGGATGAGCCGGCCCGGGCCGGCCGGGCCATGCTGGCGGCGGCGCTCGTCGGCGTGGCTTACCTGGGCGTGGCACTGCTGCCCGGCGGCGGCCTCGGCCTCGGCGACGTCAAGCTGGCAGCCGTGCTGGCGTTCGTGCTGGGCTTCCTGGGCTGGCCGGCGGTGGCCGTCGGCACGGTGCTGCCGCATCTGATCAACGGCCCGATGGCGCTGGTCCTGCTGCTCACCGGGCGGGCACGGCGGCGCACTGCGCTGCCGTTCGGTCCGGCGCTGCTGGTGGGCGCGCTGCTCGGCGTCGCTACAACAGCCTGAGCTGGCGGTCCTTGGGGCGGGCCGGCACCTGGTCGCCGAGCCGTTCGAACAGGCCCGTGTCGATGGCGTCCAGGAACGGCGTCGGCGACTGCGCGCGGTCGCTGCCGTGCCGGAACCGCCGTGCCGCGTGCGTCACGTACAGCCGGTCCTGCGCGCGGGTGATCCCGACGAAGAACAGCCGGCGTTCCTCGGCCAGATCGTCGTCGGAGAGCGCCGTACCGGGCCAGCGCAGCGGCAGCAGGCCGTCCTCGCAGCCGATCAGGAATATGACCGGAAACTCCAACCCCTTCGCGGCGTGCAGGGTGAGCAGGTTGACCGCCTCGGCGCGCGGGTCCAGCGCGTCCACCTCCGCGCCGGTGGCGATCGCCTGCAGGAATCGCGGCAGATCGTCGCCGAGCCGGTGGGCCAACGGCAGCAGCAGCTCCGCGGCGGTCCAGATGTCCTCCGGATCCAGCTGCTCGGCGTCGAGCGTCGGTGCCGCGTACCGCTGGGCCAGCACCCCGGTGGTGAGCTTCACGCGGGCGGCGAGCGATCCGCCCAGGCCGTCCGCGTGCCGCAGTTCGCGGGCGATCGCCTGCACGCCGGCACGGTCGCGCAGGCGGTTGTGCGAGCGTTTCTGCACCGGCACGCCGGCCCGGGACAGCGCCTCGACGATCGGCCCGGCCTGCGCGTCCGTCCGGTACAGCACGGCGATGTCCGAAAAGGACAGTGTGCCGGGCGCCACCGCCCGCGAGTCGACCCGGCCGGAGTCCAGGGACCGGTGCGACAGTCCGCCGACCAGTTCGTCCACGGTCCGGACGACGAAGTCGGCCTCGTCCGCCGCGCTTGCCGCGTAGTAGCGGCCGACCAGCGGGGACTCCGGATCCAGCCGCGCCGGGTCGAGCCGCCGGCCGCTGACCAGCGAGGCCGGTGCGATCGCCTGCACGGCCGCGGCCAGAATGGGCGCCGACGAACGGTAGTTGCGGGTCAGCCGGACCAGCCGCGCATCAGTGAAGTCCTCGGCGAAGCGCAGGAAGTACCGGACGTCGGCGCCCCGGAACGAGTAGATCGCCTGGTCCGGATCACCGATCGCGCACAGGTTCCCGTCCGCCGGGCTCAGCAGCCGAAGCAGGTCGTACTGGTGCTCGTCGACGTCCTGGTATTCGTCCACGAAGATCCACTGCCAGCGCTTGCGGTACTGGTCGGCCAGCCCCGGATCGTCCCGCAGAACCTGCAGCGGCAGCGTGATGAGGTCGTCGGTGTCCACGAGGTCCTGCTGGCGCAGCAGTTTGGCGTACGCGAGGTCGTCGTCGCCGGCCTGCTCCCGGGCCTCGGCACGTTCGGTGTCGTCGGCGATCCGCCAGGTCGGCGGCAGGCCCGCCGCGCGGGCGTTCTCCTTGAGGATCGTCAGCCCTACCGCGTGGAACGTGCCGACCGTGACGTCCGCGCCGGCGTCACCCAGCAGTGCGTCCAGGCGTTCCCGCAGCTCTTCCGCGGCCCGCCGGGTGAACGTGATCGCCAGGCAGCGTTCGGGGAAGACGCCGAGCTCGGCGCAGAGGTACGCGATCCGGTGCGTGAGCGTGCGGGTCTTGCCGGTGCCGGGACCGGCCACGATCAGCAGCGGGCCGCCGGGCGCCGACGCCGCCACCCGTTGCATGGCGTCGAGCCGGTCCAGCAGGCCGGTGCCGACCTCCTCCATCCCGGCCAGCATCGGTTCGAACGGCTCGTGTGGCGACGGCGGCGGTATCGGGGGCGGCGGCTTCTTCGCCGGCTCCCTGACCTTCGGCGCGGCCGCGCGGGTGATCGCCGGTGCCGGTGCGGCCCGGCGCTGCTGCGGCACCGGAACGTCGAACAAGGTCTCGGCCTGTGCGGCCACCCCGGACGTACGGAGCTCGCCGGGTTCGAACAGCGTGAGAACGCCGTATTCGCCGTCGTACCCGGCGATGCGGCGCACCTGGCCGCGACGCAGCCGGGCGATCGCCTCCCGCAGGGTCTCGCCGCCGGCTTTGCCGATCTCCTCCAGCGGGACCGTGCGGAGGATCGCCAGCTCCGGGCCGAGCGTGGCGACCAGGTGGTTGAGCTGCGCCTCGACGGTCTTGGACTTCGGTCCGACGCCGTTGACCTCGCCGATCACCTGGTGCAGCTGGATCAGGTGTTCCACGCGCTGCGGCCGGGGCCGGCCGACGTCCCGGTCCGCGAGGTCCTCGACCCGGCTGAGCACGCCCACGGTCAGCGGCTTGCCGCACTCGGGGCACCGGCCGCCGTTGCGCCGGGTGCGGGCCGGCTCCCAGTTGATGCCGCAGGCGCGGTGGCCGTCGGCGTGGTACTTGCCCTCTTCGGGGAAGAACTCGAGCGTGCCGGCGAGCCCGCGTCCGTCCTTTACTGCGTAGTAGTCCGGCTCGCCGCCGAACAGGGTGGCCTCGCGGGCCAGTGCGGCGGGCGAGTGAGCGTCCGAGTTGGACACCAGACGGTATTCGTCCAAGCTGGACACTCGCCAGTTCATCTCGGGGTCGGACGACAGGCCGGTCTCCACCGCGGTGATGTGGCCGGCCAGGTCGGCGTAGCAGTCCGCGATCGCGTCGAAGCCGGACTTCGAGCCGAGTGCGGAGAACCACGGTGTCCAGATGTGCGCCGGCACGAGGTAACCGTCCGGGCTGGACTCCAGCACGATCTCCAGCAGATTCCGGGAATCCAGCCCCAGAATCGGGCGGCCGTCTGCGGTCAGGTTGCCGATCCGGCCCAGCGCGGTGGTGAACCGGGCGGCCGCCGCGAAATCCGGCAGATACACGAGGTGGTGAACCTTGCGCGTACGGTCGTCGCGCTTGTAGATCGTGGATATCTCGACGCTGAGCAGGAACCGCGTCGGCGCGCCACCGTGGAGGGAGCCCGGCAGCCGGCGGACGACATCGTCCTCATCGGCCAGCCGGTACAGGCCGGGCTCGGCCGGTACGAGGTTGTCGCGGAGGTGGTCGAACCACGCCGGGTGGGTGAAGTCTCCGGTGCCCAGGAGCGCGATTCCCTTGCGCCGCGCCCACCAGGCGAGGTTCGGCAGCGTCAGGTCCCGGCTGCAGGCACGCGAGTAGCGGGAGTGAATGTGGAGATCCGCGACATATGTGTCCGCGATGACCGAGGACCCTGCGCTAACCGAGGGCACGCGCTGCATCCTGTCACGCCCGCGGTCCCCGCGCCCCGTCGCCACGCGCGGAATCCCCCACCCCACATCCCCAGCGGTTCCGACTCCCCTTCCCCTCCCCTCGCCGCGATCTTGGAGTTGTGGTTGCCCTTTTGCCGGTTAGCGGCCGTTTTGTGCCAACCACAACTCCAAGATCGCGGGGTTACGGGGTGCGGAGGTCGATGACCGAGATCTGAGGTGGCGCGCCGACCCGGACCGGTGGTCCCCAGAAGCCGGCCCCGTTCGTGACATAGACCGGCACGCCGTCCACCCGGCCCAGCCCGCTGACGATCGGCTGCTCCATCCGTACCACGAGGTTGAACGGCACCATCTGACCGCCGTGCGTGTGCCCCGAGACCTGCAGATCCACGCCGTACGGCGCCGCGTCGTGCACGGCGATCGGCTGATGGGCCATGAGGATCACCGGGCGTGTGGTGTCACGGTTGCCGAGCGCCTTGCCGAAATCCGGCGCGTCGCCGAACTCCGCACCGCCGAGGTCGTTGACGCCGGCCAGGTCCAGGCCACCGAGGGCCACCCGTTCGTTGCGCAGCGGCCGTACGCCGAGCCGGGCGACCTCCTCGACCCATGGCGCGAAGCCGGAGTAGTACTCGTGGTTGCCGGTCACGAAGTACGAGCCGCGCCGGGACCGGATGCCGGCCAGCGGTTCGGCGTACCGGCCCAGCTCCTCGACCGTCCCGTCCACCAGGTCGCCGACGATGCAGACGATGTCCGCGTTCACCGAGTTGATCATGTCCACGATCCGGCCGACATGGCGCAACCCGGTGAGCGCCCCCAGGTGGATGTCCGACACGACGGCCAGCCGGGTGCCGTCCAGCGCACGGGGCAGCTTGGCGAGCGGGAACTCGAGCCGGGCCAGCTGCGGGGGACCGAGGGCGGTCCGTACGCCGTAACCGGTGATCCCGGCGGCGGTCAAGCCGGCGACGATCGCCGCGCTCCGGGCGATCAGCAGCCGCCGCTCGATGCCCGGCTTCTCGGCGGCAGCATCGGGTGCGTACGCGGTCACCGTGGCGGTCCGTTGCGTGGTCGGCGGCACGGCGTGGGTCACCGCCGCCGGCTCAGCCTCCGAGACCCCTCTGACGCGGGTGGTCAACGTGATGAGCAGCCTCGGAACCTCGAGCACGATCAGTGCCACGAGCAGGTAGAACATCAACGCGATCCACAGATAGCCCGGCCACGCCAGCCATTCCGCGGCGCCGGTGCGGGTGCCGATGAGCGTCGCCGGGACCAGCACCGCCAGGGCGATCGCCGCCAGCCCGCCGATCCGCCGCGCCAGGCCGGGCCGGAGCGTGTCCCGGACCGTGCGCTTCCACAGGTACAGATGGACCAGGGCGATGACGAGGAACACCACTGCGAGGAACGCGAGCAAGAGGCGGTCCTTTCTCAACCGCCGGCGAACGGCGGCAGCACGTCCACTGTTGCGCCGATCGGCAGGGCGGCCTGCCGATCATGACAGGCGAGGCCGTCGACCAGGAAGCTCGCGGCCTTGAGCACCACCGCGAGTCGCTCACCATGGCGGTCGGTGAGAACCCGTGCGAGGTCATCGATCGTCGCCGCGCCGACCGACTCGACCGGTACGCCGGCGGCCGCGCGCGCTCCCGCGAAGTAGCGCACGGTCAGCATCGCGGTCACCCGCCGATCGCCGACATCGGGCGTTCCGGCTGGAGGAACGTGGGGTCGTCGATGCCGTGACCGGCGCGCTTACCTCGCGTCGCCACCCGCCAGGCCTCGGCGATATCGGCGTCCGGCGCGCCGGCGCGGACCAGCCTGCGGAGGTCGGACTCCTCGGTGGCGAACAGGCAGTTGCGGACCTGCCCGTCGGCGGTGAGCCGGGTCCGGTCACAGTCGCCGCAGAACGGGCGGGTCACGCTCGCGATGACACCGACCCGGGCCGGACCTCCGTCGGCGCCGGTGTGGCCGGGAACGATCCACGTCTCCGCCGGGGCGGTTCCACGTGAAACGACGTCCGGCGCCAGATCGAAGCCGGCGAGTGCGGTCAGGATCTCGCCGGCCGTCACCATGGTCCGCCGGTCCCACCCGTGTTGCGCGTCGAGCGGCATCTGCTCGATGAAGCGCAGCTCGTATCCGTGGTCGAGGGCGAAACGCAACAAGTCCGGGGCTTCGTCGTCGTTGACGCCGCGCATGAGCACGGTGTTGATCTTCACCGGGGTCAGGCCGGCATCCGCCGCGGCGCGCAGACCGGCGAGCACGTCTGCGTGCCGGTCCCGACGGGTGAGGGTCTGGAACCGCGCTGGCGACAGTGTGTCCAGCGAGACGTTGACGCGGTCCAGCCCGGCGTCCCGGAGCGGCCGGGCAAGCCGGGTGAGGCCGAGCCCGTTCGTGGTGACGGACAGTCGGGGGCGGGGAACGAGGGCCGCGGCCGCCTGCACGATGCCGACCAGCCCCCGGCGGATCAGCGGCTCGCCCCCGGTGAATCGCACCTCGGTGACGCCGAGCAGCTCGACCGCGATCCGGACCAGCCGGTTCACCTCATCGTCGGTGAGCTGATCACGGGTCGGCATCCAGGCCAGACCCTCGGCCGGCATGCAGTACGTGCATCGCAGATTGCACCGGTCGGTCAGCGAGACCCGCAGGTCGGTGGCGACGCGCCCGAACCGGTCCACGAGCGGACCCGCGCCGCCTCGCACGGCACCGGTCTCCACCTGAACGTCGCCCACCGATCGAATCTAGCTTCTCGGGGCGCCGATTGCCCCCCGCGAGCACCGCGGCCTGCCGCATTGCCGTCGATCATGGCGTTGTGACGCGCGCCGACGCGGCTCATCGCCGGCGGGCCGCGTCCGCGGCGGCGCGGACCGCACCCCGATAACCCTCGCCGAACACCGCCGTATGGACGAGCAGCAGGTGCAGTTGGTGCAGTGGCACCCGTCCACGCCAGCCGTCGGCCAGGGGCCACACCTCCTGGTACGCGGCCAGCACCCGGTCCAGGTGCGGCGCGCCGCCGAACAGCGCCAACTCGGCCAGGTCGGTCTCCCGGCTTCCGCCGTGCGCCGCCGGATCGATCAGCCACGCCCGGCCGTCGGCGGCCCACAGAACGTTGCCCGACCACAGGTCACCGTGGGTGCGCGCGGGCGCTTCCTGCGGGTCGTACCGATCGATGTCCTGGATGAGCTGTTCGATCACCGTGACGTCGGTCGCGGAGATCGCGCCGCGGTCGGCCGACATCTTCAGGTACGGGCGGAGCCGGCGCTCGGCGAACCATCGCCCCCATGGGCCGGCCGACGGGGTGTTGTCCAGCGGCAGCGGGCCGATGAAGCCCGGCCAGTCCGCACCGAACGCCGCCGCCCCGGACCGGTGCAGCATGGCGAGGTCGCGGCCGAACCGCTCGGCGGTGGCGGGTGACGCGTCGCCCCGTTCGATCCACTCCAGGGCGATCAGATCGGGCAGCGCCACCAGCACCTCGGGAACCGGGGCGGCCGCCGCACGCAGCCAGCTGAGACCGGCCGACTCGGCCTCGAAGAAGCCGGCCGGCGGCGAGCCCGATCGCCAGGTCTTCGTGAAGATCGACGTGCCGTCGTCCAGAGTGAGCCGGGACGCAGCACATACATCGCCGCCGCCCACCGGCGTCTCGCGGATGCGCTGGTGGGTGAGGAATGTCGGGAGATGCTGCGGGTGCGCGCGCAGGTACGGCAGATCCACGGCATCATCTTCCGCTTCGGGTTATCAGCGTCCCCATTCGGAGGCA
>DATBGW010000365.1:0-13873 GCA_036557765.1 Actinoplanes sp.
GCGTCCGGGGTGGAGTTCGTCCTCGAGGGGCTGCACCTGTCCCGCCGGCTGGCCAAGGAGCTGACCGACGACGGCCGCACGCTCTACGGGAGCTGACCGACATGAGCGGCTACCGACGCCTGGTCCTTCGGACGGCGTGGAGAACCCGATGAAAGGCAACCGGTTCCGGTACGGGGCATGGCGGGACGGGCCCGACCCGCTCGCGCCGCCGTACGACGTGCGTGCCGCGGTGGACCAGGTGGGAGAGCGGGTGCTCGAAGGCGAGAGCCTGCGGGACGCGCTGCGCGACCTGCTGCGCCGGGGGCCGCGCGACGGCCGTGGCCTGGACGACCTGTACGCGCGGGCCCGGCGGATGCGCCGGGACGCGCTGCGCCGCGGCAACCTTGACGGCGCGGTCACCCGCGCCCAGCAGCTGCTGGACCAGGCCATCGCGGCCGAACGGGACGAGCTGCGCGGTCGCGACGACGACGCGGCCCGGTTCAGCGAGGCGGTGTTGGACAACCTGCCCCGCTCGACGTCGCAGGCGGTGCAGGAGCTGGCCGACTACGACTGGGCCAGCGATGAGGCGCGGGCTCTGTACCAGCAGATCCTCGACGGGCTGCGGCACGAGGTGGTGGAGCAGCGGTTCGCCGGCATGCGGGACGCGCTGCGCGGCCGCGACCCGGCCACCGACGCCCGGCTCTCGGAGATGCTCGACGACCTCAACGACCTGCTCGACCGGCACGCCCGCGGCGAGGACACCGACGACGCGTTCGCCGAGTTCATGGACAAGCACGGCGACTTCTTCCCGGACCGGCCGCGCACCGTCGAGGAGCTGATCGACTCGCTGGCCCGGCGTGCGGCGGCCGCGGAGCGGCTGATGCGGTCGCTGTCCCCGCAGCAGCGGCAGGAACTGGCCGAGCTGATGGAGCAGGCGCTCGGTGACGGCCGGTTGCGCGGCCAATTGGCGCAGCTCACCGACAACCTGCGAACGCTGCGGCCGGAGCTGAACTGGAACCGCGGGGAACGGATGCGCGGCGAGGAGGACCTCGGGTACTCCGACGCCACCGCGGCGCTGGGCGAGATCGCCGACCTGGACGAGCTGCTCGACCAGCTCGGGCAGGAGCATCCCGGCGCGACGTTGGACGACGTCGACGTCGAAGCAGTGGAGCGCCAGCTGGGCCGGTCGGCCGCCGACGACGTGCGGCGGCTGCGCGAGCTGGAACGGGAGCTGCGCCGGCAGGGCTGGGTGACCCGGGACGCCGAGGGACTGACACTGTCGCCCAAGGCGTTGCGCCGGCTCGGCCGTACCGCGTTGGCGAACGTGTTCTCGGATCTGGACAGCAAACGGCAGGGCGAGCACGACCTGCGCGACGCCGGCGCGGCCGGCGACCTGATCGGATCGTCGCGGCGCTGGCAGTTCGGCGACGAGCAGCCGCTGGACGTGGTCCGGACCATCGGCAACGCGGTCCGCCGCCGGGCTGTGCCGGCTGCCGGTGCCTGGTCCTCCGCACGGCGCGGAGAACCCGCGGGTGTGCCGGCTGCCGGGGCCGGCTCCGGGGTGCCCGTACGGCTGGAACCGGAGGACTTCGAGGTCGCCGAGACCGAACGGCGGGCGTCGGCGGTGGTGGCGCTGTGTGTCGACCTGTCGTACTCGATGTTCGCCGATGGCCGCTGGGGGCCGATGAAACAGACGGCGCTGGCGCTGTCCCACCTGGTGGCGACGCGGTTCCCGCAGGACTCGTTGCAGATCATCGGGTTCGGCCGGTACGCGATGTCGCTGTCCCAGGGTGAGCTGGCCGCGATCGAGCCGGACCTGGTGCAGGGCACCAACCTGCAGCACGCGCTCAAGCTGGCCGCCCGGCATCTGCGGCGGCATCCCGGGTCGGAGCCGGTGGCGCTGGTGGTGACCGACGGGGAGCCGACCGCGCACCTGGACTCCGACGGCGAGGCGTTCTTCCACTGGCCGCCGCTGCCCGAGACGATCCGCGCGACGGTGCAGGAGGTGGATCAGCTGACCCGGTACGGCGCCACGCTGAACCTGTTCATGCTCGGCGAGGACCCGGCGCTGCGCCGGTTCGTCGACGCGGTCGCGCAGCGCAGCGGTGGCCGGATGTTCAGCCCGGACGTGACCGAGCTGGGCCGGTACGTGGTGAGCGACTACGTCCGCTCCCGCCGCGGCAAGCACTGACCTATCTTCCTAGGATGCCGTAGAGGGTGTGCGGCTCGGACCTTCGCGTCGTCTCGTTCTTCCCGCGATCTTGGAGTTGTGGTTGCCCTTATGCGGATCTCGTCCGCTTTCGCGCCAACCACAACTCCAAGATCGCGGGGGATTCGTGCCGGCCCGGCACGGCTGGGTGGGGGCAGCGACACGGCTGGTTATAGTTGCTCGGCGAGCCGGTCGAGCGGGGAGAGGGAGTCGCGATGTCGCAGCCGCCTGCGCCCGCCGCCCCGATCACCACCTCGAACCGGATCTGGACGGTGCCCAACGTCATCAGCCTGATCCGGCTGATGGGTGTGCCGCTGTTCCTCTACCTTCTGCTCGGACCGCACCGTGACGGCCTCGCCGTGGCGGTGCTGGCGATCGGCGGCACCACCGACTGGGTCGACGGCTATGTGGCCCGCCGTCTGGGCCAGGTGAGCCGGCTGGGGGAGCTGCTCGATCCGTTCGCCGACCGGCTCTACATCCTGGCGGCGCTGGTCGGGCTGACCGTGCGGGACGTCGTCCCGTGGTGGCTGACCGCGGCGTTGCTCCTGCGCGAGGCCGTGCTGGGCGTGGCGCTCCTGGTGCTGCGCCGGCACGGGTACGGGCCACCGGCCGTGCACTATCTCGGCAAGACCGGCACGTTCGTGCTCCTGTTCGCGTTCCCGGTGATGCTGCTGGCGCACGCGGCGCCGGCGATCGCGCCGGTGGTCGAGCCGATCGGCTGGGCGATGGCCTGGTGGGCGCTCGGCCTGTACTGGGCGGCCGCGGTCCTCTATCTGATCCAGGCCTCGGCGGTGCTGCGCGCGGACGCCCGGTCCCACCGCCCCACGACCGGAACGGCCGCGGGATGACCTCCGCCGACCGCGGCACGATTCGCGTTCCGGGCCTGAACGACCGCCGTGAGTTCAACCCGGACTTCCTCACCGAGCTGTTTCACAATCCCCTCGACCCCGGCTACGCCGACGCGGCCGCGCGCCGGGACGGCAGTCGTCCGCGCAGCCGCCTGATGAGCGGCGTCGCGGCGCTGACCCTGGTGGCGTTGGGCTTCCTGCTGGCGGTCGCGTACCAGCAGACCGTGGCGGACCAGCCGGCCGCGAGCAACGCCCGTAGGACGCTGGTGGATCAGGTGCAGAACCGCCGTGCCGAGACATCGCAGCTGCAGCAGGACGCGGACCGGCTGCGCGCCGAGGTGGCCGCGTTGCGGGCAAAGCAGCTGGGCGGCGCGGCGGTGGCGGAACTGACCCAGCTCGAGGCCACCGCCGGGCTGGCGCCGGTCCGCGGCTCCGGCGCGAAGATCACCATCAAGGACGGCCCGACTCCGGTGGACCCGCTGACCGGCGAGCACAACACCCAGGCGCTGGTGAAGGACTCCGATTTGCAGCTCGCCTGCAACGCCCTGTGGTCCGAGGGTGCCGAGGCGATCGCGGTGAACGGGCAGCGCCTCACCGCGACGTCCACCATCCGGCAGGCCGGCGAGGCCATCCTGGTGGACTTCCGTCCGGTCACCACGCCGTACGAGGTGGTGGCGATCGGCCCGGACTCGCTCGCGGACGACTTCCGTGACGGGTACGCGGGCCGGTTCTTCAAGGAGCTCGCCAGCCGCTACGGGATGGCGTTCGACGCGGCGCCCGTCAAGAACGTGACCCTCGACGCCGCGTCGGACCTGACGCTGCGGGTCGCCCGGCCGTCCACCCCGCCGTCCGCGCCGTCGGGCGGCTCGTCCCCGGGTTCGGCAAGGTCCGCCGTGCCCAAGAGCACACCGTCGGAAGGCGGCCGATGATCGCCGTACTCGCCCTCATCGCCGGCGTCGCGCTGGGCATCCTGATCCATCCGACAGTGCCGGCGGCGCTGCAGCCGTACCTGCCGATCGCCGTGGTGGCCGCGCTGGACGCGGTGTTCGGTGGCGTGCGCGCCAAACTCGACGGCATCTTCGACGACAAGCAGTTCGTCATTTCGTTCATCGCCAACGTGGTGGTGGCGGCGGTGATCGTTTATCTGGGTGACCAGCTCGGCGTGGGCGGGCAACTGTCCACCGGCGTTGTGGTGGTGCTCGGAGTTCGGATCTTCGGCAACGTGGCGGCGATCCGCCGGCACTTGTTCCGGGCATAAGGGCGGCCAATGACCGACCAGCACGAGCCTGACCGGCCCCCGGAGGGGGCCGCGGCCGGTGGCATACCCGCCGCGGGCGGTCCGGCGGGCGCGTCCGGTCCGGCGGGCGCCGCGTCCGGTCCGCCGGCGTCGGCGGCCGATGCGCCGACCGTGCCGTTGCGCCGGCCCGCCCGGGGAACGGACCACGCCGCCGCGGGCGGCAGCGAGCCGACCCGCCCGCTCTCCAGGCCCAAAGCCGGGACATCGAGGCACCCGCGCGCTGTGCCCGACGCTGCGGAGTCACCGGGCGCTCGGGGTGTGCCCGACATTGTGGAGTCAACGCGTCCGCTCGCCGTGCCGGGAACAGATGAGCTGACCCGCCCGCTCGCCGTGCCTGACCCGGCCGAGCCGACCCGCCCGCTCCGCCTGCCGGATCCCAGCGGGCCAACCGGACCCGTGGTCGCGCCGGACGCCGATGGATCCACAGTGGACTTGGCAATCCCGATGCCGGCGGCAGAGCCGGCTGGAGCCGCAGAGGACGAAGCGGTCGCCAGTAGGCCGCTCGCGGAGGAGGCGTCGGAGGCCGCCGGTGCGCCGGGTGCCGTCCCGCGAACCGCCGATCCGGACTCACCGGGGACACCGGACAGGGATTCGTCACCCGATCCGGTGATCCCAGCCGACCCGGATGCTTCGCGCGGGCCGGATTCCCCGGCCGGGCCGGCTTCCCCGACCGTTCCGGATTCCCCGGCCGGGCCGGAGGATCAGACGGCGGGCGGCGCGGCCCGCGCCCCGCGGATGCGGCTGACGTCGGCCGGCACCCTGATCTGGATCCTGCTGGCGCTGTTCGGGTTCACGCTCGTCGTTCAGCTGCGCAGCAACAGCGCCGACGAGGGGCTCTCCACCGCCCGGCAGGAGGACCTCGTCCGGATCCTGTCGGATCTGGAAGCACGGGACGACCGGCTGCAGACCGAGATCGCGACCCTGGAGCAGAGCCAGCGGCAGCTCAGCTCCGGCGTGGCCGGCCGGCAGGCGGCGCAGGCCGAGGCCGCGAAGCGGGCCGACGAGCTGGGCCTGCTCGCCGGCACGAAGCCGGGACGCGGACCGGGCCTGGAGGTCCGGATCGATCCGGGCAGTCGCGTCAAGGCGTCCGCGGTCCTGAACGCCGTCCAGGAACTGCGCGGCGCCGGCGGCGAGGTTATGCAGATCAACGGCAGCGACGGCACGGCCGTGCGCATCGTGGCGTCGACGTACTTCATCGACGGCGACGCGGGCACGATCCTGGTGGACGGCGCGCGGCTGCCCGGGCCGTACACGGTGCTGGTCATCGGTCCGCCGCAGACGATGCAGACGGCCCTGCAGATCCCGGGTGGGGTCGTAGCGTCGGTGGAGACCGCCGGCGGTAGCGTGACCATGCAGGCCCGCAACACGGTTGAGGTGACCGCGCTGCGCCAGCCGACCAATCTGCGGTATGCGCGTCCGGTCTCCTGACCGGCGTCACTACGGAGGAATGCGTGATTCCTGAGGATCTGCGGTACACGGCCGAACACGAGTGGGTGGCCAGTGACGGCAGCGGTCCGGTGCGGGTGGGCATCACTCACTACGCGCAGGACGCGCTCGGCGACATCGTCTACGTGCAGCTTCCGGACGAGGGCACGGCGGTGCAGGCCGGTGATTCGATGGGCGAGATCGAGTCGACCAAGAGCGTGTCGGAGATCTACGCGCCCATTTCCGGAACGATCGTGGCCCGCAACGCCACGCTGGCCGACGAGCCGGAGCTGATCAACGCCGAGCCGTACGCCGCGGGCTGGCTCGTGGAGATCGCCCCGGACGACCCCGGGGCGGTGGACGCGCTGCTGGACGCGGCCGCCTACCAGGCGTTGACCGAGAGCTGAGGCGCCGCGGCCGAGAGCTGAACAGCCAGCGCGTCTGGTTGCCCGGCTTTTCGGTGCTGACTAGGCTCGCCTGGCACACGTAGGAACTTGTTACCTGTTCGCAACCGACAGTCGTGCCTCCCACGCCGGGCGCTTGCCGTCCGGTCCGCCGGCCCACGTGCCCGGCGGCGGCCGACAGATCCGTGAGGTGGTTCGATGACGCGCCCAGACGACGAGTTCCCCCCGCTCGACGTCACGTCCACGCTGAACCTCGGCGCCCTCGACGAGGTGCTCGAGGGTCCCGAGACCGACGTTGTGCCCAGCCGCATGTCCGGCTCGTTGCCTCCGGGCATGGCGCTGCTGGTGGTGCGCCGGGGGCCGAACGCTGGGGCGCGGTTCTTGCTGGATCACGACGTGACGACCAGTGGCCGGCATCCCGACAGTGACATCTTCCTGGACGACGTCACGGTGTCCCGCCGGCACGCCGAGGTCCACCGCGACGGCGGCACGTTCACGGGTCGCGACGTCGGGTCGCTCAACGGCACGTACGTGAACCGGGAACGGGTCGAGGCGGCGACGCTGTCCAACGGCGACGAGGTGCAGATCGGCAAGTTCCGCCTGGTGTTCATCGCCGGTCCGCGGCCGGAGGGCGAGGGCCGGACGTGACATCGCCGGGGTCCGCCGCCCGCCGGCCCGGCGCCTCCGCGGCCGCCGGCCCGGACGGGCTGATGAGCATCGGTGAGGTGCTGGCCCATCTGCGGACGGAGTTCCCCGACACGACGATTTCGAAGCTGCGGTTCCTGGAGGCCGAGGGGCTGGTGGAACCCCAGCGCACCACGGCCGGCTACCGGAAGTATTCGTGGCCGGACGTGCACCGGCTGCGGTTCGTGCTGACCGCCCAGCGCGACCAGTACCTTCCGCTGCGGGTGATCCGCGAGCAGCTGCGGCAGTGGGAGCAGGAGACCGCGCAGCCGGGACGGCCGATGCTGGTCGCGGTGGGCGCCGAGCCGGAGCCCGCACCGGCGCGGATGTCCCGCGACGAGCTGCTCGCCCGTACCGGCGTGCCCGCCGAGCTGCTGGCCGAGCTGGAGCGCAGCGGCCTTGTGGAGTCGCATCCGCCGGGCTGGTACGACGGTGACGCCGTGGTGATCGTCGAGGCGGTCGCCGGCCTGACCCGGCACGGCCTGGAGCCGCGGCACCTGCGGCCTTTCCGCGCGTCCGCGGATCGCGAGGTGGGACTGTTCGCGCAGCTGCTGGCGCCGTTGGCGCGCCAGCACGACCCGGCGGCGCGGGCCCGCGCCGGCGAGACCGCCCGCGAGTTGCAGGCGCTGTCCCAGCGGCTGCACGCGGCGCTGGTCCGCGCGGGATTGCGCGCGACGCTGGGCCGCTGACGCGTGTTCCGGGGCACGCCGAGGCGTGTGCCCGGGGACGCGCTGAGTCGTTTGGCGGCGGTGGCGCTGGGCATGCCCGGGTGGAACGGATGGGCACGCCGTGCGTGTACCGTGCAAGTGAGGGCGGGACGCCGGTCGGCGGCTCGGCCGGGTGGCGACGACAATCGACACGGAGGCGTGCGGTGCGCGAGCTGAGCGTGGTCGGGGTTCGGGTGGAGCTGCCAAGCAACCAGCCGATCGTCCTGCTCAGGGAGGTCGAGGGTGATCGCTACCTGCCGATCTGGATCGGCGCGGTGGAGGCGACCGCCATCGCGTACGAGCAGCAGGGTGTGAAACCGGCCCGGCCGTTGACGCACGACCTCCTCCGGGACGTCCTGGCGGCGCTGAAGGCGCCGTTGAAGGCCGTGGAGATCACCGAGCTGAAGGAGAACGTCTTCTACGCCGATCTGCTCATCGGCGACAGCCTGCGGGTGTCGGCGCGGCCCAGCGACTCGATCGCGCTGGCGCTGCGGGTCGGCGCACCGATCCGGTGTTCGGATCAGGTGCTGTCGGAGGCGGGCATCGTCATCCCGGACGAGCAGGAGGACGAGGTCGAGAAGTTCCGGGAGTTCCTCGATCAGGTACGGCCGGAGGACTTCGCCGGCTGACGTTTCGTCCCGGTCTGTCGCCGAAGGTCGGGTCCGCCAAACGCGGCGTGTCGCGCGATTACGTTCCTGTTTCGCGGCGCGTTGGGATATACGCTCGGGGCATCACGGAAGCGGCGGTCGGGGAGGTAGTCGCGTGCACGACACAGATCCTCTCGAGGGTCCCCAGCTGGGCGAGGACGGCGCCGTCGGCTATCGCGGTGTGACGGCGTGCCACGCGGTCGGGATCAGCTACCGCCAGCTGGACTACTGGGCGCGCACGACGTTGGTCGTGCCGAGCATCCGGGACGCCTCGGGGTCGGGGACGCAGCGGCTGTACTCGTTCCGGGATCTGGTGGTCCTCAAGGTCGTCAAGCGCCTGCTGGACGCGGGCGTCTCCCTGCAGAACATCCGCAAGGCCATCGAGACGCTGCGGTCGCGCGGCGTCGAGGATCTGGCCGGCATCACGTTGATCTCCGACGGCACCACTGTGTACGAGTGCCGCTCGCCGGAGGAGGTCGTCGACCTGCTGCAGGGTGGTCAGGGCGTGTTCGGCATCGCGATCGGCGGCGCGTTCAAGGAGATCCAGGGCTCGCTGTCGGACCTGCCGGCCGAGCCGGCCGCGCCGCAGCCGGTCGGGTCCGAGACGCCGGCCGAACCGGCCGCGGGCGACGAGCTCGCCGCGCGTCGGGCCCGCCGCCGCGCCGGCTAGCCCCACACCCCTCTCCGCGATCTTGGAGTTGTGGTTGCCCTTATGCCCGTTCCACAGGCATTTGTTCCCACCACAAGTCCAAGATCGCGGTGGGGTCGTGGGCGTTGGTGCATCCTCACGTGGTGCTCCTCAGCGTCGTTCCCGCCGCCTACCGGCCGGTGCTCGCCAATCGGGTGTTCCGGCGGCTGATCCTCGGTTTCGGGGTCTCGTACCTCGGGGACGGGTTGAGCTTCGTCGCGGTGGCGTGGCTGGCCATCGAACTCGCGCCGCGGGCGACCGCCGGGCTGTGGGTCGGCGGCGCGGTGGCCGCGTACACGTTGCCGGGTGTGGTCGGCGCGCTGGCGTTCGGCAGGCGGCTGGGCCGGGTCCCGGCCAAGCGGCTGCTGCTCGCCGACTCCGCCCTGCGCGCGCTGTTCATCGGCGCCGTACCGCTCGCCTGGGCCGCCGGGGCGCTGACCCCGCCGGTGTATCTCGTGCTGCTCGCGGTGTCGTCGCTCCTGCACGCGTGGGGCAGCGCTGGCCAGTACACGCTGCTGGCCGAACTGCTGCCCGACGAGCAGCGGATGGCCGCGAACACGCTGGTCAGCACGCTGAACTTCGCCGCCACGATCGCCGGACCGGCGATCGCCGGGATTCTGGTGACGTACGCGAGCGCGGCGCTCGTGGTGGGGCTGGACGCGCTGAGCTACGTGTTCCTCGCGGTGGTCGTCGGGCGGACCCGGCTGCCGCGGTCGGAGCCGGTCGCCCCGGTCGACCAGGCCGCCGCCCGCAGCGGCTTCGGGTTGCTGCGGTCCCATCCCGAGCTGCTCGGGCTGCTGACGCTCACCTGGTTCTTCAACCTGCTGTACGGTCCGGTCGAGGTCGCCCTGCCGCTGCACGTGACCGACGACCTGCACGCGCCGGGGACGCTGCTCGGCCTCTACTGGATGCTGTTCGGGATCGGCGCGGTGCTCGGCGGGCTGGCGATCGGCGCGCTGCGGCAGTTGCCGCTCTGGCCGGTGGCGGTCGGCATCGTGATCGCCTGGGGGCTGTCGCTGCTGCCGTTCGGGCTCGGCGTGCCGATCGCGGTGACCGTGGCGTGCTTCACGCTCGGCGGCGCGATCTACGGACCGTTCGTCCCGTTGTCGGTGACGCTGATGCAGACGACGGCCCCACCGCAGTACCTGGCCGCGATGCTCGCCGCCCGCAGCGCGGTGCTGCTGACCGCGGCGCCGCTCGGCACGGCGCTCGGCGGGCCGCTCACCACGGCGTTCGGCCCGCGGGCGACGCTGGCCGGCTCCGGGGCCGCGACCGTGGCGCTGGGCGCCGTGGCGTGCGTCCCGCTGCTGGTGCGGCGCCGCTACCGATGAGTCAGTGCGGGCCGACGGTGGTGACCGTCACGACGGCCGCGCCGGCGTCGTCGGAGGCGGCCAGGTCGACGGTGGCGTCGATGCCCCAGTCGTGGTCGCCGTCGGGGTCGTCGAACACCTGCCGGACCGTCCACGTCGCCGGTCCCGTGGTGAGCTGCAGCAGCGCCGGCCCGCGGGCGGCGGGGCCGGTGCCGAGCTCGCCGTACTCGGCGAAGTACGCCGCCATCGCCGCGGCCCAGCGGTCCGCGTCCCAGCCGGCGTCGCCGTCCAGCTCGCCCAGCTCGTCCCAGCGGCGCAGCGCGGCCAACTCGACGCGGCGGAACAGCGCGTTGCGGACCAGCACGCGGAACGCGCGGGGATTGCCGGTGACCGCGGGCGGCGCCTCGTCGAGGCGGGTCTGCTCGGGCGGGGCCGACGGATCACGCAGCCGCTCCCACTCGTCCAGCAGGCTGGAGTCGACCTGCCGGACCAGCTCGCCCAGCCACTCGATGAGGTCGGTGAGGTCCTCGGTGCGGGCGTCCTCCGGCACGGTCTGCCGCAGCGCCCGGTACGCGTCGGCGAGGTAGCGCAGCACCAGCCCCTCGGAGCGGGGCAGGCCGTAGTAGGAGACGTACTCGGTGAAGGTCAGCGCCCGTTCGTACATGTCGCGGGCGACGCTCTTGGGCTTGAGCTCGTGGTCGGCGACCCACGGGTGGCCGCGCCGGTACGTTTCGTACGCGTCCTCCAGCAGCTCCCGCAGCGGCTGCGGCCAGGTGACGTCCTCGAGCAGTTCCATCCGCTGCTCGTACTCGATGCCCTCCGCCTTCATCGCGTTGACCGCTTCGCCGCGGGCGCGCTGCCGCTGCGCGTACAGGACCGGCCGGGGATCCTCCAATGTGGCCTCGATGACCGAGACGACGTCCAACGCGTACTCCGGGGACTCCCGGTCGAGCAGTTCCAGGCAGGCCAGTGCGAACGGCGACAGCGCCTGGTTCAAGGCGAAGTCCAGTTGCAGGTCCTCGACCAGGCGATAGACGCCGTCGACCTTTTCGATGACGCCGCCGGCCAGCAGCGCCCGGGCGATCGCCACCGCGTGCCGGATGTGCCGGCGCTGCGCGGCCGGGTCCTCGTGGTTGTCGGTGAGCAGGTGGCGCAGCGCGGCGACCGGGTCGCCGCCGCGGGCGAGCACGTTGAGCAGCATCGCGTGCGACACGCCGAACGAGGACGTGAGCGGTTCCGGGTCGGCGGCGACCAGCCGGTCGAACGTGGGCCGCCCCCAGCCGATGGTGCCCTCCGGCGGCTTCTTGCGGACCACCTTGCGGCGCTTCTTCGGGTCGTCGCCGGCCTTGGCCAGCGCCTTCTCGTTGTCGATGACGTGTTCCGGCGCCTGCACGACAACGGTGCCGACGGTGTCGTAACCGGCCCTTCCGGCCCGTCCGGCGATCTGGTGGAACTCCCGCGCCTTCAGCAGCCGCGTCTTCGTACCGTCGTATTTGGACAGTCCGGTGAACAGCACGGTGCGGATCGGCACGTTGATGCCCACGCCCAGCGTGTCGGTGCCGCAGATGACCTTCAGCAGGCCGGCCTGGGCGAGCGTCTCGACCAGGCGGCGGTACTTGGGCAGCATGCCGGCGTGGTGCACGCCGATGCCGTGCCGGACCAGCCGGGACAGCGTCCGGCCGAAGCCGGCGCTGAACCGGAACGCGCCGATCGCGGCGGCGATGGCGTCCTTCTCGGCGCGGGTGCACATGTTGACGCTCATCAGCGCCTGCGCCCGGTCCATGGCGGCGGCCTGGGTGAAGTGCACGATGTAGACCGGCGCCTGGTGCGTGGTGAGCAGTTCCTCGATCGTCTCGTGCAGCGGCGTCTGCGCGTACGAGAACAGCAGCGGCACCGGCCGTTCGCTGCCTGCCACCACGGCGGTGTCCCGGCCGGTGCGCCGCGACAGGTCGGCGACGAACCGGGTGACGTCGCCGAGCGTCGCGGACATCAGCAGGAACTGGGCCCGCGGCAGCTCGACGATCGGCACCTGCCAGGCCCAGCCGCGGTCCGGTTCGGCGTAGAAGTGGAACTCGTCCATGACCACCTGGCCGACGTCGGCGTCGGCGCCCTCCCGCAGCGCCAGGTTGGCCAGCACCTCGGCGGTGCAGCAGATGATCGGCGCGTCCGGGTTGACGCTGGCGTCACCGGTGAGCATGCCGACGTGCTTGGCGCCGAACGTGGCGCACAGCGCGAAGAACTTCTCCGACACCAGCGCCTTGATCGGGGCGGTGTAGAACGTGGTGCGGTCGCCGGCCAGCGCCGCGAAGTGCGCCCCGGTGGCGACCAGGCTCTTGCCCGAGCCGGTGGGGGTGCCGAGGATGACGTTGGCGCCGGTGGCGATCTCGATGAGCGCCTCTTCCTGATGCGGGTAGAGCGTCAGGCCCTGCTCGCCGACCCAGCCGGTGAACGCGTCGTAGACCGCGTCGGGGTCGGCGGTGCCGGGCAGCCGGTCGGTGAGCGTCATCAGAGTTCTCTCCGCGATCTTGGAGTTGTGGTTGGCATGAGCCAGGCGGAAACCAACATAAGGGCAACCACAACTCCAAGATCGGCGAGAGAGGTGCGTGGCGGTCCCACGGCCGCGGGACGGTAGGTCACACGCCACACTCTAAGGATGCGCGCGGAACGTGTCCGCGCTGGTAGGTTGGGCGGCAGCCGTGCGGGAGAGCCCGCCGTCCGGTGGCGCCGAAGGGGCAAATCCTCCCCGGAACCTCTCAGGCAAACGGACCGCACGGGCAGGCGACTCTGGAGCACCCTGGTGGGTACGACAGAGGGGGAGGCCGCCTCGTCGACCTCTGCTCAGGAGCCGCCATGACGACGTTCGCATCCCGGCACATCGGCCCGGACCACGACGAGCAGGCCCGGATGCTCAAGGCCGTCGGCTACGGCTCGCTGGACGAGCTGATGGACGCGGCGATCCCCGAGGTGATCCGCTGGCACGGCACCCTGGATCTGCCGCCGGCCGCCACCGAGGAGGAGGCCGTCGCGGAGCTGCGCGCGGTCGCGGCCCGCAACACCGTCACCACGTCGATGATCGGCCTGGGCTACTACGGCACGGTGACGCCGGCGGTGATCCGCCGCAACGTGCTGGAGAACCCGGCCTGGTACACCGCGTACACGCCGTACCAGCCGGAGATCAGCCAGGGCCGGCTGGAGGCGCTGCTGAACTTCCAGACCATGGTCACCGACCTCACCGGCCTCACCACCGCGAACGCGTCGATGCTGGACGAGGGCACGGCCGCGGCCGAGGCGATGACGCTGGCCCGCCGCGCGTCCAAGGTGAAAAGCCCGGTGTACGTGGTGGACGCGGACACGCTGCCGCAGACCGTGACCATCCTGCGGACCCGGGCCGAGCCGCTGGGCATCGAGCTGCGCCTGGTGGACCTGGCCGCCGAGGATGCCAGGGCTGCGCTGCCGGCCGAGTTCTTCGGGCTGCACCTGCAGTACCCGGGAGCGTCCGGCGCGGTCCGGGACCACGCGGCGCTGGTCGAGGCGGCGCACGCGGCCGGGGCGCTGATCACGGTCGCGGCGGACCTGCTGGCGCTGACCCTGCTGCGTCCGCCGGGGGAGATCGGCGCGGACATCGCGGCCGGGACCACGCAGCGGTTCGGCGTACCGCTGGGGTTCGGCGGCCCG
>DATBGW010000366.1:0-4532 GCA_036557765.1 Actinoplanes sp.
TCATGCCAACCACAACTCCAAGATCGGCGTGAGGGTGTGGGCCCCGGCTTGCGTGCGTGTGGTGCCTCACTGCGGCGGGCTCACGGCGTGGATGCGCTCACTGCGGCGGCCCCATGCCGTGGATGCGCTCACTGAGGCGGGCCCACGGCGTACGTGAGGTAGGCGAACTGGCCGCGCCTGCGCACGTCGACCAGCGCCAACCGCGACGACGTCATGCGCCGGGGCAGCAACGGCGCCCCGGCGCCGAGCGTCACCGGCGCCACGCCGAGGATCAGCTCGTCCAGCAACCCGGCGTCGGCGAACGCGCCGGCCAGCTCGCCGCCGCCGACGATCCAGACGTTCCGGCCCTGCGCGGCCTCGACCATCTCGGCGTGTACCCGCTGCACGTCGCCCGAGACGAACGACAGCGTCGCACCCGGAATGGCCGGAAGCGTCCGGTGGGTGAAGATCCAGGCGGGCACGTCGCCGTAGTAGTCCGCCCACTTCAGCGGCTGGTCCAGCAACGAATCATGCTCCAGCACCCACTGATACGTGGTCGCACCCATGGCGAACGCGCCCACCTCGGCGAAGAACGACGCGAACGGATTGTCGTCGGCACCGCCGCCGACCTCGAACAGCCAGTCCAGCGAGTTGTCCGAATCGGCGATGAAACCGTCGACGCTCGTCGCTGTGTAGTACTGCGTCTTGGTCACGCCGTCACCCTGCCACCGGCGTACGACAGCCTCACCCCAACCCCTCCGCGATCTTGGACTTGTGGTTGACGCGAAACCCCTCGGAATGGACAAATGGGCAACCACAACTCCAAGATCGCGGAGGGGTTGGGGTGAGGCGGAGGGTGGAAAGGAGACCGCGTTACGCGTCGTTGCGGAGGACCAGGATCGCGATGTCGTCGCGGGGCTCCTCCACCGAGAAGTTGATCGTGGTGGACCGCAGCCGTGCGGCCATGACGTCCGCCGAATAGCCGGCCAGCGGCGCGGCGGCGTCGCGCAACCGTCCGGCGCCGAACAGCTCCCGTCCGCGCCGCCGTTCTGTCACACCGTCGGTGTAGAACACGAGCGAGTCACCCGGGCGCAACGTCAGCGCGACGTCCGGGGAGGTGATCGTCTCGAGGAGGCCCAGTGCGGTTCCGCCTTCGCCAACGAACGACGTCTTGCCGTCCGCCCGGACCAGGACCGCCCGGTCGTGCCCGGCCAGGTGCAGGCAGACGTCCAGAGTGCCGTCCCGCCGGCGGCCCACTGATGCCATCGCGAGCGTGCAGTAGCGTCCACCGCCGCGATGCACCAGCGTGCGGTTCACCCGGCAGAGGATCTCGGCCATCGGCTTGCCGTCGTCCACGAGGATCCGGATGACATCGCGGACCAGGCCCGTGACCGTGGCCGCCTGCACGCCCTTGCCCGAGACGTCGCCCACCACGACCACCCAATGATCGTCCGGAGCCGGCACGACGTCGTAGAAGTCGCCGCCGACCTCCGAGCCGGTCGGGACGTACTCGGCGGCGATACCCACGCCGTCGACGTGCGGCAGAGCCGGTGGGAGCAGCGAGGCCTGGAGCGTACGGGCGACCCTTCGCCGTTCGTCGTGGATCCGGGCGTTGTCGATGGCAAGCGCCGCGCGGCGGGCGACGTCTTCGAGGACGGCGACCTCGTCGGCGTCGTGCCGCTGCTTGGCATGCCGGCCGACGGCGAGTGTGCCGAGGCGCTGCCCGCGCGCCACCAGCGGGATGGCGAAGCCCTCCGGCGGTGTGCCGAAGCTGACCCGCGTGCCCAGGCGGGACGCCTCCTCCAGCCGGGCCAGCACCGAGTCCGCGCTGGAGTCGGCGAGCGCGACATGGAGCGGCGCGAGCGCCGCCTCGTCGGCGTGTGTCGCTGCGGCCAGCTGCAACCGTCCCCAGACGTCAGTGGTGTGCACGGCACACCACTGGCCGAGTCGCGGCACGACCAGCTGCGGGATCAGTGCCATCGTGAGGTTCACGTCGAGGGACTGCGCGAGCAGCTCGCTGGCCTCCGCCAGGAACGTCAGCCAGGCCTGCCGGCGTACGTCCGCGCGGCGCAGCCGATCGTTCTCCAGATGCAGCGAGAGGCGTTCCGCGACGATCGTTGCAAGCGGTTGGGCGTAACTCATCGGCGAGGCGTCCAGTTCCAGCTCACCGGCATACGGTCGCGCAACGGTCAGCGGAACCCGGATGGTGGCCGCGTCGTCGCGCGGCGCGCGGCCGTAGCGGGCGAGCTGCTGCCGGCCGTTCCCGTCGCCGCGATCCAGCCGGACCACGCCGCCGGCCGCGCCGGTGAGCCGCGCCAGGCGGCTGAGCAGATCGCCGGCGAACTCGGCGAGCCCGTCGTCGGTGTGCCGGTCCGGGTCGATCTGCAGCAGGCCCGTCAACGCTCCGACGCTTGGCGCGCCGGCCGTGGTCGGTCCGGACGCCGGGATGCCGGATCCACCGGATCCCGACGCCATTCCGGCGCGGCCGGGGCGTTCGAGGCGGAACCACACCCCCTTGCCGGTGCCCTCGTGGACGGTTCCCCACCGGCTCGCGAAGTGGTCGACGAGCAGCAGCCCACGGCCACGCTCCGCAACCTCCCCGATGTCGACCTTGTCGTTGCGCGGCCCGACGGTGAGCTGCTCGACCGGTCCGGGCGCGAAGTCGGTGACCGTCACGGTGAGGCCGCCGGCGTCGGCCACCACCTCGATGTCCAGCTCGGTGCCGGCGTGTACCACGGCGTTCGTGGACAGCTCGGTGGTCAGCAGCAGCGCCTCGTTGAGCAGGGCGTCAAGCTGCGCTTCCTCGAGGACCGAGCGCACCAGCGCCCGCGCGGCGGCCGGAGTCCGCCGGTCATTGGGCAGCCGGACGCGGCGCACGAGCGCGCCCATCGCCTCTCCGGCGTCCACCGACACGCATGCATCTTCTCTTGTCGGCGGTGGTCTGCACAAAGCAGCGTCTCGCAATGTCCCACCCCGGCGAGAGAAGATAGGTAGCCCCCTGGCGTTGGACAGCGAGTGAGGACAGCATGACTGCGGCCAAAGAGATCAGCGTCGCCGTACCCGACGAAACCGCCGTGCTCGGCGAGCTGACCGAGGCGCTGCGGCGGGTGCGTCGCGGCGATTTCAAGGTCCGGCTCCCGCGGCGCTCCGGCGCGGCCGGGGAGGTGGCGGATGCCTTCAACGAGGTCGTGTCGCTGCAAGAACGGCAAACGCTCGATCTTCGCCGGATCAGCCGCATCGTCGGCCGGGATGGGCGGTTGACCGAGCGCCTCGATGAAGAGAGCCTCGACGGCGCCTGGGGCGACACCGTCCGTTCGGTGAACTCGCTGATCGACGATCTCGGCCGGCCGACCACGGAGATCTCGCGCGTCATCGTCGCGGTGGCCGAGGGTGATCTGTCCCAGCACATGGCACTCGAGATGGACGGCCGACCCCTGCGGGGTGAATTCCTCCGCATCGGTCGGGTGGTCAACACCATGGTGGATCAGCTGTCGTCGTTCGCCGACGAGGTGACCCGGGTGGCCCGCGAGGTGGGCACCGAGGGCGAGCTGGGTGGCCAGGCCGACGTCCGCGGTGTGGCCGGCACGTGGAAGGACCTGACCGACTCGGTCAACACCATGGCGTCCAACCTGACCCACCAGGTGCGGTCGATCTCCCAGGTGGCGACCGCGATGGCCCGGGGCGACCTGTCCCAGAAGATCACCGTCTCGGCGCGCGGCGAGGTGGCCGAGCTGGCCGACACCATGAACGGCGTGACCGACACGCTGCGGCTGTTCGCCGAGCAGGTCACCCGGGTGGCCCGCGAAGTGGGCACCGAGGGCAAGCTGGGCGGCCAGGCCGACGTGCCGAACGTGGCGGGCACCTGGAAGGACCTCACCGACTCGGTGAACTCGATGGCGTCGAACCTGACCAGCCAGGTCCGCAACATCGCCCAGGTCTCGACCGCGGTGGCGAAGGGTGACCTGTCGCAGAAGATCACGGTGGCGGCACAGGGCGAGATCCTCGAGCTGAAGGACACCGTCAACACCATGGTGGACCAGCTGTCGTCGTTCGCCGACGAGGTGACCCGGGTGGCCCGCGAGGTGGGCACCGAGGGCCGGCTGGGCGGTCAGGCCCAGGTCCGCGGCGTCTCGGGCACCTGGCGGGACCTCACCGAGAACGTCAACCAGCTCGCAGCGAACCTCACCGACCAGGTGCGCAACATCTCCCAGGTGTCCACCGCGGTGGCGAAGGGCGACCTGTCCCAGAAGATCACGGTGGCGGCCCGCGGGGAGATCGCGGAGCTGAAGAACACCATGAACACGATGGTGGACCAGCTGTCGTCGTTCGCCGACGAGGTGACCCGGGTGGCCCGTGAGGTGGGTTCGGAGGGCAAGCTCGGTGGTCAGGCCGAGGTCAAAGGCGTCTCCGGAACGTGGCGGGACCTCACCGAGAACGTCAACCAGCTGGCCGCGAACCTCACCGACCAGGTCCGCAACATCTCCCAGGTGTCCACCGCGGTGGCCAAGGGCGACCTGTCGCAGAAGATCACGGTGGCGGCCCGCGGCGAGATC
>DATBGW010000367.1:0-7769 GCA_036557765.1 Actinoplanes sp.
TGGTGAGGGTGGATCGGTATAGCCGCCAACCCGCGGCTCCCCAGGCAAGTGCGAAGGGGAGGACACCGGTGGCCATGGAGCCGACGGTGGTGAAGAGGATTGACAGCGGCAGGTCTAGCGCTAGTAGCCATGCGGTGAGGAGGGGGCGTCCGCGCGCCCGCAGCAGGGCCACGCCGAGGGTTGTCGATCCGATGGTGGAGATGAGTTGGCCGGGAAGGGTGAGGAAGGCGAAACCGGCGTCGACGTTCGGCGTCCAGTAGGAGACGAACGATCCCGCGGCGATCAGGCTGTAACCGGTTAGCGCGAGTCGCCAACCCCAACGTTCACCCGTGCGCATCACGGCCCGGCGTTGTGAGCGCATCGCCAGGGCGCAACCGAGTACGGCGGCCAGGAAGATGATCCAGAACTTTCCGTAGGTGGTGTAGACGGCGTCGGGATTGCTGAAGGTCAGCAGGCCGCCGGCGATCTCGCGGGCGGGGCCGGCCCAGGCCGAGACGATCGGCGATTCCAGATCGGACGCGCCGTCCTCGGTGGCGAACCGGGCCAATGCGTGCAGCGGTGCGACGACGATCGTGGCTGCCGAGGCGGCCATTGCAGCGATTCCGGCCGTGCGGGCAATCGACGGATTCATGATGGTCTCCCTTGGTGTCGAGGGATCGCTGATGCCGTCAGACGCTATGAGCGGTGTCGGGCGGGCGGCGTCGGCGCGGGGGAGGGACCCGCATCAGCCCTAGGTTTGATGCCCTGTACACCGCATCCCAGTACGGTCGATGTGTGCGGTGGCCATCGGCGGTGCGTGGACTGAGCAGGGGCGACATAGTCGTGCCCGCGGTCCTGGCGGTGGCCGCGGCAGGTGAGCTGGCCGCCTTGCATATCGGGCCGTTAGTGGTGACGCAGGTGCCCACGTCGGCGGCGTGCCTGCTGCTGGTGTGGCGGCGCCGCTGGCCGATGGTGGTGGCGCCCGCAGCGGTGCTGTTCATCGCGGCTCAGGAGATGCTCGGGATCCCCCGTGACGAACCGTCGACGCCGATAGCGATCATCGGGCTCGCTTGCTACACGCTCGGCCGCCATGTCCGTGATCTCCGGGGTCTGTTGGGTATTGCGGTGATCTACGCGGGCATCTGGGTGCCCAGCGGAGAACTGCCGAATCCCAGCGACGTCCCGTTCGTCGTCGTTATCACTCTCGGTCCGTGGATGGTTGGCCGGATTGTCCTGGCGCACGCCCGCTCCAGCGACGCGTCGGCGGCCGAGGCCCGTCGATTGGAGGACGAGCAGGGCCGTGCCGCCCGGGAGGCGGTGCGGGCCGAGCGGGCTCGCATCGCCCGGGAGCTGCACGATGTCATCGCGCACTCGTTGAGCGTGATGGTGGTCCAAGCGGGCGCCGCCGAGGATCTCCTCCGCGCTGATCCGCAGCGCGCGGCGCAGGCCATCGCCGAGGTTCAGCGCGCCGGCCGACGGGCGCTGAGCGAAACGGGCCGGCTTCTGGATCTGATCCGCGACGACGAGGAGCTCGGCCTGGCACCGCGGCCTGGAGCCGGTGACCTGCCTGCCTTGGCCGAGGAGTTCCGCCTCTCCGGCCTGCCGGTTGATCTCGATCTCGACGGCCGCACCGAAGGCCTGCCGCCCGGAGTGGACCTTTCGGTCTACCGCATTGTTCAGGAAGGGCTGACCAACGCGCTGAAACACGCACGTGGCGCCCGGACGCAGGTACGGTTCCGGCGTCTGCGCGATGAGGTCGCGATCGGCGTCACGAACGAGGGTGGTTCGACGGCCCCGGCATGGCGATCCGGCGGCCACGGACTCATCGGGCTCCGGGAGCGCGTTTCGGTGTTCGGCGGCACGCTGGATGCGGGGCCGACCACCGACGGCGGCTTCACGTTGCAAGCCCACCTGCCCGCGGCGGAGGACGGGTGACCACCGTTGTGCTCGCCGACGACCAGGAGCTTGTGCGCGGCGGGCTGCGCCTGATGCTCGAGGCCCGGGGTGTCGACGTACTGGCTGAGGCGGCGCACGGGCGCACGGCGGTCGAACTCGCCCGCAGGCTTGACCCCGACGTTGTGCTCATGGACGTCCGAATGCCGATTATGGACGGAATCGCTGCGACCGCCCACATTGTGGCCGCAAAGCTCCGCAGTCGGGTCCTCGTACTAACCACCTACGACCTGGACGACTACGTCTATCGGGCGCTGAAGGGCGGCGCGGCGGGGTTCATGCTTAAGGCGACCGCACCCGACCGCCTGGTGGAAGGCATCCACATCGTAGCGAGCGGGGAGGCGCTACTCGCGCCGTCGCTCACCCGACGGCTCATCGAGGAGCACATCCGAAGGCCACCACCACTTACCGGAGTGCCGCATCCGATCCGTGAGCTCACCGAGCGGGAACGCGAGGTGCTGGTCCTCATCGCCCACGGCCAGTCGAATGACGAAATCGCTGCCACCCTTGTCGTGTCGCCCGCGACGGTCAAGACGCACATCAATCGAATCCTCGCCAAGCTCAGCCTCCGCAGCCGCGTCCAGGCAGTAGTCCTCGCTTATGAGTGTGGCTTGGTCCAGCCAGGCAGCCGGTCCTGGCTTCGGGAGTGATGCGCAAGGACGCCGAGCTTGTCCGCGAAACCCTGATACGCCACGAGGGCCTTGTGATTTTCCGGCGCATACGTCATGTGGCTACGGTCTCGGCCACGCGCCAGGCGTTGGCCATCGTGGTTTCGCCGGGGTTGACGCTGCCGTTGGTGGGAAGCAGGGACGCGTCCGCAACGTACACGTTGGTGGTTCCGTGCAGGCGCCCGCCGCGGTCGCACGCCGCGACGACCGGGTCGTCGCCCATCCGGCACGTCCCGGCCGAGTGCTCGCCGGGAGCGGCCGCAGGCCCGGCAGCGAAGACGTCGACCAAGCCGGTCACGCCGATCTCGGTCAGCCAGGTCATGAGACGCTCGGACATGTACTGTCGGACGGCGATGGTGGCCGGGTGGACGTCGGCGACGATCCGGGCGACCGGCATGCCGTAGACGTCGGTGACGTGCGGGTCGGCGGTGACCCGTGCGTGCGCGGACGGAATTTCCTGCCCGATGCCCATGCCGCCCACGACATATGGCAGGCGGGTGCGCATCCAGCGCTTGTGCTCCATGCCCCACGCCGGCCGCCCGAGCGCGGGAGCGAGCTGGGCCGCGACCAGCGGCAGCGGGGCCGGTGCGTCGAACAGGACGCCGCCGCCCCAGGCCTCGCCCTGGCGGTGCACGAAATCCAGCGTGGCGACCGAGTGGCCCGGGCCGAGGTAGGGATTGGTCGGTTCGGCGCCGGTTCCGTACAGCAGCACGAACGAATGGCTGTGCAGGTTGGCGCCGACCGCCGGGCCGCCGAGGCCCGACACGGTCAACAGCCGCGGCGTCTCGATCGCGCCGGCGCTGACCACAACCAGTCCACAGCGGACCGTTCGCCCGACCGGTCCGGCGTCTGTCGACGCGACGAGGCGAACGGCACGCGCGGTGCCGCCGGCGTGCTCGATGGCCAACGCCTGCCCGGCGACGAGCAGGTCGCAACCTCCGGTGGCGATCGCCCGCGGGATGGCTGTGTTGTGTGTTCCGTTCTTGGCATTCACCGGCGAGGTGTGACCGAGGCACTGTGGACAGCGGACGCAGGCGGCACGGCCCGCACGGGGAACGCTGTTGATGGCGAACGGGATCGGCCCCCAGCCCCACCCCAACCGGTTGGCGGCGGCGCCGAAGGCGGCGCGGCAGGGATCACCGGGCAGCGGCGGCATGGGATAGCCGCGGGTACGCGGCGTCCGTCGGGTGAGCGGGCCGTCCGATTCGCCGGACACGCCGATCTCCCACTCCACCCGGTCGTAGTAGGGCGCGAGGTCGGCGTACGTGATCGGCCAGTCCGCGAGGGTGCTGCCGTCGGGAACGCCGTAGCGGGTGGCCATCTCGAAGTCCGCCGGCAGGAACCGCCAGGACATGCCCTGCCAAACGCGGGTGCCGCCACCGACGGTCATCGCGTTCAGGGCCCAGCTCCACGGGTCCGTGACGCAGTCGACGACGCGGGCCGCGCCGTGGCGGTCGGCCACGACGCGCGGGTGTCCGGCGCCCGGCCCCGCGGTGGGGTCGTACAGCGCCGCCCGTTTGCCGTGCAGGTGGTCACCGCGCAGCTCGGCGTTCGTGTGCTGGCGTGCGCGCTCCACCAGCAGCACTCGGGCGCCGGCCTCGGCGAGCACCATCGCGGCGACGCCACCGCCGGCGCCGGCGCCCACGATCACCACGTCGTACGCGTCACGGACGTTTCCGAGCTCAACCGTCCGGAGTGGACTCGGCTCGACCGTGGCCGTGGCCGAGCCGAGCGGGTGGAAGCCCACCATGTCCCACGCCGGCGGCACGAAGCCGCGGAAGCTTCCGTAGTAGCCCTCGTAGACGGCCCGGAGAAGCACGGCCAGCGCGTCCGGATCGAGCTCGGACAGCAGCGCCGCCCGGGCCGCCGGATCGCGCCCGGCGAACCCGGCGGCCTGAAGCTTGCCGATCGCGCCGGTGAGCTCCGGCCGGTCGCCCTCCAACTCGAGCAGCCGCGCGACGCCGCCGTCCCAGCCGCCCGGAAAGTCGTCGGGCGGCACGATCGTGTCCGCCGCCGCACGCAGCGTCTCGAGTCGTGCCGGTGAGGACGGGGGCGGTTGCATGACGTTCAGTCTGACGCCGAGGGGGCAGAGGTGCCTCGCCGGGCGAGTCCGGCGGCCTCGTAGATGCGGTCGACGGCGCGCATGGTCAGGGCCCCGTCGTCCGCCGAGGTCAGCACCGGTGCTCCATCCCGTACACATCGCACGAGCTCGCGCAGCTGGAAGACGTAGGTCGGGGTCGGGTCGGCAGCCTCCTCGACCACCGTGTCTCCGATGATGATCCGCAGCTTGCCGCCCCACTGGGGGACATAGATCCAGGCGATCTCGAGCGTGCCCGCGCTGCCGCGCACCGTCGTCATGGCGCCTGCGGTGTCCTCGCCCAGGAACGACGCCCGCACGACGCCGGTCCGTCCGTCCGGGAACGCCAGCGTCGCGCTCATCCCGAGATCCACCTGTGGGTCGTCGGGGTCGGTCTGCGCGGTGGCAGCCAGGACGGCGGCGGGCTCACCCAGCAGGTGGCGCAGGAAGTGCACGCTGTAGCAGCCGGCGTCCATGAGCGCTCCACCGCCGAGGGCGAAATCGCGCCGGATGTTGTCCGGGGTGACGAATCTCTCCGGAATCTCGAATCGATCCTCCACACTGGTGACTTCGCCGAGCACGCCGGAATCAACGACCTCCCGGATTCGCCGGTAGAACGGGTGATGCAGGTAGTGCATCGCCTCCAGGTACACCCGGCCGGTACGCTCCACCGCCTCCGTCACCTGCTGCGCCTCGACGGCGTTGGCGCTCATCGGCTTCTCGCACAGCACATGCTTGCCCGCCTCGAGGGCCCGGATGGACCATTCGGCGTGCAGGGAGTTCGGCAGGGTCACGTAGACGACGTCGATGTCGGGGTCGGCGAGCAGGCGCTCATAGCTGGTCGACGTGGTGACGCCGTGGGCGGCCGCGAACGCCGCCGCCCGCTCCGGCTCCCGGGACGCGACGCTGTGGACTTCGACGTCGGGCACCGCTGGAGCGGGCTCGACGAGCGCGCGGATCGCGATCCCGCCGGTGCCCAGGATGCCGATGCGGACGGGTGATTCCATGATGTGTCTCCCACTGTGGAGTGTCAGCCGAGGATGGTGCGTTGCAGGGGAGCGGCGTGGCCGAGGGGCGAACCGTTCTCAATCCAGAGGCCGATGGAGGCCGGTCCGAACAGGTGCTCGATCGCCAGGATCGCCGCTCCGATCATGCCCTCGTCAAAATCGAGAGATGCCGGCCGGATCCGCAGGCGCTGACCGGCCAGCTCGCTGGTGCGGGTTCGGATCGTCTCCTCGAAGACCCGGAAGACCTCGGGACCGCCGCGGAGCGCCCCGCCGCCGAGAACAACCGTTCCCGGATTGGCGAAGTTGACCAGACCGGCGGTCGTCTGCCCCACCAGCTTCGCCGCACGCAGGACCGCCTCGGTGGCCAACGGATCTCCGGCCGACGCGGCCTGACCGACATCCTGCGCCATCAGTTCGCCCCGCTGTTCGAGCCGGGCGGCCAGGAACGAGCTTTCGGCGGCTCGTGCGGTGAGCTCGCGGATGATGCCCCAGCCGCCGACGAGCGCCTCGAGGCAACCGTGCCGGCCGCACCGGCACACGACCGCGGGATCGTCGGTGACCTGCACGTGGCCGATGTCGCCGGCCGCGCCGGACTCGCCGCGGAACACCAGGCCGCGCGAAACGAGCCCGGCGCCGATGCCCTGGTCGAGGTGGATGTACAGCAGGTCGCGGCCGTCGTGCGGCGTTCCCTGGTGCCATTCGCCCAGAGCCATCAGGTTCACATCGTTGTCCACCCACGCCGGGGCGTCGTAGCGTTCCCGCAACCACGATCGAACGCTGAAGCCGTCCCACCCGGGCAGGATGGGCGGCGCCACCAGCCGGCCGGTCCGGAAGTCCACCGGGCCGCCGACTCCGACACCGAACGCCCACGGTTGAGTGCGGGTTTTGCGCGCCAGCCGGACGAACAGGCTGTCCAGAATCTCCAATGTGGCCTCGGGACCCGCCGCGGCGTCCCACACCTCGTGCAGTGCGGCGACCAGGGCGCCGTCGAGGGTGCTCACCGCGGCGTTCACATGCACCGCGCTGACCAGGCCGACGAAGACGTGCCCCGCTTCGGCCCGGAACCGCAGCACCCGCGACGGCCGGCCGGCGCCGGACGACGCGAGATCGGCGTCCTCGAGCAGCCCCACGTCGATCGCCTGTTGCACCCGCTGGGCCACGACCTTGCGCCCCAGCCCGGTCTCCCGCTCCAACGCCGGCCGGGTCAGGGCCCGCCCGGAACGAACGAGGTTGACGAGCTGCCCGGCGCCGCTCCCGTCAAGCATCGGCGGCCAGGGACCGGATGTAGCGGAGCGACTCGGCCGACGGCCCGGTCGGGAACACCTCCAGGCCGATCGGTCCGGCGTAGCCGGAGCCGCGCAGGACGGACAGGAACTGCGGCCAATCGATGGTGCCGCTGCCCGGTTCACCGCGTCCCGGCGCGTCCGCGACGCCGACGTAGTCCACCAAACCGTGCGCGTTGGCCAGCTCCGTGGCCGGGTCCTCGCCGTTGACGACCGAGTGGTAAAGGTCGTACATGATTGCCAGGGATTCGGAGTCGACGCCCCGAGCTACGGCGATCGCATCCTCGGTGCGATCGAGCAGGGCACCGGGATGGTCGATGCGCGTGTTGACCGCCTCGATCACCAGCTTCACACCCGAGCCCGCGGTGCGCTCGACGGCCTGAGCCATCGCGTCGATCAGCCGCTTGAGGTTCTCCGTCCGGTCCACCGCCGGGAAGCCGACGCCGGAGGTCACCGCGATCCGCGGCGAGCCCAGCACCCGGGCGTTATCCACCCCGCGCTCCAGGCCGTCGAAGAACGGCCCCAGATCCGTCCCGGGGAACGTGAAGTTGGAGTACGGCTCCGCGACCACCGAGCAGACGCTCATGCCGTTGTCGGACAGGACCTTCGCCAGACGGGGGACGTCCTTGTCCGAGGTGCCGAACATCTCCACCGCGTCGAAGCCGGCGGCGGCCGCGGCCCGCACCCGGTCGGCCGGATCGGGGCCGGCCTCGGTGAACAGCGATTCGATGTTGACGGCGAGCTGGTACATGGCCGGTACTTTAGTGCTGACGGCACATATGTCAACCGGCCTATGAGTGAT
>DATBGW010000368.1:0-8980 GCA_036557765.1 Actinoplanes sp.
GCACCGCCCCGGCAACGCGCGGCAGAACTCGAGTCCGTCCCGGCCGCCGAGCGGCGTGATGTCGGTCGTGACGAAGTAGGTGCCCGCGGACGGCTGGACGGTGAACCCGGCGTCGGTCAGCCCCGCGACCAGGCGGTCCCGGCGCTCCCGCAGCCCGGCGTTGAACGCGGCGAAGTACGCGTCGGGCAGACCGAGGGCCACTGCCACGGCGGGCTGCAGTGGCGCGCCGTTCACGAACGTCAGGAACTGCTTCACCCGCCGAACCGCCGAGACCAGCGCCGCCGGCCCGGTCGCCCAGCCGATCTTCCACCCGGTGCAGGAGAAGGTCTTGCCGGCCGAGGAGATGCGGATCGTGCGTTCGCGCATGCCGGGCAGGCCGGCCAGCGGTAGGTGCGGCGCGGCCGCGTCCGGGAACGCGAGGTGCTCGTAGACCTCGTCGGTCACGGCGTACACGCCGTGCTCCTCGCACAGCGTCGCGACGAGGGCCAGTTCCTCGCCGGTGAACACCTTGCCGGTCGGGTTGTGCGGCGAGTTGAGCAGAACAAGGCGGGTGCGCGGACCGAACGCCGCCCGCAGGTCGGCCTCGTCGAATCGGTATCGGCCGTCCGGGCCGGGCCGGAGCGTCACCGGCCGCCGGACCGCCCCGGCGAGCACGATCGAAGCCGCGTACGAGTCGTAGTACGGCTCGAAGCACACCACCTCGTCGCCGGGCTCGCACAACGCGAGGATGGTGGCCGCGACGGCCTCGGTCGCGCCGGCCGTCACCACGATCTCGGTGTCCGGGTCCCACGTCAGATCCCAGAACCGCCGGTCGTGCTCGGCGATGGCGTGCCGCAGGGCGGGGATGCCGGTGAGCGGCGGGTACTGGTTCGCGCCCGAGGCCAGCGCTTCGACCGCGGCCGCCAGCATCTCGGGCGGCCCGTCGGTGTCCGGGAAGCCCTGGCCCAGGTTGATGGAGCCGGTCTCCACCGCCAGCGCCGACATCTCGGTGAAGATGGTGGTGCCGAACGGCCGCATGCGGGCCACGAGTTGATCGGCCGAGGTCGACGTCGTCACGGTCCCACCTTACGGATCGGCCTATTCGAGGACCCACTTGCTGCACGCGACGGTGGCGAAGCCGCCGTCGTGGGTGCTCTGCGCCACCTCCTCGCCGTCGACTTTCACCCGGCACCTGATGGATCCGGATCCGGCGTCCTCGCGGATCGCGGTCACCATCAGGAACGCCGGGCTGTCCATCGTGGTGCTCCCTTTCCACGGCAGCTTCGCGTCGGCGATCCGTTTCGGCTCGCCCGGCTTGTCGACGTACGCGATCTGGACCGGTCCGTCGCCGGTGACTTCGTACGAGACTGTGATCGTTCGCCCGGTGGTGCCCGGAAAGGCCGGCAGGTCGGTCGGGAGGGTGGGCAGGTCGGTGGGCAGTCCCGGAAGGTCCGGCGCCTCGGTCGGAAACTGCGGCAATGTGGGCTCGGTGATCGGTTTGATCGCCTCCTTCGCCCGGTCCTCCACGGCGCGAACCACCATGACGCCGGCTGTGACGGCACCGCCACAGAGCAGGACGCCGACTGCAAGGATCAGCGCGATCAGCGGGATGTTGCTCCGCCGCCGGCGGGCGGGACCGTAGGGCGGTCCGCCGTAACCCGGGGGCCCGTATCCGGGTGGCAGGGGATGACCGGGGCCGGCCGGCGGATAGGTGGCCGGACCGCTCGGATACGACCCGCCGTAGCCGGGCGGCACGTCACCGGCCGGCGCTGTGAACGAGGTGGTCGGTGGATAGGCCGGACCCGATTCCGCAGCACCGTAGGGCGGCTGCGGCGCGTATGGCGGCCCGTACGACGGCGGGGGCAGCGCAGCGTACCCGGGCCGGAACGTCGGCTGTGCCGGAAGTCCCGGCGGCCGGTAGCGATCGCCCGATGCGGCATCCGCGGGCGGCGGTTCCGCTGACAGCGGATCACCGGAGAGTGGGTCACCGGATGGGGTGGACCACGGTTGGCCGGACACCGGGTCCGGGGGCGACGGCGATGCCGGCGAGGGTGCGCCGGCGTCCGGAGTGCCGTCCGGCCGCGGGGGTTCGGGGGGCAGTGGATTGCTCAAGCGTCTCTCCCATGCGGGGCGCCTGCCGCGGCGCCGGTAGCCGACGGTACGCCAGTCGTACCAGTACCCCTCCGCGTTTCGTTCGTGGACCCCTCCGCCCGGCTGTACAGTGGTTCCGATCAGATAGGATGCTCGAAAGCATGGCTCTCGAGCATGACGCGTGAGCGATTGTCGGCTACGCTGCCCCACATGTGTGGGATCGTGGGTTACGTCGGGAATCGTCCGGCAGTCAGTATCGTCCTCGACGGCCTGCGCCGCCTCGAGTACCGCGGATACGACTCCGCCGGGGTCGCCGTCATTTCCAGCGACGCCGTTCTCATCGAGAAGCGGGCGGGCAAGCTGGCCAATCTGGAGAAGGCGCTCGCCGACCGCTCCGCCGACGGTATCGCCACCGGCACCACCGGCATCGGGCACACCCGGTGGGCCACCCACGGCGGCCCCACCGACCGTAACGCGCACCCGCATCTGTCCGGGGACGGGCGGGTCGCGGTCATCCACAACGGGATCATCGAGAACTTCGCCCGCCTGCGCGCCGAGCTGGAGGCGACGGGCGTCGAGTTCCGCAGCGACACCGACACCGAATGCGCCGCGCACCTGCTGGCCGCCGAGATGCGCGCACTGCGGGAAGCCGGCGCGGACGATGGCCCCCGGATGCTCGCCGAGGGCATGCGCCGGGCGGTGCGGCGCCTGGAGGGCGCGTTCACGCTGCTGGCCGTCGATGTCGACCAACCCGGCGCCGTCGTGGGTGCCCGCCGTAACTCGCCGCTCGTGGTCGGTCGCGGCGAGGGCGAGAACTTCCTCGCCAGTGACGTCGCCGCCTTCATCGAGCACACCCGCGAGGCGGTCGAACTGGGCCAGGACCAGGTCGTCCTGATCACTGAAGCGGGCATCGAGATCACCGACTTCCTCGGCGAGCCCGCGGACGGCAAGGACTTCCACATCGACTGGGACTCGTCGGCCGCCGAGAAGGGCGGATACGACTACTTCATGCTCAAGGAGATCGCCGAGCAGCCGCAGGCCATCGCGGACACCCTGCTCGGCCGGCTCTCCGACCGCGGCGACATCGTCCTCGACGAGGTCCGGCTCACCGACCAGGACCTGCGTGACGTCGACAAGGTGTTCATCATCGCCTGCGGCACGGCGTACCACGCGGGCCTGGTCGCCAAGTACGCCATCGAGCACTGGTGCCGGATTCCGTGTGAGGTGGAGCTTGCAAGCGAGTTCCGGTACCGCGATCCGGTACTCGACCGCTCCACTCTGGTCGTCGCGATCAGCCAGTCCGGCGAGACGATGGACACGCTGATGGCGTTGCGGCACGCCAAGGAACAGAAAGCGCGCGTGCTGGCGATCTGCAACACCAACGGCTCGACCATCCCGCGCGAGTCCGACGCGGTGCTCTACACGTACGGCGGTCCGGAGATCGCGGTGGCCTCCACCAAGGCGTTCCTCACCCAGCTCGTCGCCTGCTATCTGATCGGCCTGCATCTGGCGCAGGTGCGCGGCGTCATGTACGCCGACGAGGTGGCCGCCATCGTGTCCCGGCTGCGCCGCACCCCGGACAACCTCCGTGAGTTGCTCGCCGGGATGGAGGACGTACGTGCGCTCGCCCGCGACCTCAAGACCGCCTCCACCGTGCTCTTCATCGGCCGGCACGTCGGCTATCCGGTCGCGCTCGAGGGTGCGCTCAAGCTGAAGGAGCTCGCCTACATGCACGCCGAGGGTTTCGCCGCCGGTGAGCTCAAGCACGGCCCGATCGCCCTGATCGACGAGGGCACGCCGGTGGTCTGCGTCGTGCCGTCGCCGGCCGGCCGTGGTGTGATGCGCGACAAGGTGGTCTCCAACATCCAGGAGGTCCGGGCGCGAGGCGCCCGCACCATCGTCATCGCCGAGGAGGATGACGACGCGGTCGCCGTCTACGCCGATCACCTCATCCGGGTGCCCCGAACGCCGACCCTGCTGGCGCCGCTGATGACCACCGTGCCACTGCAGATCCTGGCATGCGAGATCGCGGCGGCCCGCGGGCATGATGTGGATCAGCCCCGCAACCTCGCCAAGTCCGTCACGGTGGAGTGACTTCGATAGAGCCGCCCCGGGCGGCGACCGCCAGCGTTGCCGGTCGCCGCCCGGGTGCTTGATAGCGGTCATGATGGCGTCGTGCCCAGCACGATCGCGGTGATCGCGTCCAGCGCCGGACGACCCGGGTCCCAGTAGCCGCCGTGACCCGCGTCCGGCTGGCTGGGAAACACCCGGGCACCGAATGACGGGTCGGTCGGGTTGCGCCCGAACCACAGGTCGTCCTCGGGGGTGCCGAACGCTATCGCCGGCCCGATCACCGGCACCGAGCCGGCTGTCACGAGGTCGCCGAGCAGGCTGGTCGGCGCCACTGGGGCGTACTGAATGACGTCGCTGCGCGAGGTCGTGGACCACACGTGGCCGGCCGGCACGAACAGATCCGCCGCGGTGTCGACCCCCACGCCCGGCGACCCGACGAAGACGACGCCGTCCGCCGCCAGTCCGGGATCCGCCGCGGCGCGTCCCACGACCAGCGAGCCGTAACTATGGCCGAGCACCGTGAGGCGCGCCGCACCGTCGTGCGTTGCCCGGAGCCCGTCCTGGAAGTGGCGTAACGCCACGGCGCCCGCCCGGGCCCGGCCCTCTCCCGCCGCCTCGTCCAGGAATACCGGCGCGTCGTAGTCCAGCCACATCACCGTGCTCGTGGAGGTGGCCGGCCCCAGCTCCGCGGCTCGCGCCGCCACATGCTCGGCGCGGAGGAGCTCACCACCGTACGAACCCAGATCCACTGTCATCCCCGGGACATGCGTGAGGACGTTGGCGGCCCGATCCGGGTCGCCGAGCGCGACCACCGCGCGGCCGTCACCGGCAAGATCGAGGCGAAGCAGGTACGCCCGGGAACCGTCCGGACGGGCGAGCCGATCCGACAACGCCCGCAGACCGCGGCGGAGCTCGTCGAGGCGATGCCGGTCGCGGCCGTGCGCGACCAGCGCCGTGGCGTCCAGGTCGGCCCGGCGCCGGTCCAGCAGCAGGCGGTTCGCGGCGTCCCGAAAGACGACCGGTACCCCGTCCAGCGCTCCCACCCATGCGCCGTCGGAAACGACCAGCCACCGGCGCTGTGCCGGCGTCAGCGTGTCCCACCAACGGCGCACCTCGGCCGGCGTACTGGTGCAGGCCGGAAGCGTCGCGGGCCGTGGCGGTGGACTCGTCATGGCCATCGCCGCCACCTCGGTCAGACGGTCGGTGGCCGCGGTGTCCGCCGCCGCGGCCACCGTCAGCGCCGCGGTCAGATCGGCTGCCGCCCGCCCCGCCGCGGCGGATTCCGCGACGCCGCCGGCGTGTGCGGTCTCCGGTGCTCTGACCCGGCCGCTCTCATCCACGGCGAGGCCGGCCCGCGCCACCGTCGTCAGGGCTCGCGCCAGTAGGATCCGAGCCCGCCGCAGGGCGGCCGCGAACTCGCTCAGTGCCTGGTCGACCTCCCAGCAGAGCGTCCGGAACAGGTCCAGCACCCGTTGCCACCGGGCAATGCGGGCCAGCACGGCGGTGGCGGCGGCGCCCGACCATGCGCTCGCCAGGCGCGCGAGCAGGGGAGCCAGCAGTGCGCTCCATCGTCCGCCGAGGCCGGCCCAACCCCGCCAGGCCGACGCCGCGGCCTGCCACCGTCCGGGGTCGGTCACCCGCAGCCGCGCATAGGTGGCCGCGGCATCGGCGACCGGGCTCACTCGGTGCCCTCGGGGATGAAGGGACCGAGCGCGTTCGGTGGGCGGTGTGGTGGAGGTGCGCCGGTTCGTTCCGGTTCACCACGACTGGTCGGCTTCTTTTCGCGTGGGACGTCGCCGTCTGCGGGACTCGCCGGCTTGCGGTCGGCGGCCCTGCTCATGCGGCGGCCCGCATCCGGAACGCGGCCCGGTCGTCAGCGGCGTCGTAATCCGTTACCGCGGCGACGATCTCGTGCGCCGTCGCGGTGATGCCGGCGCCCAGCTCGGACAGTTGCCGCCGGATCGCCTCCGTGGCGAGTGCCGTCGCGTCGCTGGTCGCCCAGCGGGGCGCGGACACCGGATCCGGCGGGTCCATCGCGCCGGCGGAAACTAGCCTCCCGGCGGCGCTGAGGTCGGACGCCGCGGAGCGCACCTCTGTGGTGTCGACGGTGAGATCAGGTTTCATTGGCAACCTCCAAGCAGCGATCGGGACGGGGCTCGACGGTAGTGGCGCCGACCGACGAGAAGGTCAGGCCTGTGGACAACGCGTTGTCCACAGGCTGAGCTTGCTGGTCCTCGCTCCGCTCGGACGGCTCGCGCCTTCTGGATCCCGCGCTCGCTAGGGTGGGGCGGTGATCGTGGCGGTGGGCATCGACGTCGTGCTTGTGGAGCGGTTCACGCACGCCCTGGACCGCACGCCGTTGCTGCTGGATCGGCTGTTCACCGACGGCGAGAGGCTGACCGGCTCGGGCAATCCGCGGTCGGCGGAGTCGTTGGCGGCCCGGTTCGCGGCCAAGGAGGCCGTCGCCAAGGCACTGGGCGCGCCGGCCGGTCTCCGATGGCACGACTGCGAAATCGTCTCCGATCCGGACGGACGGCCGTGGTTGACGGTCTCCGGCACGATCGCGGCGGTCGCCGCCGAGCGCGGCATCAAGCGCTGGCACCTCTCCCTGTCCCACGACGGGGGCATCGCGTCCGCGATGGTGATAGCAGAGGCCGACCCGTAGAGCGCAGGCCGGCACAACAGAAGCGCAGGCTGACCGGCAGAGGAGGACGGCATATGCGGCACGCGTGGCGGGTGGCGGACGTCCGGGCCGCCGAACGGGCCCTGATGGCCACGCTGCCCGAGGGCACGCTCATGCAGCGCGCCGCGGCCGGCCTGGCCCGCCGGTGCGCCCTCCTGCTGGCGGACGACGGTGGTGTCTACGGCGCCCGTGTCGTCCTGCTGGTCGGCAGCGGCGACAACGGCGGCGACACCCTCTACGCCGGCGCCGCGCTCGCCCGCCGAGGCGCGCAGGTGCGGGCGCTCCTGATGACGCCGGAACGGGCCCATCCGGCCGGCCTGGCCGCGTTACGGGGCGCGGGCGGGGTGGTGGTCGCCGACCTGCCCGACCGCGCCGACCTGGTGTTGGACGGGATCGTCGGTATCGGTGCGTCCGGCGGCCTCCGGCCGGCCGCCACAGAGATCGTCGAACGCCTGGCCGACCTCAGCGGGCGGGCGCAGGTCGTTGCCGTGGACGTGCCCAGCGGCGTGGATGTGGACACCGGCGACGTTCCGGGGAACGCGGTGCGCGCCGACGTCACCGTGACGTTCGGATGCCTGAAGCCGGCTCACGTGGTCGGCGCGGCCGCGGTCAACGCCGGGCTGGTCGACCTGGTCGACATCGGGCTCGGGCCGCTGCTCCGGTCGGATCCGGCGGTCGGGGTGCCGGACGCGGCCGACATCGCGTCGTGGTGGCCGCGGCCCGACCCGACGTCCGATAAGTACAGCCGCGGAGTGGTGGGCATGGCGACCGGCTCATCGACGTACCCGGGCGCGGCCCTGCTGTCGGTCTCGGGCGCACTGGCCGGCCCGGCCGGCATGGTTCGGTACGCCGGCAGCGCGGCGGAGGATGTCGTCCACGCTCACCCGTCCGTGGTCGCCGCACCGCGCGTGTCCGCGGCGGGCCGCGTGCAGGCCTGGGTCTGCGGATCCGGAATCGGCACCGGCGACGCGGCGCGGACCGAGCTGCGCAGCGTGCTTGCGACGTCCGTGCCGGTGGTGCTCGACGCCGACGCCCTCACCCTGCTCGTGGACGGCCAGCACGCCGCCGACCTGCGCCACCGCGACGCTCCGCTGGTGATCACTCCACACGACGGCGAGTTCGCGCGCCTGGCCGGCGAGCCGCCCGGCGCGGACCGGATGGCCGCGGCGTGCAAGCTCGCGGCCTGGATCAACGGCGTGGTGTTGCTCAAGGGCGACCGGACGATCGTGGCCACCCCGTCCGGCGAGGTGTGGGCGAACCCGACCGGCACCTCCGCACTGGCGACCGCGGGCAGTGGCGACGTCCTCGCCGGGCTGCTGGGTTCGCTGCTCGCCGGCGGGCTTCCGCCGGAACGGGCCGCGGTCGCGGCAGCGTACGCGCATGGTCTGGCCGGTCGGCGTGCCGCCGAGAGTGGGCCGGTCACCTCGGCAGACGTCGCGGCTGCCCTACGGCCCGTGCTGGCCAGCTTCCTGATCCCGCAAACGTAGGCTGGGAGCATGTGGCAGGCCGAGGTCCGGATCGATCTGGACGCCATCCGGGACAACGTGGCCACGCTGTGCGCCTCGACCCGGGCCGAGGTGATGGCGGTCGTCAAGGCCGACGGGTACGGCCATGGCATGCTGCCGTCCGCTCGCGCCGCCCTCGCCGGCGGCGCGACCTGGCTGGGCGCATGCACCCTCGAGGAGGCGCTCGAGCTGCGCCGCAACGGCATCACCGCGCCGGTGCTGGCCTGGCTGCTGTCCCCCGGCCTCCCGCTGCATGAGGGCGTCGCGGCAGACGTCGACCTCAGCGCCGCCAGCCTCGGCCAGCTCGACGAGCTGGTGACGGCGGCCCGCCGGGCCGAGCGCCCGGCGCGCGCGCACCTCAAGCTGGACACCGGCCTGGCCCGCGGCGGCAGCGCGGCGGCGCACTGGCCGGCCCTGCTCGAGGCGGCCGCCAAGGCGCAGGCCGACGGCGCGGTCGAGGTGGTGGGCGTCTGGAGTCATCTGGCGTGCGCGGACGTGCCCGGTCACGAGAGCGTTGACCGGCAGCTGGCGGCGTTCGCCGACGGGCTCGCCATGGCCGAGCGGTACGGCATCACGCCGCGCTACCGCCACATCGCCAACTCCGCCGCCACGTTGACCCGGCCCGACAGCCACTACGACATGGTCCGGG
>DATBGW010000369.1:0-3267 GCA_036557765.1 Actinoplanes sp.
CGGATGCGCGAAAAGGCAACCACAACTCCAAGATCGGCGGTGGGCTGGGTGAATCCAAGATCGCAGGGATTGGATGGCTGCGACGTCGGCGCTGGCCTCGAGGTCAGCGGGGAGACGGGCTGAGGGTGGCGAGGGAGCGGATAGGCTCGCCTGCGTGCCGGGCTCGCCGTACACCGATCTTGATCGGCCGCCGCTCGTCGCCGGAACGCTCGAGCGGGCGCTCGTGGTGCCCGGTGGCCTGTGGCGGCGGATAGTCGTACGCGAGGAGACCGGCTCGACGAACGCCGACGTGGCGGCCGCCGCTCGCGGGGGTGAACCCGAGGGCCTCGTGATGGTGGCCGAGCGGCAAGTCGCCGGTCGTGGCCGGCGCGATCGCCAGTGGACGTCGCCGCCGCGGGCCGGGCTCACGCTGAGCGTTCTGCTCAGGCCGGGCCCGGCCGTCTCACCGAAGACCTGGGGTTGGCTGCCGTTACTGGCCGGCGTGGCGCTCCGCGACGCCGTACGCGAACGGGCGGCCGTCGACGCGGCCCTGAAGTGGCCCAACGATCTGCTGATCGGCGACGCCAAGTGCGCCGGAATCCTCGCCGAGGTGATCGGCGACGCGGTGGTGCTCGGCGTCGGCCTCAACGTCACGACCCGCGCGGACGAGCTACCCGGCACGCTCACGCCGGCCACCTCGTTGCGTCTCGCCGGCGCCCGGGAGACCGACCGCGATCCGCTGCTGCGGGCGTTGCTGCGCGGTGTGGCCCGCTGGTACGGCGGCTGGCGGGACGCCGGGGGCGACGCGGAGATGTGTGGCCTGCTGAGCGCATACCGTTCGGCCTGCGCGACGCTCGGCCGTCCGGTGACCGTACGGCTGCCGGCCGGCGACGACCTGGTCGGCACCGCGACCACCGTGGATCGCGACGGGCAGCTGGTGATCCGAACGGCGGACGGCCGGGACCGGGTGATCTCCGCGGGCGACGTCCTCCACGTGCGGTGAGCGCTACCCTCCTCCGCGATCTTGGAGTTGTGGTTGGAACAAATCGGGTGGCAAGCCGCAAAAAGGCAACCACAACTCCAAGATCGCGCAGGAGGAGGCGGGCGGGAGGCGGGGGTCAGCCGCGGCGATCGCTGTTTGTGCTCTCGCGGTATAGCTCCGACGCCAGCTCGGTCTCCAGGTCGATCTCCGCGCTGAGCTCGGCGAGACCGGCGGCCGCGTCGAGCTCGGCGATCGCGGCTTCGTGGCCGTCCACCGGCGGCTTGAGGAAGACGAACGTCCGGTACGCCCAGAACCGGAAGACGGTCGCCACGCCCGCCGCGACCAGCGTTGTCGCCATCAGCACCAGCTTGTGGTCGGACTCGTTCAGGCCGAAGCCGTATTTGGCGATGCCGACCGCGCCGGACTGGATGATCATGCCGATCAGGTTGAACCCGAAGAACAGCGTGTACTCCCGGCGCAGCGCGCTGCGCGTGTGGTGCCGGTAGGTCCAGTACCGGTTCGCCACGTACGCCACCGTGGTCGTGATGACGGTGGCGATGACGGTCGCCTTCACCGCTCCGATCGGCAGCGCCACGTAGGTGATGGCCAGATACAGCGCGGTGTTCGCGGCACCGATCACGCCGAACGCGAGCACTTCGGGGGCGAGACGGCGCAAGTGGTCCGTCAGCAGTCGGGCTGAGGGCATTCGACAACCTTACGGGGGACGTGGCCTGGGGGCCGGACAGACGGTCTGTGGTGACGCCGACGTCACATCCGCGGCACGGGAGTCGGTTCGGTGTCACGCTGCGCGGTCGGCGGGAGCGATGCCTCGCGGAACACATAACGCTTGTACGACCAGAAACGGAACAGCGTGCCGAGCGCGGTGCCGATCAGCAGTCCCGAGACGTTGTCGGCTAGCTGGCTCTGCAGCGCCGGCCAGATCTGGCCCAGGACGTGGTGACTGATCGCCAGGCAGGCCAGGGCGATGCCCAGCCCGACCGCGTTCAGCAGGAAGAACATCGTGTACTGCCGGGCCATGTGCTGGTGCTCGCGGTGCCGCCAGGTCCAGAACCGGTTGCCGAAGAAGGCGAACGTCGTGGCGATGACCGTGGAGATGGTCTTGGCGACCAGTGTCTCCATCCCGGTCGGCAACAGCAGGTTGTAGATCACGGAGTCGATCAGGAACGCGATACCGCCGACGATGCCGAATTTGGACACCTCGTGGACGAGCGCGATCAGCCGGTCCCGCAGGCCGTGCCCGCGGCCCTGGTCCGAGATCGTGGTGGCGGGCACGGTCCCGAGGGTACCGGCGGTGGTCACGTTCCGCCCGTATCGTTGACGAGTCTTAACCTCCGACCACCTCAGCCACCTCCGCCAGCCGTGACCGGCACCCGGTGCACCAGGAGAGGTGAGCGCGCAGCCGGGGTGCGTCCCGCGCGGCGAGGTGACCGCGGACGTGTCCGCCGAGGCGGTCACCGGTCCACCGGCACTCCGGGTGCGCAGCGACTGATACGTGCTGCTGCACGTACTGCCGGCGCAGGCCCTCACGCGCCCGATGGGCCAGAACGGCGACCGCATTCGGCGTGAGGCCGAGCCGCGGCGCGATCTCCGCCGGGCTGGCGCCCTCCACCTCGGTGTGCCAGAGAACGTCGCGCCACCGGGGCGGCAGCTGCCGGAACGCCCGCGCGGCGTAGGTCCGTTCCAGCCGGTCCAGGGCCGGGTCCCGGAACGGTTCGCCCGCGTCGTACCGCGTGAGGTCGTCGGTGAACTCCAGCCGCCGGTCCCGCCGGGCGCGGTGGTAGCAGACGTGCCGAAGGGTCGTGTACAGGTAGGCACGGAACGCCACAAGCGGCCCGCGGCCGGCGCGCAGCGTGGCGAAGACCTTGGCGAACGTCTCCGCCACCAGGTCGTCGGCGTCCGCGGAGTCCCGGGTGAGCGCCGACGCGAGCTGCCGGGCGGCCGCCGAGTGGCGTTCGTAGAGCGTTCCGTACGCGGCGGTGTCGCCGGCGCGTACGGCGGCCAGCAGGTGGGTGTCCGTGTCGCCGCCCATTTCCGCCTCCAAGGGAGGAAAGCCCGAGTAACCGCAAGCTTAGGGCGCTTCGTCCGTTTTGCGAAAGCCGGTGACATGGCCGTTCCGGCAAATTCTGCACGCCGCGGCGCCAGGGCCCGACGGATCGGTCGTCCGTGCATACGCCGGCCGAGGATTGTGCGGTTATCCACAGGATCCGCCGATGAACTGATCGGCTCGCGGGCTTACGCTCAGGTGACTCCCGTGATATCGGCCGATGCCCCCGGCCGGTCCGAGC
>DATBGW010000370.1:0-11139 GCA_036557765.1 Actinoplanes sp.
CTGACCCACGTTGGCATTGAACAGCGATGCCCCCGGGACGGCCAGCGGAACGCCCGGACCGGCTACCGGCCGATCAAGCTCGTCGCGGACGCCGCCAGCGCAACGGCATCTGAACCGACACCGAAGCGGCATCGAATAATGCTGCGATCTTGGAGTTGTGGTTGGAGCAAAAGCCCGCGAGGCGGGCATAAAGGCAACCACAACTCCAAGATCGCGGAAGAGATTTAGGGGCCGAGGACCTGGGTCAAGTACGGGTTGGTGAAGACCCGGGCTGGATCTAGTCGGTCTCGGACCGCCAGGAAGTCGTCGAACCTCGGGTACACCCGGCGGAGTGACTCGGCGTTCCGGTAGTGCATCTTGCCCCAGTGCGGTCGCCCGCCCAGTGACTCGCACATCGACTCCACGGCTCGGAAGTACGGCTCGTACGAGCTGCCGGCGAACTGGTGCACCGCCACGTACGCCGACTCCCGCCCGTACGAATGGGACAGCCAGATGTCGTCGGGCCCGGTGAACCGCACCTCGACCGGAAACTGCACCTTGAACGGCAAGCCATCGAGGATCCGTGGCAGCGCGGAGAGGACGGACGGCATCGCGGCCCGCGGAATCGCGTACTCCATCTCGACGAACGGCACTCGCCGCGGCGTACAGAAGACCCGGTCTGACCGGCCCGTGTAGGTGCGGGCGGTGAGGGCCCGCGCGCAGATCGCGCTGATTGCCGGCACAACGGCCGGGACCGCCCGTCCGAGCCGGCACGCCCGCTCGAACGCCGTGTTCGCCAGAAACTCGTCGTCGAGCCAGCGCCGCCACCGGGGAAGCGGCTGGTCGTCCACCTTCACCACGTTGTTGCGCTTGAGCTGCGCCCGGTCGGTGTACGGGTACCAGTAGAAATCGACGTGGTCGTTTCCGGCGATGTCGTCGTCGATGCGGGCCAGCACCTCGGCGAGCCGCATCGGCCGCTCATCGGCGAGTAGCGAGAACGCGTCGACGCAGCGCAGCGTGACGTCCACGAGAATGCCCAGCGCGCCCAGGCCGAGCCGTACCGCGGGAAACAGATCGGAACCGGCGTCCAGGCGGATGATCTCTCCGGTTCCGGTCACGATCGTCAGGGCCGTGACGCACGACGCCAGCGTGGAGTGCGCCGCGCCGGTGCCGTGAGTACCGGTGGAGATCGCCCCGGCGACGGTCTGCGCGTCGATGTCACCGAGACTCGGCATCGCGAGCCCGTGTGACGCCAGCAACGTGTTGAGCCTGGACATGGGCATGGCCGCCGGAACCGTGACAAGGTCCCCATCGACGACGAAAGGACCGGACAACCGATCCAGGTCCAGGCGCTGGTCCTCGGCCACCGCGATGGCGGAGAACGAATGGCTGTTGCCCACGACCTTCACGCTGCGTCCGCGTTCCGCCGCGGTCCTGACCTCCTCGGCGATCTCCTCGATACGGGCCGGGTTCAGCAATTCGGTGGCCGTCGCCCGTTGATTGCCGGCCCAGTTTCGCCACTGTGGTGTCGTCTTTTGTCCCTCCGCCGGGCGGACAGTCGCACAAACCGGGTATGCCACGGACCCTCGGCGTCCCGTCGATGCTTCTCGCTCGTTGATCCGAGTAACGTTCCGATTATCACTGCTGAGAGGGAGTGGCGACGCGTGTCGACACCAACCGTCACCACCGGACCGCTGCGGCGTGTCCCGGTGCAGGGCAGAAGCGTTGCCCGGGTCCAGCGCATGCTTGACGCCTGCGCGGAGCTCGTGGATGAGGTCGGGTACGAAGGCCTGACCACCACCCTGCTCGCCGAGCGGGCCGAGGTCGCCATCGGCTCGGTCTACCAGTTCTTCCCCGACAAGCGCGCCATCGTTCAGGCGCTCGCGATGCGCAACATGGACGCGTACCTGCAGAGTCTGTCCGCCCGGTTCGCCAACGAGACGTTCGCCCACTGGTGGGACGGCGTGGACGCGGCAATCGACGCGTACATCCACATGCACCGCAGCGTGCCCGGCTTCCGCACCCTCCATTTCGGTGATGTGGTCGACCTGCACCTGCTCGACGCGGACCGGGACAACAACGCTGTAATCGCCGAACGCCTTGCCGAACTGCTCGTCGACCAGTTTCAGGTGCTCGACCGGGCCCGGCTGCGGTTCGCGCTGCAGATCTCGGTGGAAGCGGCGGACGCCCTCATCAAGCTGGGGTTCCGGCGCGACCCGGCCGGCGATGAGGCCGTGCTGACCGAGGCCAAGGCGCTGATCCGGGAGTACCTGCACCGCCACGTCAGTAATTAGCCCAAGAAGGCGTGTCCCTCGCCCCGGTACGTCGGGGCCGGCGTCGCGGTGTCACCGTCGACGAGGTGCAGCTCGTTCACGTGCTCGCACAGCTCACCGGCCTTGGCGTGCCGGAACCACACCCGATCCCCGGGCCGGAGCTGGTCCGCGGCCGCGCCGACCAGCGGCGTCTGCATCTCGCCGGCACCTTCCGCGGCGCGCAACCGCAGTCCCGCCGGTAGCCACGGCGTCGGCTGGCGGGATCGCCCGGTCGGCCCGGAGGCGATCCAGCCGCCGCCGAGCACGGTGGCGACCCGCCGGCTCGGCCGCCGGACCACCGGAAGTGCGAACAGCGCCGCCGGCGTCGGCCGCCAGGCCGCGTACCCGTCGAACAGCGTCGGCCCGTACAGGCCGGAACCGGCCGCCACCTCGGTCACGGAGTCGTCGGCGGCGGTTGTCGCGATGCTGCCCGTTCCACCGCCGTTGACGAACTCCAGATCGGCGTACGCGCGGACCGCGCGCACCGCGGCCGCGCGGCGCTCCCGCAGTTCGAGCAGCGATCGCCGTTGGATGAGCCGGATGGCACGGCCGCGCACCGGCGCTCCGGGCGGCGCGTCTCCGACGCCGGCGATGTGTGCCTCGTAGCACATCATTCCGACCAATCGGAACCCCGGCCGGGCCACCACGCGCGCGGCGAGCGCGCCGGCCTGCGCCGCCGAGTGGACCGGCGATCGCCTTACCCCCACATGCAACCGCCCACCCGGCTGCCAGGACGCGTCGAGCTCCAGACAGACGCGTATCTCCGGCCGGTCGCCGGGTCCGGCGACCGCATCGATCAGATTCAGATGGTCGAGGCTGTCGATCATCAGCACGATGGCCGCGGCCATGTCGGGCTGCGCGGTCAGCTCGCGGATCGCACGCCGATCCACCGACGGGTACGCCACCAGCACGTCACCGGCGACGCCGGTGCGGACCAGCCAGATCGCCTCCGGCAGCGTGTACGCCAGGACGCCGCGCCATCCGGGCCGGGACAGCACACGGGAGAGCAGGGCCCGGCAGCGCACCGACTTGCTGGCCACCCGGATCGGCTTGCCAGAGGCCAAGGCGGTGAGCGCGGCGGCGTTATCGTCGAACGCGTCGAGGTCGACCACTGCCAGCGGCGCCTCGAGGGCAGCCGTGGCGCGATCGAGGCGCTTCTGCAGGGCGCTGCGTGCGGTGGTCACGACGGCACGCTACCGCCGTCGGTCGCGGTACCGCCGGTTGCCCGCAGGTGGCGGTTACAGTGCTCCGAGCAGTGACAGGGAGGTACGGCCATCGAGAGCCAAACCGGAACGGCGACCGTCGACCTCTCGGGGACGGCGGCGCTGCGGTCGGTGCTGCGCATCCGGCCGTTCCGGCGCTTGTGGCTGGTGCTGGGCGCGGCGTCGTTCGGCGACTGGATCGGTTTGCTGGCCACCGCGCTGTTCGCGTCGTCGCAGGTCAGCGGCAGTGCGGCGCAGGGTGCGGTGTTCGGTGGCACGATCGCCATCCGGCTGCTGCCGGCGCTGCTGCTGGGTCCCATCGCGGGCGTCATCGCGGACCGGTTCGACCGCCGTTACACCATGGTCATCACCGACCTGCTCCGCTTCGTGTTCTACGCCTCGATCCCGATCGTTCCGCTGCTCGGCGCGTCTCCCGCGGTGACCGTGACGTGGGCGACGATCGCCACGTTCATCGGCGAGACGCTGACCCTGATCTGGATCCCGGCGAAGGAAGCGGCAGTTCCGAATCTCATCCCGAAGTCGCGGATCGAGATCTCAAACCAGCTCACGCTCGTCACGACGTACGGCATCACGCCGGTCCTGGCCGCGCTGAGCCTGTCCGCGCTCACCGCGGGTGCGCAACACTCCGGTGTCGCGCTGCCGCAGTGGGCTCAGCCGGTGCAGCTGGCGTTGTATCTCAACGCGCTGTCCCGACTGGCCACGGCGATCGTGGTGTTCTTCGGCATCCGGGAGATCGGCGGCAAGAGCCCGCAGCGTCAGCAGGTCGCGCAGCAGAGCATGCTGCGGCAGTTCCTGGACGGCTGGAAGTACATCGGCCAGACGCGACTGGTCCGCGGGCTGGTTCTGGGCATTTACGGCGCTTTCGCCGCCGGTGGTGTCGTGATCGGCGCAGCGCGGACATACGCCACCTCGCTGGGCGCCGGCGAGGCCGCGTTCTACCTGCTCTTCGGCACCATCTTCATCGGGCTGGCGCTCGGCATCGGCCTGGGGCCGATGATCGTGCGGGACCTGTCCCGCCGCCGCTGGTTCGGCATGAGCATCATGCTCGCCAGCGCTTCGGTGATGTTTCTCGGTCTCGCCTTCCACCTGTCCATGGCGCTCGTCGGATCCGTGCTGGTGGGCGCGGGTGCCGGCATGGCGTTCCTGGCCGGCACCACGCTGCTGTACGGCGAGGTCGGCGATGAGGTGCGCGGACGGGTGTTCTCCGTGGTGCAGATCGGCACCCGGATGGTGCTGCTGCTGGCCATCACGCTCGCCGGCCTGCTGGTCGGCTTCGGTAGCTCGCGGCACATCGAAGTCGGCGACATGGCCGTCGACATCTCGTTCACCCGGGTGCTCCTGCTGGTCGCCGGCCTGATCGGGGTGTGGGTGGGCATCGGGTCGTTCCGGCAGATGGACGACAAGCGCGGCGTGCCCGTGCTGGCCGATCTCTGGGGCTCGCTCCGGGGGCGGCCGCTGTCGCCGGCCGAGCCATTCCCCCGCCACGGAGTCTTCGTGGTGTTCGAGGGCGGCGAAGGAGCGGGCAAATCGACCCAGGTGACCCTGCTCGCTGATGCGTTACGCGCGCGGGCCCGCAATGTCGTGGTGACCCGCGAGCCGGGAGCGACCGACGTCGGTGCGCGGATTCGCGGGCTCGTGCTGGACCCCGACGGCTCGCCCTCGCCGCGCGCCGAGGCGTTGCTGTACGCCGCGGACCGGGCCCATCACGTGGCCACCGTCGTAAGGCCGGCGTTGGCGCGGGGTGCGGTTGTGATCAGCGACCGGTACGTGGATTCGTCGCTCGCCTACCAGGGGGCGGGCCGGACCCTGCCGGTGCAGGAGATCTCGTGGCTCTCGTCGTGGGCCACCGGCGGGCTCAAACCCGACCTGGTGGTGCTGCTGGACGTCGATCCGGGCGTGGGCCTGCGCCGGGTGGACTCCCGCGGCGGGGGCATCGACCGGCTGGAGAGCGAGTCGCGGTCCTTCCACGACCGGGTCCGGTACGCGTTCCTCGACCTCGCCGCTGCCGATCCGAAGCGGTACCTCGTGCTGGACGCCGCCCGGCCGCCCGAGGACATCGCCGAAGCGGTGGCCAAGCGGGTCGTCGGCCTGCTCGCCGAGGGGGATGCCGCCGGTCCGGCGGCATCGCAGTCCAGCGCCCCGCCGGATCCGGACCTGGCCGCACCGGATCTGAGCGCCGGGTCGCCGCCCGCCGGCCATCCGCACCTTGCGGCCCCGCACGCCGCCGGAGAGCACGCTGCCGAGACGGTAGATCCCCTCGAGGGCATGGCCGAGCTGGTCGGCATCGACGACGACAACGAATCGGACGGGCCTCCGGTGGCTGACGACGTCCGTCACGTCGGTCGACGGCGCCGATCCTGATCGGCATCCCCGCTTTCACGCAGATCTTGGACCTGCGGTCCGACCCCGTCTTCACCGATCTTGGGCTTGCGTCCCCGAGCCCTCCCCGTCGATCTTGGAGTCGTGGTTGGAATAAAGCCCTGTGCAACGGACATAAGGGCAACCACAACTCCAAGATCGCGGAGGATCTTAGGACGGACGGGCAGGGGTCGTGAGGTCGGCGGAGCCCTGTAGGAGGTCGGCCGCCACCTCGTAGCTGTCCGCGACTGTCTGCAGGATCCGGCGTCCGACATCGGCGGCGGCCATGACTTCACCGGTCGCGGCCGGGTCGATCGCCGTGTCCGACGACAGCGACAACACCTCCGTGGATCCCAGTACCTCCGCGAGAAGCCGGGCCAGGTCGGCCCGGGTCTGTCCCACCCAGTCGATCAGGGCGTCGGCGAGGTCGGCCGTGGCTTCCAGCCGTTCGTCCAGGCTGTCCGGGCCGCCGCTGAGGTGCTCGGCGGTACGCCGGCGCGCCGCGTCGTACGCGTCGGCGGCCTCTCCGCTCCAGGATCCGGGCGGCGGCAGTGCCTCGGCGATGTCGGCGTATCCACGGGCGTCGGCCCGCAACTCCGGCACCGCCTCGTCGAGATCGCCGGCACGCAGCGCCGCGACCGCCTGTGCCGCATCGCCGGGAAGCAGCCGTACCCGGCGTATCTCCGCCCAGACCTCATGGTCAGGCGGGGCACCCAGGCCGGACAGCACGTCGTCGACGCGGCGGAGCAACGACCCGGCCGTATCCATCACCTGATCGAGGGCGTCCATCACGTCTCCCGCTCGACCCGGCGGGCCACTGCGTCGTCGGCATCGGCGTAGGCCCGTTGCGTCGTCCGCAGCGCTGCGGCCATCTCGGACAGCCGCGCAGCCACCTCGGCCGCCTCGCGCGCCCGTGCCTCCAGCACGGCCCGCCAATGGGCGTGGAGTTGGCGACCGATCCGGCCCGGGGTGCCGACGCCGGTGGCGCCAAATGCTCCCGGCCGCACCTCCAGCGCCGGGACGGAACGGTCCACAGTGGTCAGCATGTCGGCGGCGGACTCGAGCCGCTTGGCCAGATCATCCATGATCAGTGATCCTCCAACGACCGGAACGCTCCGAAGATCTCGTCGTGCAGCTTCTCCCGTGCCCAGCGCGCGGCCTCGGTGGCACTGGTCACCACCGACTGCACCTCGCGAGCGAGGTCGGCGGCCGTGCGATTCTGCAGACTGCCCCTGATCCGGACGTCGGTGATCTCACCGGCTGCCGTCACGAGGACCTCGACCGTGTCGTCCGGCGAGTGCACGGACACCACGTGGGCCGCCACCGCCTTGTCGAACTCGGCGCGCAGCGCGTCAACGCGGCGGTAGCGCTCGATCGCCTCGTCGATCCACGCCTCGTCGATCTCGCGCGCCATCCACAGGCTCCTTACCGGGCGTACCGCTGTCGTCGCGTTACGGCACCGAACCGTACCCGCTCCACGAGATCGGCGCAGCCCCGTGCAGAGCGCACTCAGCCCCGCCACAGGCTCAGCATCATGGCCTCAACCGCGATCCGGGGTTTGACGTTGAGGTCGATGGCTTCCCGGCACGCCAGCACCGCCTCGAGCCGGCGCAGTGCACTCTCCGGCGTCCACCGAGCGGCCGCCGCCGCCGACTGTTGCGCGGCGTCGGCATGCACCACCGGAACGGGCGCGCGTAGCGCCGTGATCAACACGTCCCGGTAGAACCCAGCAAGGTCGACGAGTGCGCGATCCAACGCGTCGCGTTGGGAGCGGGTGCTGCGGGACCGCTGACGGCGTTCCAGATCCTTGAGCTGGGCCGCGGTGCCCCGCATCGCGCCCGCGGTGCCGCGGCCGGTAGCACCGGCGCCGAGCGCGCGCTCCAACGCCGACCGTTCGGCGGCATCACTGTCCACAACGGCCGCCGCAGCCTCCGCTTCGGCGGCCTCGATCAGGGCTGACGCGGCGTCGAAGCAGGCGCCGACACCGGTGAGGCGGCGCGGCACGGCCAGCACCGCGTCCCGCCGCCCGCGCGCTTCGGTATCCCTGGCCAGCCGGCGGGCCCGGCCCACATGACCCTGCGCCGCCGCGGCGGCCCACATCGCCGTGTCGGGAGCGATGCCGTCACGGCGCGCCAGCACCTCGGCCACGGCCGCTGCCGGTGGCTGCCGCAGCGGGATGACACGGCACCGGGAGCGGATCGTCACGGAGATGTCGTCCGGGTGCGTCGAGGGCGTGCAGAGGAGGAAGACCGTCCGGGGTGGAGGCTCTTCGATCGCCTTGAGCAGCGCGTTTCCGGCCTGCTCGGTGAGCCGGTCGGCGTCCTCGATCACGACGGCCTGCCAGCGGCCGCCGGACGGTGCCGTCCCGGCACGGAGCACCAGCGCCCGCATCTCAGTGACCCCGATGGACAGTCCCTCAGGGACGACGAAGCGCACGTCGGCGTGCGTGCCACCGAGGGCGGTGTGACAGCCGTGGCAGATCCCGCAGCCGATGCCGTCGCGCTCGCACTGCAACGCCGCGGCGAACGCCCGTGCGGCGACCGATCGTCCAGAGCCGGGCGGCCCGGTGAAGATCCAGGCGTGGGTCATCGCCTCGTTTCCCGAGGCGGTGCCCGCGACGATGCGGGCGGCCGACTCGGCGGCCGCGCGGAGTGTCGCGACCGCTTCGTCCTGGCCGACGAGGTCGGAGAAGACGTCGGCGGCAACCGGAGCTAGCTGATTCACGCCAACGATGGTATTGCCCGGGCCCGACAAGAAATCTGGCCTGTGGATAACGGCTGCGTCAGGAAGCGATCTGCTCCAGGAGCTTGTCGCAGAAGGCGGGAAGGTCGTCTGGCTTCCGGCTGGTGACCAGCTTGCCGTCGACGTGGACCTGTTCGTCGACCCACGTGGCACCCGCGTTGGCCAGGTCAGTGCGAAGACTCGGCCAGCTGGTCAGCGTACGGCCGTCCACGACGCCGGCTTCAACGAGCGTCCAGGGGCCATGGCAGATCGCGGCCACCGGTTTGCCGGCGGTGACGAAGTCGCGGACGAACCGCACCGCGTCCGGGTCCATGCGCAGGAAGTCCGGATTCGCCACACCTCCGGGCAGGACCAGCGCGTCGTACTGCTCGACGTCGGCGTCCTTGACCAGCTTGTCCACCGGATACGTACCGGCCTTGTCCATGTGGTTGACGGCCTGGATCTCGTCGTCCTTGATCGAGATGAGCTCAGCATGGCCGCCGGCGTTCTCCACAGCCTTGCGCGGCTCGGTGTACTCGACTTCCTCGACGCCGTCAGTGGCGAGGAAAGCTACTCTCTTGCCCTTGATCGACGTGGTCATGCTCCATGCCCCTTCCGCAGTTACTGAGCCTGTCAGTAACTGCGGTGCCCGGGCTGGGCGCGGGCAAACGCCGAAGCGGTGCGCCGGTTGACCAGTTCGCCGCCGTACCAGGCCGCGAAGACGGCCCCGACCAGCGACAAGAGCTCCACGACAAGCAGGCCGCCGCCGGCCACCCGATCGGGCGTCCGCATCCGCAGCATCACAATCACGGCGAACAAGATGAGTACGCCCATGTTGATCAAGCTGAGGAGCACACCCAACCGCTTGGCTCGAGTGCCGTTGCGGGCGAACACCAGATCGACCGCACTGGCCACGGCGACCAGGACTCCGCCGATCAGCCCGGCGACGATGTTCCAGTACGCCAGCGCGCCGAGCATGTCGGGACCGCCGAGCACGTTGCCGATGTCAAAGAAGATCGCCATGGTGAACAAGCCCAACGGGAACATGACCAGCACCGGGTGGACAGCCTGGCCCGCGATCCGCAGTCGACTTTCCATGAGGGTTGATCAGCCTCCCTGTGGCGTTCATCGGCGCTTCCGAGGTCACCGTGCCCGGCGTTCCCATCAATGAAACCGTGACTTCATTCTGCCGTGTGGCCGCGTCGGTGCACCAGAATCGCCCAGCCGGGCAGTCGGCTTGTACGCAATGTGCAAGGTAGCAGGTTGAACTATGGCGGACCGACGGGTAGCCATGTTCTACTTCGGATAGGCAACCAGGGCGGAGTTGGAAGGGGAGTAGCAAAGGCACCCGGCGGCAACCGGGTGCCTTTAGCGCCTCTAGGAGGCCGAGGATTCTTCTCTTGCGGCCATCGTCACTCCGTTGCCGCCAAGTGGCAACAACCGGTTCGCCATGCGCAAACGTTGGGCCATGCGTGGTCGATCCTCCGCTGTGGATACCTCAACTGGTCTGCTTGTACGCATTCTGCGATATGGCAGGTTGATGGGTGGCGGCATGCCTGATCGCATGTTGTACTGAGGTCACGCGACATGGCGCAGACGGAGCGCATCGTCAGGGCACTCGGCGGCAACCGGGTGCCTTTGTCGCCTCCGAAACCCGTTGTCGTCGAGCGAGGCGGGATTCTTCTCTTGCCAACGTCGGTGCAGCACTCCCTCCTCGCGAGGAGCAGTGGAGAGGAGTTCGCCATGAGCACACGCACCTACTACCGTGGGCCCGACGCTGTGGTGACCGACCAGCTCTTCGTCTGGCTCACCCAGCCGACAAAGGGCTACGTCGTCCGCGATCTGCGCAGTGTCGGCCTCGTCCGAGCCGAGGGCAGCCGGCTGCGGTCCTACACCCTGCACGTGGCCGGAGCGACGCTGGTGCTGGCCGCCGCCACGTGGATGGCGTTGGACTCGCCGGCCGGGTACGTCCTGGGAGCATTCACCATCGCCACGCCATCGGCGTTCGCCGTGGCGCGGCTGCGAATGCGTCCGCAGCGCTGGGAATTGCACGCGACGTACCGCGGAACGCGCGTGCTGTTGTACGCCTCGTTCGACGTGCGCGTCTTCAACCAGGTAGTGCGGGCGCTGCGCCGCGCCGTGGAGGACGCGCGTCCCCCGGTGGACCACCGTGATCTGGCCGCCGCCTGATCGGGTGACTCATCTCTATTTGATCAAAACACTGAGGGGGGACTCGTCGTTCTGATAGGACAGTAGTAAGGTTTGCGCGACCTCGCTGGGTGCGAGTAGGCACTCAGCGAGGTGGCAGTATGACTCTTCGACGTTGAAGGATTCATGGCTGAGGGTGATTCGCCCACGGTTGCGCGACGACGCGTACGCCTTGCGATCCGCGAGGCCCGCGACGCAGCCGGACTCACCCAGAGTCAGGTCGCCGAGGCCATGGAATGGTCGCACAGCAAAGTCATCCGGATCGAGAACGGCGAAGTCAGTATCTCTCCGAATGACCTTCGGCCGTTATTGAACTATCTGGGCATTCAAGACAAGAC
>DATBGW010000371.1:0-7711 GCA_036557765.1 Actinoplanes sp.
ATCCGCTCGTGACCTGGCCGACCGCGAATTCGTCCTGCGCCGGTGTCGCAGTGCTGGACCGCACGATCGCCACGGCCTGCCTGCTCGGCCAGCGCCTGTGGCTGGTGACCACCACCGGCAACGGCACCCTCCTGGGCCAGCCTCAGGAGCTGCTGAAGGGCGAGTTCGGCCGGCTCCGCGCGCTGGTGGCGGCACCGGACGGCTCGCTGTGGGTGAGCACCTCGAACACCGAGGAGGGCGGTGAGCCCCGGCCGGACGACGACCGCCTGATCCGACTGGTCTTCACCGGCGGCGGCGCCGGGCGTACGTGAGATGGCGATGACCGCCGTACGGACCGCGGCGCGGTCCGCCGTCGCCGCCGGACGCCGGCTGCTCCGGCACCGCTGGGCCGCGGGCGCCTGGATCGGTGTCACTGTCGCCCTCGTGGCGATCGGCGGGGTGATCATCGGCGTACTGCTGTTCGCGCACACCACGATCAACGTCGGCCCGTTCTCCGCGGAGATGTCGGTCCGGCCGTCGCTGCACGGCGGCACCGAGGTGGACATCCCGCCGCTGGGCTCGTTGCACCTTGACAGCCACGATGGCCCGATCCACCTCCGAGTCGATCTCGGCGCGCTGGATCAACGCCGCACCGAGGAGCTGATCGAGGATCCGACCGCGATCGGTGAGGTCGGCCAACACGCCGTCGACGACGTCACCGCCGGTGTTCTACGGCTCGGCCTCCGCGTGCTGGGCGCGGCGGTGCTGTGCGCGATGGTGCTGGCGGCTCTGGTGTTCCGCGACGTCCGGCGGGTCGCCTGGTCCGGCGTGGTCGCGCTGGCGATCACCGGCGGTAGCCTGGGCCTCGCGGCCGGGACCGTCAATCCGGACTCCATCGCCGAGCCCCGCTACGAGGGCTTGCTGGTCAACGCACCCGCGGTGGTCGGCGACGCCCGCCGGATCGCGGACAACTACGGCCGCTACGCCGACCAACTCTCCCAGCTGGTCAGCAACGTCAGCCGGATCTACACCACGGTGTCGAAGCTGCCGGTGTTCGAGCCGGCCGCCAACACCACCCGCATCCTGCACGTCTCGGACCTGCACCTGAATCCCACCGCCTGGGGCCTGATCCGGACCGTGGTGCAGAACTTCGACATCGACGCGGTGGTGGACACCGGGGACATCGTGGACTGGGGCAGCAGCGCCGAGGAGACGTACGTATCGGCCATCGCCGGTGTCAAGGTGCCCTACATCTACGTTCGCGGGAACCACGACTCGGCGGCGATTCAGGCCGCCATCGCGCGGCAGCGGAACGCCGTCGTGCTCGACGACACGGTGACCACGATCGGCGGCGTGACGATCGCGGGCATCGGCGACCCCCAGTTCACGCCGGACAAGAGCGGTCCGGCGGGCACCGACGAATCCTTGATCGCCAGCGGCGCGGAGTTGGCCTCGACGATCCGCGCGTCGGGCCAACGGGTCGACATCGCGATGGTGCACGACCCCGCGATGGCGCCGCCGCTGTCCGGTGCGGTGCCGCTGGTGCTCGCCGGACACTTGCATCACCGCGAGGTCAGCATGCTGCCCGCCCCGGTACCAGCCGACGGCGCCGCATCGCCGGCGCCCACCCCGACCGGCGTTGCAATGGCCACCCGGCTCATGGTGGAGGGCTCCACCGGCGGCGCCGGGCTGCGTGGGCTGGAGAACGACAAGGCGACACCGCTGACGCTGTCCGTGCTCTACTTCGACGAGACGCACACGCTCAAGGCGTACGACGACATCCAGCTGGGCGGCACCGGTGAGTCCAACGTGGAGATGCAGCGGCACGTGATCGGCACGGAGTCGGAGCCGAGCGCCGAACCGTCAGCGTCCTCCGGGCCCTGACCCCCGCGATCTTGGAGTTGTGGTTGCCCTTATGCGGACTTCGTCCGCCTGTGTGCCAACCACAACTCCAAGATCGCGCTGTTTAGCTCGTCTCTAGCTCAGGCGGGCGAGGATGAGCTCACGGACGGTCTTGGCATCCGCCTGGCCGCGGGTGGTCTTCATGACCGCGCCCACCAGTGCGCCGGCCGCGGCCACTTTGCCGTCGCGGATCTTCGCGGCGATGTCCGGGTTGGCGGCGATGGCGTCGTCGACCGCGGCGGTCAGCGCACCGGTGTCGGAGACCACCTCCAAGCCGCGCGCTGCCATGATGTCGGCGGGTTCGCCCTCGCCGGCCAGCACACCCTCCAGCACGGTACGGGCGAGCTTGTCGTTGAGCCGGCCCTCGTCGACCAGCGCCTGCAGCTGGGCCACCTGCGCCGGAGTGGCGCCGACCTCGGACAGCTCGACGCCGGTCTCGTTGGCGCGCCGGGCCAGCTCGCCCATCCACCACTTGCGTGCGCCGGCCGGACTTGCGCCGGCCGCGACGGTCGCCTCGATGAGCTCGACCGCGCCGGCGTTGACGACCGCCTGCATGTCGAGTTCGGACAGACCCCAATCGGCGCGCAGCCGCGCCCTGCCGATGCTGGGCTTCTCCGGCAACGCGGCGCGGAGCTCCTCGACCCAGGCCGGGTCCGGCGCGATCGGCACCAGGTCCGGCTCGGGAAAGTAACGGTAATCGGTCGCGGTCTCCTTGGACCGGCCCGGCCGGGTGTCGCCGGTCTCCTCGTTGAAGTGCCGTGTCTCCTGAATCACGCGGCCGCCCGCGTCGAGCACGCCGGCCTGTCGCACGATCTCGGAGCGGACCGCGCGTTCGACCGAACGCAGTGAGTTGACGTTCTTGGTCTCGCTACGGGTGCCCCACTCCTCGCCCGGCCGGTTCAGCGACGTGTTCACGTCGCAGCGCAGCGAGCCCTGCTCCATCCGGACGTCCGAGACACCCAGCGAGCGGACGATGTCGCGCAGCTCGGTCACGTACGCGCGGGCCACCTCGGGCGCGCGGGCTCCGATGCCGGGCACCGGCTTCGTGACGATCTCGACGAGCGGGATCCCGGCGCGGTTGTAGTCCACAAGGGACTCCGTCGCGCCGTGGATGCGCCCGGTGGCGCCGCCCACGTGCAACGTCTTGCCGGTGTCCTCCTCGAGATGCACGCGTTCGATGCCGATCCGGAACGTCTCGCCGTCCACCTCCACGTCGACGTGGCCGTCCGTGCACAGTGGCTCGTCGTATTGGCTGATCTGGAAGTTCTTCGGCATGTCCGGGTAGAAGTAGTTCTTCCGGGCCATCCGGCACCAGGAGGCGATATCACAGTTCAGCGCCAGTCCGATGCGGATGGTGGCCTCGATGCCGGCCCGGTTGGCGACCGGCAGCGACCCGGGCAGGCCAAGACAGACCGGGCACACCTGCGTGTTCGGCTCAGCGCCGAACTCGGTGGGGCAGGCGCAGAACATCTTCGTCCGCGTGCCCAGCTCCACGTGTGTCTCGAGGCCGATCACCGGCTCGTACGTGGCGATCGCGTCGTCGTAGGTCATCGGTGTTCCTTCACAGTGCCGGCGGGGTCAGCGTGCCGACGGCGGACTCGAGGGCGGCGGCCACCCGGTACATCCGGTCGTCGGCCAGCGTCGGGGCCATCACCTGGAAGCCGACCGGCAGCCCTTCGGACAGTCCACAGGGGACGGAGATCGCCGGGCCGCCGTACAGGTTGGTAGGGATCGTGTAGAGGTCGGCCAGATACATCTGGTACGGGTCGGAGGTGCGCGAGCCGAACGGGAACGCGACGAACGGCGTTGTCGGCGAGATCAGCACATCCACCTGCTCGAACGCGGCCTGGAAGTCGCGGGTGATGAGCGTACGCACCTTCTGCGCCTGCCCGTAGTAGGCGTCGTAATAGCCGCTGGACAATGCGTACGTGCCGAGGATGATGCGGCGCTTGACCTCCGGACCGAACCCGGCCTCCCGGGTCAGCGACATGACGTCCTCGAGCGAACGGGTGCCGTCGTCGCCCACCCGCAGGCCGTACCGGACGCCGTCGAAACGGGCCAGGTTGGACGAACACTCACTCGGCGCGATCAGGTAGTAGGCCGGCAGCGCGTACCCGAAATGCGGGCAGGACACCTCGACCACCTCGGCGCCCAGCTTGACGAGGGCCTCCACCGCGTCCCGGAACGTGGCAACGACGCCCGGCTCGGCGCCCTCGCCGGAGAACTCGGTCACCAGGCCGAGCTTGACCCCGGTGAGGTCGCCGTCACCGCCGCGGCGGGCGGCCGCCACGACGTCCGGCACCGGCGCCGGAATCGACGTCGAGTCGCGCGGGTCGTGTCCGGCGATGACGCTGTGCAGCAGCGCCGCATCCGCCACGGTGCGCGCGCACGGGCCCGGAGTGTCCAGCGAGGACGAGAACGCGATGAGGCCGTACCGGGAGGTGCCGCCGTACGTCGGCTTCGCGCCCACCGTGCCGGTCACCGCGCCGGGCTGGCGGATCGAGCCACCGGTGTCGGTGCCGATGCCCAGCGGCGCTTCGTACGCGGCGACCGCCGCCGCGCTGCCGCCGCCGGAACCGCCCGGGATCCGGTCGAGATCCCACGGATTGTGCGTGGGGCCGTAGGCCGAATACTCGGTCGACGAGCCCATCGCGAACTCGTCCATATTGGTCTTACCGAGCATCACGGTGCCGGCGGCGCGCAATCGCTCCACAATGGTCGCGTCGTATGGCGGTCGCCAGCCCTCGAGGATCTTCGAAGCCGCGGTGGTCGGGATGCCCTTGGTGGTGATCACATCCTTGACCGCGATCGGCACGCCGGCCAGCGGGCCGGTCCGTTCCCCGTTGTCGACCTCTTGGGCCGCCCGCAGTGCGCCCTCGCGGTCGACGTGCAGGAATGCGTGCACGCGGTCGTCCACGGCCCCGATCCGGTCCAGGTGGGCAGTGGCGACCTCGACCGCGGACACCTCGCCGCCGGCGATCAGGCCCGCGATCTGCGTCGCGGTCATCCGGGTGACGTCCGTCATTGCGCCGATCCTTCGTTCGCGACTGCGGGGCTCGCAGGCTTCGCTTGTTCACTCCTCGCGCTCACGGCGGTCACTCCTCCTCGTTCAGGATCCGGGGTACGCGGAACCGGCCCTCGAACGCGTCGGGGGCGCTGGACAGCGCCGCCTCCTGGGTCAGGCACGGCTGCGGGGTGTCGTCGCGGTACACGTTGGTCAGTGGCACCGAGTGCGATGTGGGCGGGATGTCGTCGGCCGCGACCTCGCCGACCCGCGCGACGGACTGCAGGATGACGTCCAGCTGCCCCGCGAACCGGTCCAGTTCCTGTTCGGTCACGGCGAGCCGCGACAGGCGCGCGAGATGCGCGACCTCTTCGCGGGAAATGGCGGCCATGCAAGTCCTCTCTCGTCGTCAAGTCCCCGCGATCTTGGAGTTGTGGTTGCCTTTATGTCCGCTCTATGTGGCATTGCGCCAACCACAACTCCAAGATCGCGGGGATGGGTTGGGTCCGCCGCATTGTCTGCGGGCGACGCCGACCCGAGCGAGTCTATTTCGCCCCTCTTCGGGCTTGCCGCTGGGATCCCCGGCGGGCCAACCGCTCGACGGATCCCCCCGCGATCTTGGAGTTGTGGTTGCCCTTACGCGGCTTTACGCCCGATTTGCGTCAACCACAACTCCAAGATCGCGGGGACCGGAGAACGACAAGATCGCGGCGATCAGAGGGCGGCGATCAGAGGGCGGCGGCGGGTCGCAACGGCCGGTACCGGGTAAGCCACACCGCCAGCTCGGCGGCCGGCATCGGCCGGGCATGGAACCACCCCTGCGCCGCGTCACATCCCGCTTCGGCGAGCAGCCGCCACGTTCGTTCGTCCTCCACGCCTTCGGCGACCACCCGGAGCCGGAACGCGCGCGCCAGGTCGATGATCGAGCGCACGATCGCGGCGTCCCCGCGGTCGGTCGCCATGCCGAGCACGAACGCACGGTCGATCTTCAGCTCCGTGATCGGTAGCCGCCGGATGTGCTGCAGCGACGAGTAGCCGGTGCCGAAGTCATCAAGCGAGATCGCCACGCCCATCCGGTCCAGCCGGGTGATCGTGTCCAGCACGCGATGCGGATCGGCCGGCAGCGCGCTCTCGGTGATTTCGAGCTGCAGCAGGTGGGGCGGCACGCCGTGCCGGTGCAGCTGTTCGGCGATCCGGTCCACGATGCCACCGGCGTGCAGGTCGCGGACGCTGACGTTCACCGCGGCCCGCATCGGGCGGCCGGCATCCCGCCATGCGGCCACCTGTGCGATCACCTCGCGCAGCACGCGTGCCGTCAGCAGCCGCATGACCGGCGTCTGCTCCGCGACACGAATGAGCTCATCGGGAACCACCATGCCGCGATCCGGGTGCTGCCAGCGCAGCAACGCCTCCACACCGACCACCTCGCCGGTCGCGACCGCGATCTGCGGCTGGTAGAACAGCGTGATCCCGTCCGCACCCGGCCCCAGCCGCAGTGCCCGCCGGAGGTCCGCGAGCAGTGCCAGCCGATCCGGAGTGTGGTGCGCCGCGTCGGGGCGGTAGACCGCGATCAGGTCGCCGCGGTGCTTTGCCTCGTACATGGCGGCCTCCGCCTGCCGCAGCAGCGTGGCAGCGTCGGCGCCGGAGCGTAGTGGCGCCGCGATCCCGATGGCCGCGCTGACGTCGACCGGCGAGCCGTCGAGTGCGAACGGCCGGTGCAGCGCCTCGGCGAGGTGCGTGGCGATCCGCCGGGCCGCGGCCGGTCCGTCGACCCGCGTGGCCAGCACCGCGAACTCGTCACCGCCGAGCCGCACCACGAGATCATGCGGGGGTACGACCGCAGCCAGCCGCCGCGCCACCTCCACGAGCAGCCGGTCGCCCAGCGCGTGCCCGAGCGCATCGTTGACGGCCCGGAACCGGTACAGGTCGAGCACGAGCAGTGCCAACCGGCGTTCACCGGCGGCGGCATCGATTCTCGCCTGGAGCGCGCGGCGATTCGGCAGCCGGGTGAGCGCGTCCATCCGTTCGACGCGGTCGCGTTCGGCTGTCGACCGTACCGTCCGGTGCAGTGCGTGAAGAGCGAGCAATGCCAGCGGCACGACGGCGATCCCCGTCCGGTCGGCCGGTCCGGCCAGCAGAAGTGCGGCCGTGGCGAGGACCGCATCGGCCGCCGCCGGGCGCCAACCGTCCGGCATGGAGCGACGCGGGTGTGCGGCATCCATGCGACCTCCACAACGCCGGCGAGCGACCGATCAGCTCACGATAGGGCGGGATAACGGCATATACCCGAAACCTAGCCTTACCGCTATCAAATCGACATATCGTCTCCGGCATTCGGAGGACCCCACTGGGGTTCTACGGGGTGGTTTCCGCGACGGTGCGCGCCGCGTCCGGGCCGTCGGCCAGCAGGATGGCGAAGCCCTGCTCGTTCAGCACCGGCACCTTCAAACCCAGCGCCTTCTCGTATTTGCTGCCCGGGTTGTCGCCGACCACCACGAAGTCGGTCTTCTTCGACACCGAGCCGCTCACCTTGCCGCCCCGGGACGTGATCGCCTCGGTGGCCTGATCGCGGGAGTGCGTGGCGAGCGTGCCGGTCACCACCACGGTGAGCCCCTCGAGCGGGCGCGGGCCGGTATCGGTCCGCTCGTCGCGCATCTCCACCCCGGCCGCGCGCCACTTGCGCACGATGTCGCGGTGCCAGTCCACCGCGAACCACTCGACGAGGCTGTCCGCGATCGTCGGGCCCACACCCTCGACCGCGGACAACTCCTCGACGCGGCCGCCGACCACCGCCTCCTCGATCGCGTCCATCGAACCGAACTGCCG
>DATBGW010000372.1:0-1955 GCA_036557765.1 Actinoplanes sp.
GGGCCTGCTGTTGATGATCCCGAACATGTACAAGATCGCCGGTGAGCTCACGCCCGCCGTGATGCACGTGGCCGCGCGGTCGCTCGCCGCGCAAGGCCTGTCCATCTTCGGCGACCACTCCGACGTCATGGCGGTGCGCACCACCGGATTCGCGCTGCTCGCGTCCGGGTCGGTGCAGGAGGCCCACGACCTCGCCCTGGTGGCACAGGCCGCGTCGCTGCACACCCGGGTACCATTCGTCCATTTCTTCGACGGCTTCCGCACGTCCCACGAACTCAACACCATCGACCAGCTGACCGACGACGACCTGGCGGCACTCGTCCCGGCGGACCTGGTCCGGGCGCATCGCGGGCGGTCGCTCTCGCCGGAACGCCCCGTCATCCGCGGCACCGCCCAGAACCCGGACGTCTACTTCCAGGGCCGCGAGACCGTGAACCCGTTCTACGCACGGGTACCGGGCGCTGTGCAGGACGCGATGGACCGGCTTGCCGGGCGAACCGGCCGGCAATACTCCGTTGTCGAATACACCGGCCACCCGCAAGCCGATCGTGTGCTGGTCCTGATGGGGTCCGGTGCACAGACCGCGCAGGAGACCGTCGCGCACCTGGTCGCGTCCGGCGAACGGGTCGGCGTGCTGCAGGTCCGGCTGTTCCGGCCGTTCCCCGCCGACGCGGTCGCCGCGTCGATCCCGGAGAGCGCCCGGCGGATCGCGGTGCTGGACCGCACGAAGGAACCCGGTTCGCAGGGCGAACCGTTGTTCCTGGACGTCCTCGCGGCGCTCGCCGAGAGCGGCCGCACCCCGATGCCCACGGTGATCGGCGGCCGCTACGGGCTGGGGTCGAAGGAGTTCACCCCCGGCATGGTGGCCGGCGTCTTCACCGAGCTGAGCCGGGAGCGGCCCCGGCCCCGGTTCACCGTCGGCATCATCGACGACGTGACCGGCACCAGCCTGCCCTACGACAACACCCTGGACATCGAGGCACCCGGCACGGTCCGAGCGGTGTTCTTCGGACTCGGCTCGGACGGCACCGTCGGCGCCAACAAGAACACCATCAAGATCCTCGGCGCCGACCCACGCCTGCACGCACAGGGTTACTTCGTGTACGACTCGAAGAAGTCCGGTTCGCAGACCGTGTCGCATCTGCGCTTCGGGCCGGAGCCGATCCGGGCGCCGTACCTGATCGCCGAGGCCGGCTTCGTCGGCTGTCACCACATGGGCCTGCTGGACCGGGTGGACGTGCTCGGCCGGGCCGCCGACGGCGCGACGCTGTTGCTCAACTCGCCGGAGCCGGCGGCCGGGGTCTGGGACAGCCTGTCCCGCCCGGTACAGGAACAGATCCTCGCCAAGCACCTGACCGTCTACGCCGTCGATGCGGATCGGGTGGCCGCCGACTCGGGCCTGCCCGGCCGCACCAACACCGTGCTGCAGACCTGCTTCTTCGCGATCTCCGGCGTCCTGCCCGGCGACGCGGCGATCGCGAAGATCAAAGAAGCTATCACCAAGACGTACGGCCGCCGCGGCACGGAGGTCGTCGCGCGCAACCACGCGGCTGTCGACCGCGCCCTGTCCGCGTTGCAGCGCATCACCGTTCCGGAAGCGGCGACCGCCCAGCGCGGGCTGCGGCCGACCGTGCCGGCCGAGGCGCCGCCGTTCGTGCAGAACGTCACCGCCACGATGATGGCCGGCCACGGCGACCTGCTGCCGGTGAGTGCGTTGCCGGTAGACGGCACCTACCCGGGTGGCACGACAGCGTTCGAGAAGCGCAACATCGCCGATCTGGTGGCCGTCTGGGATCCACAAACGTGCATCCAATGCGGTAACTGCAGCTTCGTCTGCCCGCACAGCGTCATCCGGTCGACGTTCTACGACAAGGCGGATCTCGCCGGTGCGCCGGACGGCTTCCCGTCCGCGCCGCTGAACGCCCGCGGCCTGCCCGACGCTCGATACACCCTCG
>DATBGW010000373.1:0-8008 GCA_036557765.1 Actinoplanes sp.
GCGAGCTGCCACCCCAGCACGTCGTCGGAGGTCAGCTCGACCCAGTGACAGTTCTGCAGCGCCCGCAACGTGCGGAGCTGCGCGAGCGGCCATCCGAGCAGCTGCCCGACGCCCTGCCGCGCGGCGGCGCCGTGGGTGGCCACCACCGCCGTTCCGCCGGCCGGCGTGAGGTCTGCGGCGTCCTGCAGCGCGTCGGCCACCCGTTTGCCCAGGTCGTCGAGCGTCTCAATGCCGTCGCCGACCACGTCGGCGCCGGCCCGCCAGCGGGCGTGCTCGGCGGGACGGGTCCGCGCCACCTCGGCCATCCGCATGCCCTGCCATTCGCCGAAGTAGCGTTCCCGTAGGCGGGGGTCGTACCGCACGGGAAGCCCGGCCAGAACGGCCAGCGCGGCCGCCGTGTCGGCGGCCCGCCGGAGGTCGCTCGCGACGATCGCGTCCGGCCGCAGCCGGACGAGCAGCTGAGCGGCCTCGGCCGCCTGCCGGTGGCCGAGCTGGTTCAGCGGGACGTCGGCCTGGCCCTGGACCCGGCCGCCCGCGTTCCAGTCGGTGTTGCCGTGCCGCCAGACGATGAGCCGTCTCACGCCACGCCGGACGACGAGTCCACCATGTCGCGGTCGACGAACGGGATCGTCGGGCAGTCCTTCCACAGCCGGTCCAGCGCGTAGAACTCGCGCTCCTCGGCGTGCTGGATGTGGATGACGATGTCGACGTAGTCCAGCAGGACCCACCGGCCCTGGCGTTCGCCCTCGCGCCGGACGGGTTTCGCCTTCTCCGGCAGATTGAGCAGGGCCTCCTCGACGGCGTCCACGATCGCGAGGACTTGGCGTTCGTTGGTGGCGGAGGCGATCACGAAGGCGTCCGTGATGTACAGCCGATCGGCCACGTCGATGACGACGATGTCCTGCGCCTTCTTGTCGGCGGCGGCCTGCGCTGCAGTCATCGCCAGTTCAAGAGCGCGTTCCGTAACGGGCAAGAGGCTCCCCTCAATCGGTCCCAGACATACAGCGTCTCACAAGGGGGTGACATTCCCACCTCTGGTGTACAGCCGCCGCTTCGCGATGTACTGCACGACGCCGTCCGGAACCAGGTACCAGACCGGCTTGCCGGCCGCCACCCGGCGCCGGCAGTCGCTGGAGGAGATCGCCATGGCGGGCACCTCCACCAGCGTGACCGTGTCGTCGGGCAGGTGGTCGTCGGACAGGTCGAACCCGGGCCGGGTGACGCCGATGAAGTGCGCGATGGACAGCATCTCCAGAGCGTCCTTCCACGACAGGATCTTCGCGAGCGCGTCGGCGCCGGTGATGAAGAACAACTCCGTGCCGGATCCGTAGATGGCGGAGAGGTCGCGTAGCGTGTCGACCGTGTACGTGGGTCCGTCGCGATCCACGTCGACGCGGCTCACCGAGAAGCGGGGATTCGACGCCGTGGCGATCACGGTCATCAGGTAGCGGTCCTCGGCCGGTGAGACCAGGCCCTTCTGCCACGGCTGCCCGGTCGGTACGAACACCACCTCGTCGAGCTCGAACCGGCCCTGCACCTCGCTGGCGGCCACCAGGTGACCATGATGGATCGGATCGAACGTGCCACCCATGATCCCGATCCGCCGGTTCCCCATCCGCGAAGAATAGATCAACCGTCCAGCCTGCGACGGACAGCACTGAGCAGGTCGGCGGCCGTGAACGGCTTCTCCAGCAACGCCACGCCGGGGTCGAGCGTCCCCTGCGAGGCCAGCACCGGATGCGCGTACCCGGACATGTACAGCACGCGCGTTCCGGGCCGCTCGGATACCAGCCGCTCGGCCAGCTCCTTGCCCAGCATCCCGGGCATGACGACGTCGCTGACCAGCAGGTCGATGGCTCCCTCGTGCAGCGCCGCCAGTTCCAGCGCCTGCGGACCGCCGTCGGCGGCCAGGACGCGGTAGCCGGCACCGGACAGGATCCGTCCGGCCACGTCCCGCAATGCCGACTCGTCCTCGACCACCAGCAGCGTCTCGCCGCGGCCGGTGGTCGACACCGGCCGCTCCTCCGGCGCCGGGCACGGCGACGCGGACGCCGGCAGCAGGATCGTCACGGTCGTGCCGACGCCGACCGCTGATTCGATGCCGACCGTCCCGCCGGCCTGGGTGACGATGCCGTACACGGTGGCCAGCCCGAGCCCGGTGGCCTCGCCCTTGGGCTTCGTGGTGAAGAACGGCTCGAACGCGCGCTCGACGACGTCCGGCGGCATGCCGGAGCCGGAGTCGCTCACCCGCATCCGCACGTACCGCCCGGCTTCGAACGGCGCCGTGTCGATGACCAGCTGCCCCCCGCCCGGCATCGCGTCCCGCGCGTTCAGCGCGAGGTTGACCATCAGCTGCTCGATCTGGCCGGGGTCGAAGTTGACCGTCGGCAGGTCTGGAGCGGGCCGGACGGTGAGCGTGATGTGCGTGCCGAGCGAGCGGCGGAGCAGCGCTTCCACGCCGGCCAGCACCGCGTTCAGGTCCAGCAGCTGCGGCCGGACCACCTCCTTGCGGGCGAACGCGAGCAGCTGGTGGGTCAGCTCGGTGCCGCGCTCCCCCGCCTTGATGACCTGGCGCGCGTCCGCCCCGATCGCCGCGACGTCCGGGGCCGGCGATTCCGCCTCCTCCACGACGAAGTTCGCGTAGTTGAGGATCACGCCCAGCAGATTGTTGAAGTCGTGCGCGATGCCGCCGGCCAGCTGGCCCAGGCTCTCAAGGCGCTGGTTGCGATGCGTCTGCGCCTCGAGACGCAGGTCCGCGCGTTCCTGCTCGGCGTGACGGCGTTCGGTGAGATCGCGCACGACTGCCACGATCAGCCGGCCCTGCTTGGTGTCGACCGTGGCCAGCGACGCCTCCACCGGGAACACCTCGCCATCCGGCCGGCGCCCCTCGCTCGTCAGCGTGCCCATGGCGCCCGCATCCGGGTCGGTCAACCGCCGCCGCAGCTGCTGCGGGTAGGCGGCGAACGCGGCCTCGGTCAGCAGCATCCGGGCCTCCAAGCCCAGCAGCTCGTCCGGCGGCCGGCCGAACATCTCCGCGGCGCGGTCGTTGGCGAGCACGATCCGCCCGCCGTCCATGACCAGGATCGCGTCCGGGGCCGCCTGCAGCAGGCCGGCGGACAACTCCTCGGACCACTCCACGCTCCACCCCCTAAAACTCAGAATACCGGCAAGAACGGGGCGGAACGGGCAAAACGGGTTTAGCGTCGCGCGTCCAGCGCTCGGCGTACGTCATCGTCGGCGTCCGTGACGACCCGGCGCAGGATCGTCGGCAGATCCGGCCGCGCCAGCAGGTCCGCGGCCAGCCGCCGGGTCCGCTCCTCCACAACCACGCTCGGGTACGCCAGGAGCGCCACCCGCTCCGCCGAGAACCCGGTGCGTACCGCCATCATCGCCGGCATGTCGGCGAAGTAGCGCTCGACGTACGAATCGGTGAGCGCCAGCTGCTCGGGCTGCCAGAACCCGGCCGCGGTGGACTCGGCGATGCGGTTCGAAACAGTGGTGTCGGAAATGATCGTGGTCCACGCGGCCGCCTTGGCATCCTCGGACGGCACCGCGGCGCGGCAGCGGGCGGCCCACTGCTCGCCGGTCGCGCTCCGATCGCCGGCGAGTTCCGCGTCGATCGCCTCGGCGCCGGCCGCGCCGAGCACCACCAGCCGGCACAGGATCAGCCAGCGCAGGTCCGCGTCCACCGCCAGTCCGTCCGGAATCCCGTCGCCGGCCAGCCAGCCGCTCAACCGTGCGGTGTCCACCGTCGCGCCGATCAGGCCACGCGCCGCGGCCAGCTGGCGGGAGTCGCCCGCCGGTGCGGCTGCGAGCGTCCGCTCGCAGGCCGCAGCGATGAGCGCCAGCGCGGCCGGCCGCGTCTCCGGCGTCGAATATCGGTCCACGAGACCTCGGGTGATCTTCAGGACGTCTTCGAGAATCACCACCTCGGTCTCCGCCGGGAGCGCCGCGAACACTTGGGCGACCAGCTCGGCGACCGGCCGTTCGCCGTCGACCACGGTGTCCAGCGTGGCCCCCCAGATGACCGCCCGGGCCAGCGAGTCCTCCAGCAAGGGCAGAAGCGGCGGCACCGCTGCCACCGTGCCGTCGTCCAGCCGGATCTTGGCATACGTAAGGTCACCGTCGTTGAGCAGCAGCAGATCGGCCACCGGCTCGCCGGTCAGATCGGCGACTTCCGTCCGGCCGCCGTCCACCGCCGGGTCCACATCGACTTCGAGGCGTCTGCGGCACACGACCGTTCCGTCGGCGCGATGATCGTAGAGGCCGATACCCAGCCGGTGCGGACGCAATGTCGGATGGTCCTCCGGGGCGGTTTGCACGATGGTCACGGCGGCGTAGCGGCCGCCGTCCCGGACCACCTCGGCGCGCAGCGTGTTCACCTGCTCCCGGCGCAGCCAGACCTCCGCCCACGACCCGAGGTCGCGCCCGCTCGCCCGGGACAGTGCCGCGAGCAGGTCGGCGAGCGTGGCGTTGCCGTACGCGTGCGCGCCGATGTGCTCGTTGAGGCCGGCGAGGAACGCCTTCTCGCCGACCCAGGCGGCGAGTTGCGTGAGGACGGCGGCGCCCTTGGCGTACGAGATGCCGTCGAAGTTGAGCAGCGCGAGCGCGGTGTCCGCCACGTCGTCCGGTGCCACCGAATGGGTGGACGGCCGTTGATCGGCGCGCATACCCCAGGCCTTGTGGCCCATCGCGAACGTCGTCGGCGTCGTGGTGAACCGGGTCGCGTCGGCGGCCACGCGGATCCCCATGTACGTGGCGAACGACTCGTTCAGCCAGAGATCATCCCACCACGTCATGGTCACCAGATCGCCGAACCACATGTGCGCCATCTCGTGCGCGACGACGGCGGCCCGGTCCGAGCGTTCGCTCTCGGTGACCGCGGAACGGTAGATGTACTCGTCGCGGAAGATCACCAGGCCGGCGTTCTCCATCGCTCCGGCGTTGAACTCCGGCACGAAGGCCTGTTGGTAGAGCCCGAACGGATACCGCGCGGCGAAGATCTCGTGGTACCGGTCCAGGCACTGCTTCGTGATCGTGAAAAGCTCGTCCGCCTCCGCGTCGAGGAACGTCGCCAGGGACCGCCGGGCGTACAAGAACAGCGGGATGCCGTCATGGGCGTCGGTCCGGGCGTGGTACGGCCCGGCGATCAGCGTGACGAGGTAGGTGGACAGCGGCGCGGTCTGCTCGAACCGCCACCGGCCGCCGGTGGCCGGGCCGGCCGCTGCAGCGTTCGACGCGACCAGCCAGTCCTCCGGCGCGGTGACGGACACGGTGAACCGCGCCTTGAGGTCGGGCTGGTCGAAGCACGGAAAAACGCGTCGCGCGCTGTCCAGGAACACGTCCGCGTACAGGTACACCAGGCCGTCGGCCGGATCGACGAACCGGTGCAGACCTTCGCCGGTGTTCGAATACGCCATGTCGGCCTCGACGACGAGCTCGTTTCGCTCGGCCAGGCCGGCCAGCGCAAGCCGGTCATCGGCCAGGCTCCCCGCATCCACCGGCCGCCCGTTCAGCGTCGCCGAGATCAGCCGGACCGGCTCGAACTCCACGAACGTGCTGCTGCCTTCCGGAGCGCGGAACGTCAGCACGGTCCGCGACCGGAACGTCTCGCCGGTGCCGGTGAGATCGAGGTCCAGGTCGTACGCGTCGACGTCGATGATCTCGGCCCGGACGGCGGCCTCGGTGCGGGTCAGGCTCGGCATGCCGACCATGATGCCGGAATCGGCGCTACTCCGCGTCGTCCTCGACGGGCACCGGGCGGGTCGCGTTGGCCATCGTCGTAATGGTGCCGTCAGGCGCCATGTACAGCAACTCGTCGTCCGGACGCTGGCGGCGGCCCTTGCGGGCGGCGAGCCGCTGCGCTGCGGTCTTCCGCCCGGTGGGGTCCGCCACACGGGCGTCGGTGCCGCGCGGGCCGGCCACGTACGCGCCGGCGTCCGGCTGCCAGTCGAACTCCATGTCGCCGATCCGTACCGGATCGCCGGCCTGTGCGCCCTTCTTCGCCAGCTCCGCCTCCACGCCGAGCCGTTCCAGCCGGTCCGCGAGGTAGCCGACCGCCTCGTCATTGTCGAAGTTGGTCTGCCGGATCCAGCGCTCCACCTGACGTCCGGCGACCACATAGACCCCGTCGGCGTCTTGTCCGACGGTGAAGCCAGCGTCGTCGACCGCCCGTGGCCGCAGCACGATCCGGGTCGGCTCGGCGGGCGGGGCGGCCAACCGGTGCGCCGCCACCAGGTCGGCCAGCGCGTAGGTGAACTCCTTGAGTCCCTCCCGGGTCACCGCGCTGACCTCGAACACCTGGTATCCGCGGGCCTCCAGGTCGGGCCGGACCATCTCGGCGAGCGCACGCCCGTCCGGGATGTCGATCTTGTTGAGGACGACCAGCCGGGGCCGGTCACCCAAGCCGCCGTACGCGGTCAGCTCCGCCTCGATCGCCTCGAGATCGCGGATCGGATCCCGGTCGATCTCCGGGGCCGCCGCGTCCAGGACATGGACGAGCACGGACGTGCGTTCGATGTGCCGGAGGAACTCCAAGCCCAGCCCTTTGCCGGTGGCCGCGCCGGGAATCAGGCCGGGTACGTCCGCGATCGTGAACGTCTCCGCACCGGCCTGCACCACGCCCAGGTTCGGCACCAGCGTGGTGAACGGGTAGTCGGCGATCTTCGGTTTGGCGGCCGACAGCACCGAGATCAGCGACGACTTGCCGGCCGAGGGGAAGCCGACCAGGCCGACGTCGGCGACGCTCTTGAGCTCCAGGACGACATCGAGGTGGTCGCCGGGCTCACCCAGCTCGGCGAATCCCGGCACCTTGCGCCGCGGACCGGCCAGCGCCGCGTTCCCCCGGCCGCCGCGGCCGCCACGGGCCACCTCGAACGCGGTCCCGGCACCGACCAGATCGGCCAGCACCTCGCCCTCCGGCGTCTGCACGACCGTACCGTCCGGCACCTTCACCACCAGGTCGGCGCCGTTCGCGCCGTCCCGGTTGCCGCCCATCCCACCGGTGCCGTTGGACGCCTTGACGTGCGGCCGGAAGTGGAAGTCCAGGAGCGTGTGCTGCTGCGGGTCGACGACCAGCGTGATGCCGCCGCCGTGGCCGCCGTTGCCGCCGTCCGGGCCACCCAGGGGCTTGAACTTCTCCCGGCGCACCGAGACACAGCCGTGCCCGCCGTCACCCGCCGAAAGGTGCAGCACGACCCGGTCGACGAACGTGGTCACCGCTCAACTCCTCAGAACTTCGCACAAAAGCAAAGCGGGCCTCGGACCCCGTGAGGTCCGTGGCCCGCTTCGGAAAAAGATTACTCCGCGACCGGAACGATGCTGACCGTCTTGCGACCCCGGCTCGTACCGAACTGAACATTGCCCTTGGCCAGCGCGAACAGCGTGTCGTCGCCACCGCGGCCGACGAGCTCGCCGGGGTGGAACTTCGTGCCCCGCTGCCGGACCAGGATCTCGCCCGCGTTCACCAACTGGCCGCCGAACCGCTTGACGCCGAGCCGCTGCGCGGCGGAGTCACGGCCGTTGCGCGAGCTGGAAGCACCCTTTTTGTGTGCCATGTCGGCGCCCTACTTCCCGCTGGAGATGCCGGTCACCTTCACGCGGGTCAGCAGCTGGCGGTGCCCCTGGCGCTTGTGGTAGCCGGTCTTGTTCTTGAACTTGTGGATCCGGATCTTCGGACCCTTGGTGTGCTCGGCGATCTCGCCGGACACCGCCACGCTGGCAAGCTTGGCCGCGTCGGTCACCACGTCGTCACCGTTGACGAGGAGCACCGCGGCGAGCGACACCGCGTCGCCGGGCGCACCCGCGAGCTTCTCGACCTCGATCACGTCGCCCTCGGCAACCTTGTACTGCTTGCCGCCGGTCTTGACGATCGCGTACATCGGACGCGGACTCCTGTCGTAGCTTGCGGGCGGATGCTTGCGGTGACGCCGCGGTGCGGGCCGGAGCGGCCGGAGTGCACGCGGCATCCGGGCACACGAAGGTGCGCCGCAGGAAAGAGTACGTCATC
>DATBGW010000374.1:0-3388 GCA_036557765.1 Actinoplanes sp.
CGGGGAACGACGTTCACCACCGTCATCCGGCCGATCGTGACGGTTCCGGTCTTGTCCAGCACGATCGTGTCCACGCGCCGGGCGGACTCCAGGGCCGTCACGCCCCGAATGAGGATGCCGAGCTGGGCGCCCCGGCCGGTGCCGACCAGCAAAGCGGTCGGCGTGGCCAGGCCCAGTGCACACGGGCACGCGATGATGAGGACCGAGACCGCTGCCGTGAACGCCGCAGTGGCCCCACTGCCGGAGCCCAGCCAGAACCCCAGCGTCCCGATGGACAGCACGATGACCACCGGGACGAATACGCCGGCGATCCGGTCCGCCAGCCGCTGCACGGCGGCCTTGCCGCTCTGCGCCTCCTCCACCAGCCGCGCCATCTGTGCGAGCTGCGTGTCGGCGCCCACCCGGGTGGCCCGGACCACGAGGCGGCCGCCGGCGTTCACCGTGGCGCCGGTGACCGGATCGCCCGGCAGGACGTCGACCGGAACCGGCTCGCCGGTCAGCAGGCTGGCGTCGATAGCCGAGGCGCCGTCGACGACCACGCCGTCGGTCGCCACCTTCTCCCCCGGGCGTACGACGAATTCCTCGCCGATGCGGAGGGTGCCGGCCGGGATCTGGCGTTCAACGCCGTCCCGGATCGTCGTCACAGTCTTGGCGCCGAGCTCCAGCAGCCTCCGCAACGCGTCGCCGGCGCGACGCTTGGCGCGGGCTTCCAGGTAGCGTCCCGCGAGCAGGAACGTGGTCACCCCGGCGGCGGCCTCGAGATAGATGGCGTCGGCGCCGGGCTGGGCGGTGATGTCGAACGGATGCCGCATGCCCGGCATCCCGGCGTCGCCGAGGAACAGCGCCCACAAGGACCAGCCGAACGCCGCCAGCGTGCCGAGTGAGACGAGCGTGTCCATGGTGGCGGCGCCGTGTCTCAGGTTGCGGAACGCGGCCCGGTGGAACGGCCATCCGCCGTAGACCACGACCGGTGCCGCGAGCGTCAGCGACAACCATTGCCAGTACGTGAACTGCCACGGCGGCACCATTGCAAGCACAATCACCGGAAGGGTCAGCGCGGCGGAGATGATCAGGCGGGTGCGAAGCGGATCAGGTGGCCTGGCCGGCTCCGCAACGCGGGGCACCGACGCGGTGTAGCCGGTCTTCTCGACGACGGCGATGAGGTCGGCGGCCGTGACCGAGTCCGGCACCGTGGCGCGGGCCTTCTCGGTGGCGTAGTTGACCGTGGCGGCCACGCCGTCGAGGCGGTTGAGCTTCTTCTCGATGCGGTTCGCGCACGCGGCGCACGTCATCCCGCCGATCTCAAGCTCGACAGCGCGCTCCACCCGCCCACTATACCCCCGGCGGGTACCCAGTCGCTTCCGCGTGGGAAGCAGAGCGGACGAGTGATAGCTGACGGGTGTTTCGAAGGGCCGGAGACACCCACCACCTATCACTCGTCCGCTCTGCTTCCTGGAGGAACCGGTGCGACGCTAGGCGGCGGAGGACGTCTTGACCAGGGTGCGGATCTGGCGCAGCACCACCGACAGCGCGGCCAGGTCGGCGGGGGTGTTGTCGATGTCGCCCATCGCGTTGCCGGCCCGGGCGATGGACGCGGCGTTCACCTGTTCCCACTCCGACACCCGGTCCTCCGGCGACGCGTCGGACGGCGTCGACTGCAACACCTCCGCGGTGAGACCGGCCAGCGCCGCGTACAGGTCGTAGCGCAGCGCCATCCGGGCCAGCGTCTGCCACCGGTCGTTGCGCGGCAGCAGGGAGATCTGGGACAGCATCTTGTCGATCTGGAACCGGCAGGACAGAACGAAGTAGACCCGCGCCACCTCGCCGGCGTCCCGGCCGATGGCCTTCGCGGTCTCCAGTACGTCGAGCAGCCCGAAGCCGTAGACCACGCGGTTCACCGTCTCGGCCAGGTCGCGCGGCACGCCGGACTCCACCATCTCGTCGACGTGTGCGGCCATCGACTCCCGCTCGGCGCCGACCATGACCGTCGGCAGCGTCGGAAGCAGCTCTTGAACACCGGGCCGCAGCCGTGCGATCTCACCTGCAACGTCGATCGGCGAGCGCCGGTTGCTGACCAGCCACCGGACGGCCCGGTCCAGCAGCCGCCGGGTCTCGAGGTACACGAGCGTCTGCGCGGACGTGGGCACCTTGTTGTCCAGCTGCTCGGCCGCGGCCCACAGATCGGCCAGGCCGTAGACGTCGCGGATCACGAAGTACGCCCGCATGACGTCGGCCGCCGAGGCGCCGCTCTCCTCCATCGCCCGGTAGACGAACGACGTGCCACCGCGGTTGACTACTTCGTTCACCAGCGCGGTGGAGATGATCTCCCGGCGCAGCCGGTGCTCCCGCATCCGCCCGGCGAACCGGTCGCGCAGCGGCGTCGGGAAGTACGACGTCAGCACGTCGGTGGTCCACGGCTCGTCGACCAGCGGATCCGCCAGCGCCGTCCGTTCCAGCAAGATCTTCACGTACGCCAGGAGCACCGCGAACTCGGGGGCGGTGAGCCCGTTGCCGGCGTCGTCCCGGTTGCCCAGCTCCCGGTCGGTGGGCAGCGCCTCCAGGTCGCGGTTGAGCTGGCCCGAGCGTTCCATGTTGGTCAGCATCCGGCGATGGACGGGCAGCAACGAATGCGCCTGCGCTACCGCGTTCCCGAGGGCCGTGGCCTGTTCGTAGTTGTCCCGCAGCACCAGATCGGCGACCTCGTCGGTCATCGCGACGAGCAGCTCGTCCCGTTGCGGCATGGTGAGCTCGCCGTCGGTCACCGCGCCGCCCACCAGGATCTTGATGTTGACCTCGTGGTCGGAGCAGTCCACGCCCGCCGAGTTGTCGATGAAATCGGTGAAGATGAGGCCACCGCCCAAGGCGTACTCCACCCGTCCGCGTTGGGTCAGGCCCAGGTTGCCGCCCTCGCCGACCACCTTGACCCGCAGGTCCTTGCCGTTCACCCGGATCCCGTCGTTGGCCTTGTCGCCCACGTCGGCGTGCGTCTCGGTGGACGCCTTGACGTAGGTGCCGATGCCGCCGTTCCACAGCAGATCGACCGGTGCGGACAGGATGGCCTTCATCAGTTCGCCGGGGCTGAGCGCGGTGGCGTCGCCGAGGTCGAGCGCCGCGCGCATCTGCGGCGTCACCGGAATCGACTTGGCGGTACGCGGGAAGACGCCGCCGCCGGCGCTGATCAGGTCGGCGTTGTAGTCGCCCCAGGACGAACGCGGCAGGTCGAACAGCCGGCGCCGTTCCGCGTACGACGTTGCAGCGTCCGGTTCCGGGTCGACGAAGATGTGCCGGTGGTCGAACGCGGCCACCAGCCGGATGCGCTCGGACAGCAGCATGCCGTTGCCGAACACGTCGCCGGACATGTCCCCCACGCCGACCACCGTGAAGTCCT
>DATBGW010000375.1:0-3784 GCA_036557765.1 Actinoplanes sp.
CCCCTGACGACCGGCCGCACCGACTGCTGTTTCTAGTCGGTGGCAACGAGTACTTCCTGACCGACATCCGGGCCCGGTATGAACGCAACCCGGATGTCGAGGTGCGCACATTGGACATTCTGGCCGACGTGGAACGGGAGCCGCTCGCTCACCAGGTCGGCAGGCTCATCCAGCACATGCTGGCTGGCAGTTCCGACTACGGCGACGCGATCCGGGAGTGGTTCACACCGCACCTGAAGTGGGCGGACACGATCTTCGTGGACTGGTGTCTCGCGCACGCCGCGATGCTGACCACATTGGACCCGGGCAGCACCCGGATCATCGTCCGGCTGCACAGCTTCGAAGCGTTCACCATCTTTCCGCATCTGATCGACCTGTCCCGGATCGACGACCTGGTCTTCGTCGCGGAGCCGCTGCGCGCCCTCACCCGCGATCTCGTGCCCCGGCTCCGGCAGCCGGACGCGCCGCATACCCCGGTCATCGCCAACGCCATGCGGCTGGACCGATACCGCCGGCCCAAGGCTCCCGACGCCCGATTCACCCTTGGCCTGGTGGGCGTGAACGCGATCGCCAAGGATCCCCGCTGGGCGTTCGACGTGTTGCGGGAATTGCGCCGCCGGGATGAGCGGTACCGTCTCGTACTGATCGGCAAGGAGATCGACGGCTCGCAGAACGCTACCGCGGCCGCGTATCACCGGCTCTATGCGCGCGACGTGGCGGAGCTCGAGGCCCAGGGGGCGGTACGCCGGACCGGGCAGACCGACGACGTGCCGGCAGCGCTCGCCGATGTGGGCATCATCCTCAACACCTCCGTCCGTGAGGCCTTCCCCTCGGGGGTCGTCGAAGGCGTTGCGAGCGGCGCGGTGCCGGTTGTCCGCGACTGGCCGTTCTTCGCGGGCCGTAAGGCCGGCGCCCGTAGCGTCTTCCCCGAGGACTGGATCGTACGGACGCCGCAGGAGGCCGCCGAACGTGTGCTTGCCATTACTTCGTCCGAGGACCTGTGGCAGAAGGCAGGCGCGGCCGCGGCCGACCACGCCATCGCCAACTGGGACTGGTCGGTGGTCCAGGCTCACTACGACCGGTTGCTGTTGGGCTCCTAGCCGGTTGCGATGGCGCGGCGATGCCGCCATTCGTGCGCGACGCGGCCGGCGATCCGCCGCGCGTTCACGGGGTTGATGACGACGCGCAGCCGCAAGTTGCGGTCGTACTTGGTGTGCAGAACGTAGAACCGCAGCCCCCGGCGGTAGACGATCCGTCCGGCCGCGGTCAGGTCGAGGCCGGTGATGTAGTCCGCGTACGGCCGGCCCAGCGTCGTCCAGGTGAACCGGATCCGCCGCCGGCGCCGCCGCTGGGCGTTGACGATGAGATCGTCCACTGTGAACTCGGCGACCGCGTCGGTCCCCGACTCGGCGCCAGGGGTTAGGGTGAGGTAGCCGGGGCAGCCACCCGCGTCCACCCGGGCCGGCGGGTCCGTCGGCCGGTCCAGGCCCGGCATGGCGCTGTGCCATCGCACCACCAGGACGCGCCGGCCGTCGCCGTCGTATGCCCACCGGACATCCGCCGGACCGGTCTGGTGCACCAGCTTGCGGATCGCGTTCGAAGCGTCGTACCAGCTGTCCGGAAAGCCGCGGGCCGGATCGCGGAAGCCGGGCAGCGCCACGTAGAAGCGGTCGCCGTCCGGCACCACCGGGGCCAGACCGTGCGCGGCGTAGTGCCGTGCCACCGCGATGAGATCGTCGAGTGTGCCGTGCTGCGCCACGCTGATCGGGATACGCCGGTGGACCTCCAGGTCGGCGCGGATCCGGTCCGACAGGTACGCGTCGGCGAGCTTCCGGACGCCGTCCTGTACCAGCTGCTGCTCGTTCCGGTCCGCCGCGAGGAACCGGTCGCCGAGCAGCTTGGCGATCTCCCAGCTGAAGTTGCGGTGCAGAACACGTTCGCGGGCGATCGGGTCGGTCACCACCTCCGCCGCCGTGTCCATGACCGCGGTGGCATCACGCACGAAGCCGGAGAGCGAGGTCCGGTACGTGATGTTGCTCGAATCGGTCCGGCGGACGGCATGGTAGAAGACGTCGTCCGCCCGTACGGCGATCCGCCGGGCCGCCATCACGGCCCGCAGGGTGAACGGCTGGTCGCTGTAGGACCGCAGCTGTTCCGGATAGCGGAGTCCATTGTCCTCGATCAGCGACCGGCGGAACAGCTTGGTGTTCGACAACGCCCACGGCAGCGCCGAGTCGGCCAGCGTGATGGTGTCGCGGTCGCCCTGTGCGTACACGGACTGGCTCACCCATCGCCCGCCGGCACCGACCAGCCGGCCCAGCACGATGTCGGCGTCCAGCTCGTCGGCCCTGGCGACCAGCCGCTCGAGCGCTTCGCGGGACAGGTAGTCGTCGGCGCCCAGGAAGAACACGTACCGGCCGGTGGCGATCTCCAGTGCCCGGTTGCTCGGCGCCGCCGGGCCGCCGGAGTTCGGCTGGTGCTGGACGGTGATTGTTCCGGGATGCCGCCGCGCCCAGGCGTCGAGCTCGTCCGCGCTGCCGTCGGTGGATCCATCGTCGATCGCGATGACCTCGAGCCGGTCGGTTCCGATGCTCTGGCGCAGCACCGACGACAGGCACCGGGTGAGATACGGCATCGTGTTGTAGACGGCGATCACGACACTGACATCGGGAATGCTCGGCGCCGCCACGGATTGGTTAACGCGGTGGGCCATTCGCCGATGCGGTCTGTACCCGGTCGGCGTAGCGCCGGTGGGCGCGCTGAGCGCGCCGCACCACGACCTCCAGGCCCGGGCCGGGCCGGCGACGCGCCGCCGCCAGCAGCCGGTCCAGCACTCTTCCCGGAACGCGTCGCAGCACCAGGTCGGCGACCGTCCGTACCGGCGGCTGCCGCGGCGGTTGGTCCCGCGCCGGCTCCGATCGCTCCCGCGGGCCGGTGTGGAAGTGCCCCAGCCGCGCGGCTACGGCTTGCCGGCCATACCGGGCCCGTAACTCGTCCCGGGCGCCGAGCAGGTCCAGGTCCGGCAGCCGGCGCCGCAGGTCGCGGTACGCCTCGGCGACCGTCGACGGATCGGCGTCCGGGTCGACCAGCAGCCCGGCCCGCCCCTGCAGTCCGGCCATCGTCTCCTGGGTGCCCTCGTTGCGCGCCGCGAGCACCGGCGTGCCGGTCGCGATGGCCTCGACGACAGTCAGTCCGAACGTTTCCATCGAGCTGAGATGCACGAGCAGGTCATGCCCGGCCAGCAGGGCCGGGATCCCGTCCGGCGGCACCGGCGCATGGAACCGCACCCGATCGCCGACGCCGAGCGCGGCCGCCCGTTCGCGCAGCTCCGCGTCCAACGGCCCGGAGCCGACAAGCGTCAGCGTCGGCGCGGGGTCTTCCGCGGCGACCACGCCGAACGCTTCCAGCAGCAGCCGGACGCCCTTGTGCTCGACCAGCCGGCCCACGTACAGCCAGCGGCGTAGGTCGTCCGGCGGCCGTTCGCGGACGGCGAACGTGTCGAAGTCGATGGGGTTGGGCACCACGTGCAACTTGCCGGCGTACGCCGGGAACTCGGCGGCCAGGTAGTCGCGCAGTCCGGGACCGACGCAGAGCACCGCGTCCGCGCGATGGAGCGCGGCGGCGTACCGATGGCGCGCCCCCGGCCGGCGGAACACCCGGGCCAGGAACGTCGCATGCTCGATCAGCACCACTCGGGCGTCGGGACGGGCCAGGGCTGCCGCGGCCACCCCGCCGTACAGCCCGGTGTGCGCGTGGATGACCGGCGCCTCGATCCGACCGGTCG
>DATBGW010000376.1:0-3036 GCA_036557765.1 Actinoplanes sp.
TTCTGCTGGATGTGGTCCGCGGGCCCCACTGACGGATTGTCGGAGCACCAACAATCGGTGTAGTCACAGTGGACATTCGGAAACTCCTTGTGGCGTGCGCATGTTTCAACCGAGGTGATCACACCGGGTCAGTCGGTGTCGAAGAAGGACAAAGCAGACGCGCTCACGGCGTCGCGGGTGAAGCGTGGCGGATCAGTTCAATGACGGTGCGGGTCAACGCGGCGAAGTGCGTGGACCGTTTCAGAACAATGCCGGCGAACCGCTGGCCGCGTGGGCGAGTGCCGACGGCGTCTGGCACCCGACGATCGCCGGCGCCTCATGAATCAGCTCGTCGTTCTCGATGGCCTCCACCATGAACCGGGCGAAGTCCACCCGACGGGTGAGGTTGCTCTTAAGGATCGGGTCTCCCACGTGTCGGCTCCACACGGGCAGGCCCTGAGGCTCGCCCTCCTCCAGGTCGCTGCCGCGCACGACGGTCCACCGCGTTTTGCTGGCGAAGACCCGCCGGCACGCCTCCACCTGGTCGTCGAGGTCGACGACACGGAATAGTCGCGCGAGCCGGCCCACCACATGCACGAGCGTCTTGACCTTCCATGAGTAGACGTCCTGGCCATCGCGCGTGATGTGGTACCCAGACGAGAACACCAGGCGAGCCCCGGGACGGGCATGGTCGAGCACCGCCTGAGCTGTTCCCGATGAGTAATGGTGGACCCCTCGCGGCACCAACACGGTGAGGACACCAGCGCAGCCGGCAACCGCACGCTCAATAACCCGGCGGTCATCCGTCGCTCCCGGAATGATCGTGATACGCCCCGCGAACTCCTCGAGCTTGTCCACACTGACCTCGCGGCAGACCGCGACCACCTCGTAGCCCCGGTCCAACGCGTGCCGCACCATGTACCGCCCGAGCTTGCCCGAGGCCCCAACGACGCAGACCCTTGACCCGGCAGGGCCACCGGCTTCGCCACGGCCCCCTGCTGCTCCTACGGCTTCTCGCCAGACGGGATTCGGTGTATTCATGATCGTCTCCTCTCGGAATGCATCTAGGCTCCCGTGGAGACCGCCGCGGTGTAAGCAGGCCATCCCTGCAATCGACCCAGGGCTACCCCTGGTGCCTGTCCGCGCAGAACGCGCTCTACGTACCGCGATTGCGGCCAGTCGGGCCGAAGTCGTCTCCCTCAAAGGCGACAGCTACCGGCTCAAAGACCGCGACCTCGGCCGCGTCCCCACGGCCGGCAACACGTACGACTAGTCACCGCGGCGTGAGCCGGATGCTCCGTGCTCCCGCCGCCCAGCAGGCATGCAGGTCGTCCGGGTTCGGCTCGCCGGCGTCGTTCAAGGCGACGCGGTTGAACCTGGCGAACTGGTGGTTGTCGCGGGCGAGTATTGCGTAGTCGGCGGTCACCCGTTTCTCGTCGGTGGCGACCACGACATCCGCCGTCAACCGTCGACCCCTGATCCGGATGTCGACCGGCTCGCCTGTGCGCAGGTTACGGGCCCACCGGAACGGAGTTCCGATCAGCAGCTGCCCGTTGAGCCGGGTGTACGCAACCGGAAGCGTGAGGCGCCTGCCGGACTTGCGGCCCACGGCGTAGATGGTGACCAGCCGGGCGCCCACGACCCGGCACACCAGAGGCGTACGGAGCAGGACGCGGACGATACGGTTGACCGCCGGTTGGAAGGTGAGTTTCCGGGCTCGCGGCACGGGTCTGATGGTCTGGTTGTCAATGTTCATGCCAGTCCCCTCGTTGGACCTGATCTCCAGCGTTACGTCGACCGGGTTCGCTGCGTCATTACTACGACGGAGGGACGCTAAGGAAGGTAACAACAGTGGACGACGGCGACGGACTGGCGCAGCGGTTCGAGGCCCATCGGGCGTACCTGACAGCGATGGCCTATCGGATGCTCGGCTCGCGCTCGGACGCGGACGACGCTGTGCAGGAGGCCTGGCTACGGCTGGCCGGTTCCTCAGCCGATGAGGTCCGGAATCTTCGCGCCTGGCTGACCACGGTGGTCGGCCGGATCTGCCTGGACATGCTCCGATCGCACGCTGCCCGGCGTGAGGAGCCGTTGGAACTGCGGGTTCCCGACCCCGTGGTGACGTTCGATGACGATCCGGAACGGGACGCCGTGCTGGCCGACGCGGTCGGCCTCGCTCTCCTCGTGGTTCTGGACTCCCTGACGCCCGCCGAGCGGCTCGCCTTCGTGCTGCACGACCTGTTCGCCGTGCCGTTCAGCGAGGTCGGTGACATCTTGGGCCGTTCCGCGGCCGCCGCCAAGCAATTGGCCAGCCGTGCCCGGCGCTCGCTGCGGGACGCCCCGGTGTCCGCCGGCGACCAGGCCCGCCAGCGCCGGGTCGTAGACGCGTTTCTGGCGGCCGCCCGGCACGGTGATTTCGCCGCGTTGCTGGCCGTCCTCGACCCCGACGTCGTGCTGCGCGCCGATGCCGGCGACGGCCCGTTCGGTCCATCCCGAGTCGTTCACGGAGCGTCCGGAGTAGCCAAGCAGGTAATGCAGTTCGCGCGAATGGCGCGGTTCGCCGTGCCGGCGATGGTCAACGGCAGCCCAGGTGTCGTCGCGGAGACCAACGGCCGCGTCATGGCGGTGCTCGGTGCCACGGTCCGGCAGGGCCGGATCGTCGAACTTGTCATTCTGGCCGATCGTGAGCGGCTGCGCCGTTTCGACCGCGGATCCAAACGCTAGCTTGTCCGTCATGACGATCCCGCACCGGTCGGCACGGCCGTGATGGCGCGGGACATCGCCGCTCGCCGCCACCCGGGCTCGCCGGCGGCGCGACCCACGGCGTCGACGTCACGGGTGAGCCGCTGCGCCGCGGGGTCGCCTCGCTCGAGGCGCACGCCGCGTACCTGGCCGCGCTCCCCGGACCACCCCGCCCCCAAGGACATGAGTCCTGAGCTTGGGCGTGGACTACGCGCGTCCGAACAAGCGTCCCCGTTCGGAGAGCCATGGAACGCGGTGGAGGTGCCACCACGGTGCATCGGTCAGTGCAGCTATGAGTAGCAGTCCGGCCATGAC
>DATBGW010000377.1:0-2218 GCA_036557765.1 Actinoplanes sp.
GTCCCGGCGTTCGCGCGCCGACCACGCGACCTCCGCGACCGCCGGCAGCCGCGGGAACGTCATCGTCTGCACGTCGGTCAGAGACCGCAGCGTCTCGGACCACAGCGCCGCCTCGACGCCGAGCAGCGCGTCCTCGCCGACACCGGGCAACCGGTCGGCCGGATCCCAGTCGTACGCGCGCCGCACCTCCACGTAGCCGGCCCAGTCGAGGCCCGGCCGGCTGTCCACGTCGTACTTCATGTCCAGATACACCCGGTCCGCCGGCGACATGATCACCTTGTTGCCGTTCGCGGCGGCGCGGGCCACACCATCGCTTGCCGCCTCGATCCGCCAGAACTGCGGAACGGCCGACTCCGGCAGGTCGACCGCGGCGATCTCGTACCAGCCGATCGGCCGTTTGCCGTACCGGGCGACGAGAGGCAGGACCTTGGTGATGAACGTGCGGTAGTCCGCCGGCGGCGTGGCATCCGCCTCGTCGCCGCCGATGTGCAGGTACGGTCCGGGCGTCAGTGCGGCCACCTCCCGCAGGACGTCCTCGACGAACACGTACGTCTCGGGCCGGCCGACCACCAGCGAGCTGTACCCGACTGCCGCGTCGGTGCGTGGCCGGGCCGCGCCCTCCGCGGTCAACTCCGGATAGGCGACCTGCGCCGCGTTGACGTGCCCGGGCATGTCGATCTCGGGGACGATCGTGACGAACCGGGCTGCGGCGTACGACACCAGGTCGGCGTACTCCTCCTGGGTGTAGAAGCCGGCGCCGGCACCGCCCACGCCGGTCCCGCGCCCGCCGCTCACCGATGTCAGTTCGGGCCAGCTCTTGATCTCCAGCCGCCAGCCCTGGTCGTCGGTCAGGTGCAGGTGCAAATGATTGATCTTGAACGGCGCGATGGCGTCGATGTACGCCTTGACCTCGTCGGAGGTGAAGAAGTGGCGGGCGACGTCGAGCAGCACGCCGCGGTAGCCGAACCGTGGCCGGTCCACGATCCGCCCCCCGGGAATGGTGGCGTCGCCCTGGCCGGTGAGCGGCAGCAACTGCCGAAGCGTCTGCACCGCCGCGAACGCGCCGGCCGCGTCGCTCGCCGCGATCGTCACCTCGGTCGGGCCGACCTCCAGCGTGTACGACTCCGGGGGGCCGGTCCCCACGGTGAACGCGATGGAGCCGGCCGTCTGGCTCACCGGGATCCTGTAGCCCGTCGCGGCCCTGATCGCGGCCGCCAGCGCCTCGCCCACGGCGGCGGTCGCCGACGTCGTCCGTACTGCAGTACCCGAGTGGACGGTGAAGTCCGCGGCCGGGTCGGGCCACACCTCCGCCGGCGCCGGAATCACGTCACCGAGTTCGGTCGTTGGTTCGCGCACGTCTGCCCTCCGCGTCCGGTGGCCAAACTCTAAGGCAGGTTTCCCATTTACGGAGCGCGGATAGGGTGTCGTCATGCCGTTGACCACCCGACGCGCCGTGCCCGGCGACGCTCTCGAACTGCACGAGGTGGCGGCACGGACGTTCGGGCTGGCCTGCCCGCCCGGGACGCTGCAGTCGGATGTCGACGCGTTCATCGCGCTGAATCTGTCCCGGGAGCGGTTCGAGGAGTACCTGAAGGACGACCGCCGGATCGTGCTGCTCGCCGAGGAGGACGCGGTGCCGGTGGGATACGCGATGCTGGTGCGCGGACCGATCGCGGATCCCGACGTACGGGCGGTGGTGGACGACGGGAGTATCGAGCTCAGCAAGTTCTACGTGCTGGTCGGCCGACACGGCAGCGGTATCGCGAGTGAGCTGATGCGGGCCACGCTGGAGGCGGCGGCCGCGACCGGCGCGGCGGCGTGCTGGCTGGGCGTCAACCAGCGGAATGTACGGGCGGCGAAGTTCTACACCAAGCACGGCTTCGAGGTCGTCGGCACCAAGCGCTTCTTGGTGGGCGAGCAGTGGCACAACGACCACGTCCGCCTCCGCCCCCTCCCCTAACCGCCGCCTTCCCCTCACTCCTCCGTCTCCCTCACTCCTCCGTCGATCTTGGAGTTGTGGTTGCCCTCCGCCCCCCTCCTCTCGATCTTGGAGTTGTGGTTGCCTTTATGTCCGTTCCATAGGGTTTCGTGCCAACCACAACTCCAAGATCGCGGGGCGGGACGCGACAGCGGGCGGCGGCGGGTGTCGTACGGTGCCGCCAAGATGGGCGCATGACGATCCTTGGTGCGATCTTCTTGCCGCAGAACCCGCCGGAAC
>DATBGW010000378.1:0-6162 GCA_036557765.1 Actinoplanes sp.
TCGTCCGGAACGGCCGGTCCGCCGAGCCGTCGCCGGTGTCCGAGCCGCTGGTGGCCACGTGGAGCACGGTTGTCATCTGGTCGGCCCTTTCTGCCGCGGTATCACGATCAACCTACGCGCACCCGCCCGGCCGGTACTGCCACGCCGAGGAGCCCGGCGGTCGAGCGGGGCTGGAATAAGGCGGCTCCACAAGGCCGAGGTCGAACGGTTCCAGGTCGCCTGGATGGAAGGCAAGGTCGGCCGGTATCCGTTCGAGAACTACGGTTCGCTGGTGATCGACGCCAACCTGGGATTCGCGCTCGAGACGCAGACGCTGTCGCTGTACGACACCGGACTGTTCGGCGCGCCCGCGTTCATCCTCGATCCGATCATGGCGCACGAGCTGGCCCACCAGTGGTTCGGTGACAGCGTGGCACCGTGGTCGTGGAGCGACGTGTGGCAGAACGAAGGCCACGCGACCTGGTACGAACTGCTCTACGCCGACGAGACCGGGGTCTTCGAGCAGTTCACCGGGCAGCCGAACCGGGAGGCGTACTTCAAAGAGGTGTACTCATACGGCGACCAGTTCCGTGCCGCGTACGGTCCGGTGGCCCGCCCGGCCAGTTCGGCGACGATCTGGGACGTGTTCAATCCGAACGTGTACGACGGCGGCGCTCTCGTCCTGTACGCCCTCCAGCAGAAGATCGGAACTGCCAAGTTCCAGCAACTCGAGCGTGCCTGGGTGCGGAAGTACCGCGGGAAGTCGGCCTCCACGCACGACTTCATCGCGCTCGCGTCCAGGATCGCCCACCGCGACCTACGAGGATTCCTGACCGCCTGGCTGTACGGCACGCGGACGCCGCCGATGCCGGGCCATCCGGATTGGACGGTGTCGCCTCCGGCCGCTCCGGCAGCGGCGCGAACCATGGTCGCCGCGAGCACGATCAACAACCCATTGGTCCCCGCCGGTCGCTGACCGGGACGTGGTGCTCCGGGGCTCGTCGCCGCGAGCCCCGGAGCTCCGTCATGCACAGGCGGCCGCGAGCGCGCCGATCGGGTCGAGGTAGACCCGCGCCAGCAGGGTCACCCACTGGTACACCGCGTCCTCATTCGCCGCGAGCGGGCCGGGCCGGAAATGCGGATTGGACACTCCCCGCTGGACCGACTCACACGCGGCCCAATCCTCGCGGTTGGTCACGTCCCAGAAGTCGACGGCGTACGACGGATCGGCCACGCCGGTCGGGAACAGCCAGCAACAGTCGATCCGGGTCAGGCCCGGCGCCAACGGCGTCAGGCGATGCGTCAGGACGTAATCCGGATGAGCGGAGATCAGCAGGTTCGGGAACACGCTCACGTACTGAACGCGGCGCCGGTCGACGCTCCGCAGCGGCATCCCGGCCGAGCGCCCGGAGAGCGACATGGTCTCGGCGTCCTCGCGCAGGTCCATCGACCCGCCGACCCAGGCACCGGGCAGGTCCCAGTTGGCGCCGGACGACGGCGGTGACACCCGGCACAACTCCGGATGGATCAACGGGCAGTGGTAGCACTCGTGGTAGTTCTCCACGATGATCTTCCAGTTCGCCGCCACGTCGTACGTACGGTGTGCACCGGGCCGAAGATCCTCCGCGCGGTAGGGCGCCACGATGCCGTCCAGGGCGCCGACGTACCGCTCGAACGGCGGGGCCTGCCCGGTGGCGTTGAGAAACACCCAGCCGTGCCAGATCACCAGCGGCAACTCCACCAGATCCAGGTCGCCCGGCCGGCCGCCGTCCATGCCCGGCGCGGCGCGAAGCCCGCCGTCGAGACGGTACGACCAGCCGTGGTACGGGCAGACCACGGCGCGGTGCGCGGCCGTACCGCCGATCGGCAGCAGCTCGTGGCCCCGGTGCCGGCACACGTTGGCGAAGGCACGCGGCGGGCCGTCGGCGAACGTCAGCAGAACGCCGACGTCGCCGACCTCGACCGCCCGGTGGGTGAGCGCGTCGCCGGATCCGGTCAGCTCGTCCGCCCGGCCCAGGCAGGTCCATCCTCCGGCGAACACCCGCCGGCGTTCCCAGGCGTACACGTCGACGCTGGTGTACGCCGCGGCCGGCAGCATCACCGACTCGCCGTGCGCCCGCAGCGCCGCCAACAGATCTGAAGAATCGAGAGGTGCCGCGGTCATGCCCGCATTGTCGCGCGAGCGGCCCGAGCCGTGACATGCTGCCGCGTGGACGCCGCGCCGCGCCGTCGGTGCGGTCGACGACGAACAGGAGCGACAACATGCCGGGCGAACCCGTGACGCGCGACCGCCTGTACATCGACGGCGGGTGGGTGGCGCCGACCGCCGGCGCACCGCTCACCGACGTGCTGGACGCGTCGGACGGCAGCGTGCTGGGCCGGGTGGCGCGCGGCGGGCCGGGCGACGTGGAGCGCGCCGTGGCCGCCGCTCGGGCCGCGTTCCACACGTGGTCGCAGACCCGGCCGGAGGATCGGGCCGGGCTGCTGGAGGCGATCCGGGACGTCCTCGCCAAGCGGCAGGACGAGATCGCCCGGCTGATCAGCCTGGAGGTGGGCACGCCGACGCTGATCTCCACCCGGGTCCAGGTGGGGCTGCCGCTGCAAACGCTGCAGGGGTTCGCGGACGCCGCCCGTACGCACGCCTGGGCGGACGAGGTCGGCAATTCGGTGGTGGTCCGGGAGCCGGCCGGGGTGGTCGGGGCGATCACGCCGTGGAACTACCCGTTGCACCAGCTGGTCGGCAAGGTGGGAGGTGCGCTCGCCGCCGGCTGCACGGTGGTGGCCAAGCCGGCCGACGAGGCGCCGCTGTCGGCGTTCGCGCTCGCCGACGCGATCGCCGAGGCCGGCGTGCCGGCCGGCGTCGTCAACCTGGTCAGCGGCCACGGCCCGGAGGCAGGCGCGGCGCTGGCCGGCCACGCGGGGATCGACGTGCTGTCGTTCACCGGGTCCACCACCGTCGGTGCGCAGGTGGCGGCCCTGGCCGCGGCCAACATCACCCGGGTGGCGCTCGAGCTGGGCGGCAAGTCGGCAAGCGTGGTGCTCGACGACGCCGACCTGCCGCGCGCCGTGAAGACCAGCGTTCACAACGCGTTCCTCAACTCCGGGCAGACCTGCTCGGCGTGGACGCGGCTGGTCGTCCCGCGGAACCGGCACGACGAGGTGCTCGAGCTGGCCCGCGCCGCCGCGGTGAAGCTCACGGTCGGCCACCCGCTCGCCGAGGGCACCCGGCTGGGCCCGCTGGCCACCGCGGCCCAGCAGGAGACCGTGCGCCGATACATCCGGCTGGGTGTCGAGGAGGGCGCCACCCTGGTCACCGGCGGGCCGGACCAGCCGGCCGACCTGCCCGCCGGCTTCTACGTGCAGCCGACGATCTTCGGGAACGTCGACCCGTCGTCCCGGATCGCCCAGGAAGAGATCTTCGGACCGGTCCTGGTGGTCATCCCGCACGACGGGGACGACGACGCGGTCACCATTGCCAACCACAGCGCGTACGGGCTGGCCGGCGGCGTCTGGAGCACCGACCCGGACCGCGCCATGCGGGTGGCCCGGCGCATCCGCACCGGGCAGGTCGACGTCAACGGGGGCCGGTTCAACCCGGCCGCGCCGTTCGGCGGCTACAAGCGATCCGGCATCGGCCGCGAGTTCGGCCACCCCGGCATCGACGAGTTCACCGAGCTCAAGGCGATCCAGCGGCCATGACCGTGGCCTGCGGCGCTCTACCGTGCGAGGGTCTGGGAACATGACGATCGAGGCGGAACGGACCGCGTCCGTCTGGGAACCACTGCGTAACCGGGTCTTCCGGGCGCTGTGGTTCGCGGTCCTGGGCAGCCAGATCGGCACCTGGATGCAGACGGTCGGCGCCCAGTGGTTGCTCGTCGACGCGCCGAACGCCGCCACGCTGGTGTCGCTGGTGCAGACGGCGATGATGCTGCCGATGCTGCTCTTCGCCATGCCGGCCGGAGTCCTCGCCGACTCACTTGACCGGCGGCGGATGCTGATCATCGTTCAGTTCTTCCAGGCGGCCACGGGTGCGGTGATGACCGCGCTCGCCGTCGCCGGACTGCTGACCCCGGCCCTGCTGCTGACGCTGACGTTCGTGCTGGGGTGCGGCGCGGCCATGACGATCCCCACCTACCAGGCACTGATCCCGGAGCTGGTTCCCCGAAACCAGCTCCACGCCGCCTCGGGCCTGGGGGCGATCAGTATGAACGTCGCCCGCGCGGTGGGGCCGGCCACGGCCGGTGTGCTGGTGGCGCAGATCGGCCCCGCTGCGGTGTTCGCGCTGAACACCGTGACGCTTCTGTTGTTCGCGGGTGTGTTGCTGCTGTGGCGGCGCCGTCCCAGCGGCGACGAGCACGATCCGGAACCGTTCGTCGCGGCGTTGCGGGCCGGCGGCCGGTACGTGCGGCACTCCCCCGCCATGCGCCGATTCCTGTTGCGCGTGTCGATGTTCGTGCTCCCCGCTGTGGCGCTGTGGGCGCTGCTGCCGCTGGTCGCCAGCCACGAACTGCACATGAGCGCGGGTGGCTACGGGATCCTGCTCGCCGCCCTCGGGGTCGGCGCGATCCTCGGCGCCCTTGTCATGGCCCGGGTCCGGGACCGGTTCTCGGACAACCAGCTCCTGCTGGTCGCCTCGCTCGTCTACGCCGTGGTGCTGGCGATCGTCGGCCTCGTCCCCAACCCGGTGGTCGTCGCGCTGGCTCTCGTCCCCGCCGGGACGGCATGGATGGCGGTGCTCGCCAACGTCAACGCGATAGTCCAGCTGTTCCTGCCGCGTTGGGTGCGGGCCCGTGGCCTCGGCACCTATCAGCTGGTGTTCTTCGGCGGCCAGGCGATCGGCTCGTTTTTGTGGGGCCTCATCGCCGAGGCGATCGGGTTGGTCAACACGTTCGTGATCGCGGCGCTCCTGACCGCTGTCGGCGCGGCGACGCTCAAGAAGTGGCCACTGATGGCGACCGTGCACCTGGATCGCGAACCTGCCGCCCTGCCCGCACCCGATCTCGCGGTCGAGCCGGATCCCGCCGCCGGGCCGGTCGTGGTCACCACGACGTACGCGGTCACCCCGGAGAAGGAGCCGGAGTTCCTCACTGCAATGCGCGACGTCCGGCGGATGCGGATGCGCACCGGCGCGGTGCGGTGGGGCCTCTACCGCCACGGCGAAGCCGCCGACAAGCTGGTCGAGATCTACGTCGTCCCCACCTGGGGCGAGCACATGCGCCAGCACAACGTGCGGCTCACCGGAACGGACCGGGACATGCAACTGCGTGCGCGGGCCCTGGCCGAGGGCCGTCCGGAAGTCGCCCACCTGCTTCCCCCGGACAGCGCCGAGCCCATCTAGGAGGGACATGACCACCATCCGGACCGCGCTCGTCACCGGCGGCGCCAGCGGATTGGGCGCCGCCACCGCCGACCGGCTGCGGGCCGACGGCCTCACGGTGATCACGGTGGACCTGCACGATGCCGACGTCAACGCCGACGTCACGGACGAGCCGGCCCTGCGGCGCCTGGCCGGTGAGATCGGCCCGGTCGACGTTCTGATCAACTCGGCCGGGATCGTCGGGCCGAACAAGCCCCTGCTGGAGACCACCGCCGAACAGTGGCAGCGCGTCCTCGACGTCAACGTCCTCGGAACGGTCAACACCATGCGCGTGTTCATCCCCGGCATGCGCGACCGGGGCTGGGGTCGCGTGGTGAACTTCGCCAGCATGGCCGGCAAGGACGGCAACCCGAACCTGTCGGTCTACTCCGCGTCCAAGGCGGCGGTCATCGCCCTCACCAAGTCGGCCGGCAAGGAACTGGCCACGAGCGGCGTGGTGGTCAACGCCATCGCCCCCGCCGTCATCGCCACCCCGATGAACGCCGACACCGCACCCGAGGTGCTGGAGCACCTCATCGGCCTGATCCCGATGAAGCGCGTCGGCCGGCCGGAGGAGGTCGCCGAGCTCGTCGCGTTCCTCGCCTCCGACCGGGTCAGCTTCTCCACCGGAGCGGTCTACGACATCAGCGGCGGGCGTGCCACCTACTGAGGCGCCGCCCCCCTCTCCCGCGATCTTGGAGTTGTGGTTGCCCTTATGCGGCTTTCTGCCCGATCTGTTCCAACCACAACTCCAAGATCGACGAGCGGGGTGTGGGCGGGCTCAGTCGATGCGGGCCTTGATGCGGCTGTGCTCGGACAGCAGCGTC
>DATBGW010000379.1:0-20960 GCA_036557765.1 Actinoplanes sp.
AGCCGACCAGGTTGAATCCGAGCTTGTCCAGGTACGGCGTCAGCCCGGCCCGGTCGTAGTAGTCCATGACAACCTTGGACCCGGGCGCCAGCGTGGTCTTCACCCACGGCTTTCGGGTCAGGCCGCGCTCCACGGCGTTCCGGGCCAGCAACGCTGCGCCGATCATGACCTGTGGGTTCGACGTGTTCGTGCACGACGTGATGGCGGCGATGACCACGGCGCCGTGGTCCAACTCGAACTCGGTGCCGTCCTCGTCGACCACCCGGGTCGGTTTCGACGGCCGCCCGTTCGCGCCGGACGCGGCGCTGACCAGCTGGTGCGGCTTGTCCGCCTCGGTGCCGTGGTGGATGGCCGGTGCGTCGGACGCCGGGAACGACTCGGCGCTCGCCTCGTCGGCGGCCCCTTCGACGTCGACGTAGTTCTCCAGCGCGTCGCGGAACATCGTCTTGGCGGCGTTGAGTGGCACCCGGTCCTGCGGCCGCTTGGGGCCGGCCAGCGACGGGACGATCGTGGACAGGTCGAGTTCGAGCCGTTCGGAGTAGTCCGGCTCGGCGTCCGGGTCCAGCCACATGCCCTGCCGCTTCGCGTACGCCTCGACGAGCGTGACCTGCTGCTTACTCCGGCCGGTGAGCGTCAGGTACTTGATCGTCTCGGCGTCGATCGGGAAGATCGCGACGGTCGAGCCGTACTCGGGCGACATGTTGCCGATGGTGGCGCGATTGGCCAGCGGCACGGCGCTGACGCCGGGGCCGTAGAACTCGACGAACTTACCGACGACACCGTGCTCGCGGAGCATCTCGGTGATCGTCAGCACCAGGTCGGTGGCGGTGGTGCCGGCCGGCATCTCGCCGGACAGCTTGAAGCCGACCACGCGCGGGATGAGCATGCTGACCGGCTGGCCGAGCATCGCGGCCTCCGCCTCGATGCCGCCGACACCCCAGCCCAGCACGCCCAGCCCGTTCACCATCGTGGTGTGCGAGTCGGTGCCCACAAGCGTGTCCGGGTACGCCTGACTGACCTCAGCCTCCTCTGCTCTTGCCATGATCGTACGGGCGAGGTATTCGATGTTGACCTGGTGCACGATGCCGGTGCCGGGCGGGACGACCTTGAACTCGGAGAACGCGGTCTGGCCCCACCGCAGGAACTGATACCGCTCGCGGTTGCGCTCGTACTCCAGCTCGACATTGCGCTCGAACGCGTCCTCGCGGCCGAACAGGTCCGCGATGACCGAGTGGTCGATCACCAGCTCGGCCGGGGCGAGTGGGTTGACCTTGGTAGCGTCGCCGCCAAGGTCGCGCACCGCCTCCCGCATCGTGGCCAGGTCGACGATGCACGGCACGCCGGTGAAGTCCTGCATGAGCACGCGCGCCGGGGTGAACTGGATCTCCACGCTCGGGTCGGCGGTGGCGTCCCAGCCGCCCAGTGCCCGGATGTGGTCGGCGGTGATGTTGGCGCCGTCCTCGGTCCGCAGGAGGTTCTCCAGCAGGATCTTCAGGGAGTACGGCAGCCGCTCGTGCCCCTCCACCTTGTCGATCGTGAAAATCTCGTAGCTCGCGTCGCCGACGCGCAGCTGGCTCTTCGCACCGAAGGTGTCGAGGCTCGTCACGTCGTACTCCTTCATCGCCGTGGTCGTCCGCTTCAGTCTTTCGCACCCGTACCGGGTTCGCGCCAATCAGGCACACCTAACTGAGTTATGTAAACCGTACGTCCGTCTTGCTATGTCTTGCAAGGCGCGTTTATCAGCACTCCGTATGGGGAACAGCGCGTTCCGTGAAGGCGCGCGCCGGTTCCGAGCACCTGACCGACTTCTTCGACCGGTACGGGTCCGCGTTGACGAGCGGGGACGTGTCGGCGATCGCCGCCTGCTACGCGTTGCCGGGCATGGTGGTCTCGGACTCGTACAGCTTCACGTTCAGCACGCCGGCCGCGGTCGCGCTGTCGTTTCTCGGCGCCGCGCCGGCGTACCGGGAGCACCAGATCGTCGCCGCCCACGCCCAGCTGCGCGACGTGCAGGCCCTCAGTGATGCGCTGGCCATGGTGGCGGTCGAATGGGAGTACCTGGACAGCAGCGGCAACGCGGTGCCGGGTGAGCGGTACCGCTACCTGATCCGCTCCGACGCCGACGGTCCCCGCATCACCACGGTGATCGCCGCCCGCTGACCGTGTTCTTCCCCGCGCCGCCCTCCCCCCTTGCTCGCCGACCTTGGAGTTGTGGTTGCCTTTTCGCGGCTTGATGCCCGATTTGTTCCAACCACAACTCCAAGATCGCGGAGATCGGGGGGCGGTGTAATCATGGCGTGATGACGAAGCTCGATCCGGCGCGGTGCCTGGCCGTCTTCGTCGACCGCACCACGATCGCGCTGCCGCCACGGCTCGCGGACCGGGCCGCCGTCGTCGCGGTGATCGGGTCCCCGACCGGCGACGGGGTATCCGGCGAGCACACGACACTGCCGTTGACCCTCCGCCCGAGCGGGCTGACCCGGGCACAGAGCGTGCGGTTTCCGCACCTGCGGGGACACCGGGTGTACGCCGTGCCCGAAGCCGACCTCGCCTGCCTGCTGCGCGGGCAACTGCTGGTGACCGGCTGGGACGCCGGCGGCCGGCTCGCCGTCGTGACCGGCGTGCAGCTGCCCGGCGTGTTGGACGACCTCTATGCCGATGCCGCCGACGCTGAGCTCGGCCTGATCCTCGACGATGACCGGCTGGCGCTGGCCGTGTGGGCGCCCACCGCCCGTACGGTCGCACTCGAGCTTTTCGGTACGCCCGACGACGAGCCGGACGTGCTGCCGATGAGCCGCGACGACGTCACCGGCGTCTGGACGGTCGCCGGCGACCGGACCTGGCTGGGCCACTACTACCGGTACCGGGTCGAGGTGTGGCATCCGGCCGCGCAACGGATCGTCACCACCAGCGTCACGGATCCGTATTCGCACGCGCTCGCCGTCGACTCCACCCACAGCCTGCTGGTCGATCTCGGCGACCCGGCGCTGATGCCACCCGGCTGGGACACGTTGTCCAAACCGCCCGCCGCGGCGCCGGCCCGGATGCAGATCGCTGAGGTCGCCGTGCGGGACTTCTCGATCTTCGATGTGTCCGTGCCGGCCAGCGAACGCGGAACCTACCTGGCGTTCACCCGGTCCGGCTCCACCGGGATGCGGCACCTGCGCTCGCTCGCCGAGGCCGGCCTCACCCACCTGCACCTGCTGCCCGCGTTCGACTTCGCCTCGGCGCCGGACCGGCGCACCGATCAGGGCGTGCCGGCCGGCGATCTCGCCGCACTGCCGCCGGACTCGCCGGAACAGCAACGCGCGGTTACGGCGGTCGCCGCCACGGACGGCTACAACTGGGGGTACGACCCGCTGCACTACACCGTTCCGGACGGCAGCCTCGCCACCGAGCCGGCCGGCGCCGCGCGGATCGTCGAGTTCCGCCGGATGGTCGCGGCGTTGGCCGGCGCGGGACTGCGTGTGATCATGGACGTGGTCTACAACCACACGGCCGCGGCCGGACTGGGCCCGTTCAGCGTCCTCGACCGGATCGTGCCGGGCTATTACCACCGGCTGCTCGCCGACGGACGGGTCGCCGACTCGACCTGCTGCCCCAACACGGCGCCCGAGCACCGGATGATGGGCCGCCTGGTGATGGACTCGGTGGTCACCTGGGCCCGTGAGTACAAAGTGGACGGTTTCCGGTTCGATCTCATGGGTCACCATCCGCGGGCCAACATCCTCGAGGTCCGGGTGGCGCTGGACCACCTCGGCGACGCCGGCCGTGACATCTACCTGTACGGCGAGGGCTGGAACTTCGGCGAGGTGGCGGACGACGCCCGCTTTCCCCAGGCCACCCAGGCGAATCTGACCGGGACCGGGATCGGCACGTTCAACGACCGGCTGCGCGACGCGGTGCGCGGCGGCGCGCCGTTCGACGCCGACCCGACCGTGCGCGGATTCGCCAGCGGGCTGGGCACCGCCACCCCGCCCGAGCTCCAGGACCGGATCAAGGTGGGTCTGGCCGGAGAGCTCGCGCTTTGCGGTGGGTACGCGGCGGCGCCGGGCGAGGTCGTCAACTACGTCGACGCACACGACAACGAGATCCTCTACGACGCTCTGGCGTTCAAGCTGCCCCAGCACCTGCCGGCGGTGGACCGGGCCCGGATGCAGGTGCTCGCGCTGGCGCTGGTGGTGCTGAGCCAGGGCGTCGGCTTCCTGGTGCTGGGCAGCGAGCGGTTGCGGTCCAAGTCGCTGGACCGCAACTCGTACGACTCCGGCGACTGGTTCAACGCCATCCGGTGGGACTCCGCGCAGGGCAACGGCTTCGGGATCGGGTTGCCGCCGGCCGGTGAGAACGCGGAGCGCTGGCCGTGGGCGCGACCGCTGCTGGCCGATCCGGCGCTGGTGCCGCCGCCGGAGATCGTCGAGATGTGCGCGGAACGCTATCGGGAGCTGCTGCGGATCCGCCGCTCGTCACTGGTCTTCGGGCTGCCCACCGCGGCGGAGGTGCAGCGGCGGATGTCGTTTCCGGCCGGGACGCCCGGTGTGATCGTGATGTGCCTGGACGGCACCGGGCTCGATCCGCGGTGGCGGCGGGTCGTGGTGGTGTTCAACGCGACCGAGTCGGCGACGGCACAGATCGCGCCCGAGCTCGTCGGCGAACGGCTGCGGCTGCACCCGGCGCTGGTGACGTCGGCGGATCCGGTGCTGCGCACCGCCACGGCGGAGACCGGCACCGTCACCGTCCCGGCGCGATCGGTGGCGGTGTTCGTCGGCTAAGCGGGGAGGCGGGGGCTCGCCGCGCGCTGGGACGCCATCCACGCCTCCACGTCGGCGGACGAGCGCGGCAGCCCGGCCGACAGGTTCCGGCAGCCGTCGGCGGTGACCAGGACGTCATCCTCGATCCGCACGCCGATGCCGCGCAGCTCCTCCGGCACGAGGTCGTCCTCGGGCTGGAAGTAGAGCCCCGGCTCCACGGTCAGCACGTAGCCCTCGCCCAGCGGCCCGTCGCGGTACGACTCCTTGCGGGCCGCCGAGCAGTCATGCACGTCGATGCCGAGCATGTGCCCGAAGCCGTGCAGGGTCCACCGACGGTACACGGTGGACTGTTCGGTCATCGCCTCGTCCACGCTCACCGGTAGCAGGCCCAGATCGGCCAGTCCCTCGGCCAGCACCCGCATGCAGACCAGGTGCACGTCGTGGAACTTCACGCCCGGCTTGACGGCGTCCATGCCGGCCTGCTGCGACGCGTACACGATGTCGTACACCTGCCGCTGCAGCGGCGTGAACTCGCCCGACACCGGCAGCGTTCGGGTGACGTCCGCGGTGTAGAAGGTGCGGCCCTCCACACCCATGTCCATGAGCAGCAGCTCGCCGGGCCGGGTCACACCGTCGTTACGCACCCAGTGCAGGATCGTCGCGTGCGCGCCGGCGCCGACGATCGAGCCGTAGCCGATGCCGTTACCGTCCACCCGGGCCCGCAACCCGAACACGCCCTCGAGCAGCCGCTCCGGCACGCCCTGGTCGGCCGGCAGCACCCGGGCGACGTCCTCGAAGCCGCGCACTGTTGCATCGATCGCGTCCTGCAGCTGCGCGATCTCCCACTCGTCCTTGACGAGCTTGAGCTCCGAGATCACCCGGGCCAGCTGGCGGTCGCGGGGCACATCGGCCGACGGCTCGTACGGCAGGACGGCGCGGTCGACATGCGGGTCGAGCCCACGCAGCACCCGGGTTCGGCCGGGCGCGCAGTCGGCCAGCGCGCGCCCCAGGTCCGTGTACGGCGCGGTCTCGATGCCCAGCTCGGTCGACTTCTCGGCGAGCGTGTGCCGCCGCCCGACCCACAGCTCGCCGTCGCGGCTGCGGAAGAACGCGTCGGTGTCCTTCGAGTTGCGCTCCCGGGTGTAGAGCACCGCGTCGTGCCCCGAGCCGCTGGGCCGCAGCACGAGCACGCTGTCCGGATCGGCGTCGCCGGTCAGGTACACGAAGTCGCTGCCCGGTCGGTACGGGAATTCGGTGTCGTTCGCCCGTACCTTCTCCGGGCCGGACGGGATGACCAGCGTCTCGCCGGGGAACGCCTCCGACAGCGCGGAGCGCCGCTTGGCGTGGTTCGGCGTCTCCGGCCGGGGCGTGACGGTCAGCGCGTCGCTCCGCCAGCCGGTGCGCATGAACTGCAGAAACGCCTCGGGGTAGTCCGGGTCGTGCGACTCGGTGCGCGGCTCCGCCCGTACGGTCTCCGGCTGCACGGTCTCGGCTTGAACGGCGTCGGTCTGCTCGGCCATGGTGGATCCTCCCGACTGTGTTGCTCCGGCACCTGGACGGTCAATCCGACCGTACCGCCTTCGGCAGACCACCCGCCGCGTCATTTCCGGCGGTCTGCTGGCGTTCTCCGCCGCCGGACGAGAGGCTGAGGGCGTACGCGGGAATGATCGGCCGGGAGGAGTCGGGATGGGCTACGCGGTGGTGCTCGGCGAGGCGCTCGTGGACCTGTTGGAGGCGGATCTCGACGGTGAGTTGATCTACCGGCAGGCGATCGGCGGCGGGCCGCTCAACGTGGCGGTCTGCGCCACCCGGCTCGGCGGCCACGTGCGGTTCGTCGGCTCGCTCGGCAACGACACGATCGGCGATCGGATCGCGGCGTTCCTGCGCAAGGTCGATGTGAACCTGACCGGGCTCAAACGACTGCCGGTGCCGACCACGCTTGCCGTCACCACGTTCGACGGCGCCGAGCCGACGTTCCAGTTCTACGGCGAGCCGCCGTCGTACGCGCTGCTGACCCCCGACGACGTCGACACCGCGGCGGTCGGGGACGCCGCGGTCGTTTACACCGGCTCGATCGGCCTGCTGCGGGAGCCGTTCCACTCGGCCGCCCGTACGGCGTGGTCGATCCCGGGACCGATCCGGGTCTTCGACCCGAACGCGCGACCCACGCTGCTGGCGGATGCCGCCGCCGTGGCCGCCCTGCGGGACAACGTCGAGGAGTTCTTCGCCACCGCGGATCTGGTGAAGCTCAGCGCCGCCGACGCCGAAGTGCTCTACGACGGCGCGAGCCCGTCGGCAGCGGCCGAGCGGATTCTCAAGCTCGGCGCCGGCGCCGTCGTGGTGACCTGGGGACCCAGGGGCGCGTACGTGGCGGCGGGTGACGGCTCCGCCATGTTGCCGGCGCCGGCGGTGGCCGCGATCGACGCAACCGGTGGCGGGGACTCGGTGATGGGAGCGCTGATCCGGCGGTTGCTTGCAGACGGGCTACCGGCCGACCTGGCCGGGTGGCAGCGCTACGTCCGGTTCGCGCTCGCCGTGGCCGGTCTGGTGTGCGAGCGCCGGGGCGGGGCCACCGCCATGCCCACGAACGAGGAGCTTATCGACCGCTGGGGCGCCCTGGTCTGAGCCGTTCTTCAACCCCTCCGCGATCTTGGAGTTGTGGTTGCCACAAAACTCCACCGAACGGGCAAAAGGGCAACCACAACTCCAAGATCGCGGGGAATTTCACGAGCCGAGGGCGGTGGTGATGAAGCGCTGGCGGTCCAGGAGCACACGCTCGACCCGGATCTCGGCGACCACCGTTTCGCCGTCGCGAACCGCCACCTCGAACACCAACCGCCGACCGTCCACCTTGGCCAGTGTGGCCTGGGCGGTGACCCGCCGGCCGACCGGCGTGGGAGCGCGGTGGTCGACCTCGGCCCGCGTCCCGACCGTGGTCAGGCCGCCGGGCAACTGCCGTGCGGTGGCGGCCACCGTGGCGGCCTCGGCGAGGGCCAGCACGCGCGGTGTGCCAAGCACCGGCACATCGCCGGAGCCGAGAGCCTGAGCGGTGTCGGCGTCGGTGACGGTCAGCTCCACGCGGGCACTGAGACCGGGTGTCAACTCCGGGGCCTCCATGCCTTCACCTTAAGGGCGCGGGCCCACGCGCCAACCTCGCCCGGACCGCCAGCTGGTCGGCCAGCACCCAGGCATCGGCGAGGTCCCGGTCATGGGCGGTCGCGGAGCGGCCGCCGGCGGTATCGGCGTGCACCGTGGCCAGGCCCAGCATCCGCTGGACCGGACCCTGCACGACCCGGACGCTCTGCAACCGCGCGTACGGCACCAGCGTCATCTGCCGGGTCAGCACGCCCTCCCGGGCCACGAACACGTCGGGGGACAGCCCGGTGCCCAGATAGCGCAGCGCGAACGGATGCAGCCAGCGGGCCCGTGGCGGCGGTGGATAGGTCGGCAGTGCGAGCAGGTCGACGCTGGGCAGCACCTCCCAGACCAGCGCGCGTCCGGTCGGCAGATCACCGACCGGCAGCAACCGGTCCGAGCGGCGGCCCTCGCGCGAGTCCGGGCGCGCCAGCCCGGCGATGTCGAGCCGTAGGTGCAGCCAGTGCCGGGCGCGCCAGAGCAGCGGCCAGGTGACCGTGACGGATTGCACGCGGTGCAGCGGCACGGTCTGGCTGCGCCGGTCGAGCAGCCCGTAGCGGACCCGAAGGCGGCCGTCGGGATCGCGGGCCAGCCGGAAGTCCCAGTCCTGCAACACCCGGCGTACCGGCTGGAGCAGCACACCGGCCATCGCGGTGATCGCGCTGGCGACGCCGATGAACCCCCACGTTCCTTCCAGGAATACCTGGAAGATGACGAACGCGAGGCCCACCGGCAGGAAGAACGCCTGCGGTGTCAGGAGCTGGCTGATCACGAGGTCGGGGTTGTTCACGCGGACCAGCGGCCGTTCGGGAGGAGGGGTGACGGCGGTCGCCGGTGCCGCAGTGTTTTGACTACGCCCGGCGAGCGCGAGCAGCCGTTCCCGCAGCGCGGCGGCGTCCCGGACCGTCAGATACGCCAGCGGCGCCTCCGTCTTGCTGCCGCCGACCACTTCGAGTCGCAGCTCGGCCAGCCCGGTGAGCTGGGCCAGCAGCGGCCGGCGCAGCTCGACGGATTGCAGCCGTTCCAGCGGGATGGCCCGGTGGCGCCGCCACAACAGCCCGTCGGATATCCGCAGCTCCCGGCCGACCACGGCGTAGCCGGTGTTGAGCCAGCTGATCACCGAGAACACCACCACGCCGACGGCCATCACGACGACGACGAGCGCGAACCGTCCGAGACCCACCTGGGACAGGGTCTGCCAGCTCAGCGCCGCGACGATGACGGCGATCGATTTGGCGCCGTGCAGCACCGGGCTGAGTGGGTGCAGGCGCTTGCGCGGCTCGGCCTCGGTGCCGGCGGGCTCCGGGGGATGCAGTGGGGCGTCGGCGGCCGTCATAGCCCCTCGGCCCGATCCTCGCCCAGTGCGGTGAGCCGGTCGCGCAGCCGGGCCGCCTCGTCCGGCGGCAGCCCGGGTATCCGGGCGTCGCTGGCGGCCGCCGCCGTGTGCAGCTGAACCGTCGCCAGCTTGAACGCGCGCTCCAGCGGGCCGGCGGTCACGTCGACGTACTGCATCCGGGCGTACGGGACGATCGACAGCCGGCGGATCATCAACCCGTGCCGGACCAGCAGGTCGTTGTCGCGCTCGGCGTACCCCCAGGCTTTGACGGCCCGGACGGTCACGATGGCCCGCCAGATCGCGAGGAGAACGACCAGCGCCATCCCGGCGTACCACAGTGGGTGTGGGAGGAGGATCTGGCCGACCACGAGTCCGATCAGCACGATGAGGGTGATCGTGCCGCGGCTGATCAATTCCACTGTGATCAGCTTGGGCGACACGCGCCGCCACTGGACGGTGTCGGGCCAGGGTTCCAAGGCGGCACTCACAGGTCCCAGCCTATGAGATCGGCGCACCGGACGCTGTCGGGAACGGCGTCACCTCGCGCAGGAAGCCGCGGGCGGACAGGAACGCGCCCAGGGTCTCCCGATGGTCGGCGCAGGCCAGCCAGGTCTTGCGGCGGTCCGGCGCGTGCAGCTTCGGGTTGTTCCAGCGCAGTTGCCAGACCGCGGGCGCGTGGCAGCCTTTCGCGCTGCACCGGGGGTTGAGCTGCTCGACCACGATTCGATGCTAGTGGGAGGCAGGTGAACGCCGGGCGACCACGGGGGAAGCCGCCCGGCGACGCCAAGGATGCTACCCGTGCGCAGGTGGCGGCAACCTCCGCCAAGCGTGCCCGTTCCGGCGGATCGCGCAGAACGCTCTCAGGCAGGTGTGTAAGTCTTGGACGTCGGCACCAGCGCCGGCGTGAGACCAGATCGCAGTGGAGGACCGGTGGCCCAGCCGACCACGCCCGAGCACCCGACCAGCTCCGAGGCCGTCGCCCCGGTGCCTCCCGCGCGGGACGCGAGCCATCTCGAGCGGGCGATGTTCGAGGTCAAGCGGGTGATCGTCGGACAGGACCGGATGGTCGAGCGGATGTTCGTGGCGCTGCTCTCCCGGGGGCACTGCCTGCTCGAGGGCGTGCCCGGCGTGGCCAAGACGCTTGCAGTGGAGACCCTGGCGAAGGTGGCCGGTGGCCGATTCGCCCGGATCCAGTTCACGCCAGACCTGGTGCCGGCCGACATCATCGGCACCCGCATCTACCGGCAGTCCAGCGAGAAGTTCGACGTCGAGCTGGGGCCGGTGTTCGTGAACTTCCTCCTCGCCGACGAGATCAACCGGGCGCCGGCCAAGGTGCAGTCGGCGCTGCTCGAGGTGATGGCCGAACACCAGGTGTCGATCGGCGGTGAGACCCACGAGGTGCCCGATCCGTTCCTGGTCATGGCCACGCAGAACCCGATCGAGCAGGAGGGCGTGTACCCGCTGCCGGAGGCGCAGCGCGACCGGTTCCTCATGAAGATCCTGGTCGGCTACCCGACCGACGCCGAGGAACGGGAGATCGTCTACCGGATGGGTGTGGACGCGCCCGAGCCCAACCCGGTGTTCACATCCGCCGACCTGCTCGGCCTGCAGCGGCGCGCCGACCAGGTGTTCGTGCACAACGCGCTGGTGGACTACACGGTCCGGCTGGTGTTGGCGACCCGCGCGCCGGCCCAGCACGGCATGACCGACGTCGCGCAGCTCATCCAGTACGGCGCGAGCCCGCGTGCCTCACTGGGCATCGTCCGGGCCGCCCGGGCGCTGGCGCTGTTGCGCGGCCGCGACTACGCGCTCCCGCAGGACGTGCAGGACATCGCGCCGGACATTCTGCGGCACCGGCTGGTGCTGAGCTACGACGCGCTCGCCGACGACGTCCCGGCGGACCACATCATCGGACGGATCATGGCGACGGTCCCGATGCCGCAGGTCGCCCCGCGCCAGAGCGCGGCCCCGAACGGACATGTTCCGGCCGGTTTCGAAACGTCCCACCGTCCGGCGTGGCCGGGACAGCCATGACCCAGGCGGAGCTGCCCCGCGCGGAGGCGGTGCTGTCCCGCCTGCAACTGCTGGTGACGCGCAAGCTGGACGGCTTGCTCCAGGGGGACTACGTGGGCCTGCTGCCGGGGCCGGGCAGCGAAGCGGGGGAGTCCCGCGAGTACCGGCCGGGCGACGACGTGCGCCGGATGGACTGGCCGGTCACGGCGCGAACCACGACGCCGCACGTCCGGCAGACGGTGGCCGACCGCGAACTGGAGACCTGGCTGGCGATCGACCTGTCGGCCAGCCTGGACTTCGGCACCGCGAAGTACCTCAAGCAGGATCTGGTGATCGCCGCGGCCGCGGCGATGGCGCACCTGACCGTGCGCGGCGGCAACCGGATCGGCGCGGTCGTCGGAACCGGATCCGGCGGGCCGGCGCGCGAACCGGCCGGTCCGGTGTGGGCGCGGCGCCGTCGCCGTGGTGCGGCTCCCGCGGTGGCGCCACCGCCCTCGCCGATCATGCGGCTGCCCGCCCGGCCCGGCCGCAAGGAGGCTCAGGGCCTGCTGCGGGCCATCGCCCGGACCGAGGTCCGGCCCGGCCGTGCCGACCTCGGCGAGCTGATCGATCGGCTGAACCGGCCGCCGCGCCGCCGCGGCGTCGCCGTGATCATCTCGGACTTCCTGGCACCCGTGGAGTCCTGGGCCCGTCCGGCCCGCAAGCTTGCCGTTCGCCATGATGTGCTGGCCATCGAGGTGGTCGACCCGCGCGAGCTGGAACTGCCGGACGTCGGCGTGCTGACGTTGGCGGATCCGGAGACCGGCGCGCTGCACGAGGTGCAGACCGCCGACCCGAACCTTCGGCGGCGCTACGCCGAGGCCGCCGCCCAGCAGCGCGGCGAGATCGCCCGGACGCTGCGCGCGGCCGGCGCCGCCCACCTGCGGCTGCGCACCGACACCGACTGGCTGCTGGACATGGTCCGCTTCGTGGCCGCGCAGCGGCATGCCCGAACCCGGGGGACCACGCGATGATCCGTTTCCTGCAGCCGCTGTGGCTGCTGGCGCTGTTGCCGGTGTTCGCCGTCGCCGGCGTGTACGTCTGGCGCCAGTTCCGTCGCCGCCAGTACGCGATGCGGTTCACCAACGTGGACCTGTTGCGCACGCTCGCGCCGAACGGGCTGGGCTGGCGCCGGCACGCCGCCGCCGGTGCGTTCCTGCTGTGCCTGGTGGCGTTGGGAAGCGCGATGGCCCGCCCGTCGGTGGACAAGCAGGAGCCGCTGGAACGCGCCACCGTCATGCTTGCGATCGACGTGTCGCTGTCGATGGAGGCGGCCGACGTGGCACCGACCCGGATGCAGGCGGCGCAGGAGGCCGCCAAGCAGTTTGTGGCCGAGCTGCCGCCGACGTACAACCTGGGCCTGGTGTCGTTCGCGAAGTCGGCAAACGTGCTGGTGTCGCCGACCAAGGACCGCACCGCGGTGATCACGGGCATCGACGGCCTGACGCTGGCCGAGGCCACCGCCACCGGCGAAGCGGTGTTCACGTCGTTGGAGGCGATCCGCACGGTCCCGGCGGACGGCGCGGACGGCGCGCCGCCGGCGCGGATCGTGCTGCTCTCGGACGGCTATCGCACGTCCGGCCGGTCGATCGAGGACGCCGGCGCGGCGGCCGCGGCAGCAAACGTGCCGGTGTCGACGATCGCGTTCGGCACCGACACCGGGGTGGTCGACATCCGCGGCGAGCCCAAGCGGGTGCCCGTGGACCGGCTGTCGCTGCAGCAGCTGGCGGAGAAGACGAAGGGCTACTTCTACGAGGCCGCCTCCGTCGGCGAGCTCAAGAAGGTGTACGAGGACATGGGCAGCTCCATCGGCCACCGGATCGAGGCACGCGAGGTGACCCAGTGGTACGCCGGGGCGGCGCTGCTGTTCGGCCTGTGCGCTGCAGCGATGAGCCTGCTGTGGACGTCCCGGCTGCCATGAGCGTGCTCAATGGGTCTGGGACACCAGGACGAACAGCACGACCACCCACGCGGCGGCCATCGTGAAGCTGAGCGGTGCGACGAAACGGTTCATCGGCGAACCCTTCGAGTGCGGTGGCGGGAACGGCGCACACGTCACGTCGCGGTCGGCACCCTGCTCCTGGAGTCGCGGCGCGCACGACCACACCGGCGCCGGCGGGGCCGGCTGAGGGTGAGGAGAGGGCGGAACTGTGTCAGCGGCCAGAAGCGCTGACGGGGGTCCGGCCGCGACTAGGAGGATCGCTATCTCGCACAGCGATCACCTCCCACAGGTCGCCCGGCTAGAACCGTTGAGCAGCTTACCCCCTCAACGCCACCCCGCCCGGTAACGGCACGGCAGGCGCCGCTCACCACCCGATCGAGCACCCCGCCGCCGCTACCTAATAGGAGCGATCTTGGAGTTGTGGTTGGCACAAAATGGTGCATCAAGGCCATAAGGCCAACCACAACTCCAAGATCGCGGAAAGAGGGCAGGACGGGCGCGGGGGATTTACCGGCGGTCGAGGGCGACGTTCGCTACCGCGGCGAGGGTCGCGCTGCCGGGGACCAGGTAGTAGTCGTGGCCGGCGACGCCGTCGGTGGGCAGCGGAGTCGCACCGAACCCCGGCGACGACGGCCGCGCCCCGTGGCCGAAGCCCAGCAGCCGCAGCTGCGGCACCCGGCGCATCCAGTCCTGCGACGCGAGCGCGGAGTACACCCGGGCACCACCGAGGTCGGCCGCGCGGCTCACGCCCATGCCGGGCGCGCCCATCACTACGAGGTTGTGCACCTGCGGCAGGCGCGGCGCGGCCAGCCCGACCACCAGCGCGCCGTAGCTGTGCCCGACCAGCGTCACGTCGGCATCGGGCCGCTGCACCAGCAGAGCGCGAACGAACGCGACGAGCGCACGGGCACCGGCCCGCGCCACGTCCTCCCGGATCGCGTCCAGGTTCAGCTCGGAGGGCGGCAGATACCCGAGCCACGCCACCACTGCGACACGCGCGGCCGGGTCGGCGGCGTGCATCCGCGCGTACAGCGCCCGTGCCTGCACGGCCGGGGCGCGCCGGGCGACGCCGCCCATGCCGCGGTCGAAGTCGGCGAGCCGGGTGCCCACACCGGGGACCAGCACTGCAACGCGGGTGGCGGTGCCGACATCGCCGACTGCTTCCACAGCCGTGCCGCGCCCCTGGTCGTACGCCAGGAAGGTCCGTCCGGCGGTGGCGACGACCGGGGCCGCCGGCCGGGACGGCACCGCCGCGGCCGGCACGCCGGGAAGCGTGAGAACGAGGAGGGCGCTGACGCTGAGCAGGAGTGTCGTTCGCATGCCCCGGACGGTCCGTCCGAGGTGACACCCGCATCGTCAGACCGTGGAGCCGTCTTTCCGGTGGCTCCCGGGTACTACTCGCCGGCCGTAATCAGACCTGTCTCGTACGCGAACACGACGGCCTGAGCCCGGTCCCGCAACGCCAGCTTGCCCAGGATCCGTCCGATGTGGGTCTTCACGGTCTGCTCCGCCACCACCAGGTCGGCCGCGATCTCCGAGTTGGACCGGCCGCGCGCGATCAGCCGCAGCACGTCGGTCTCCCGCGGCGTGAGCGCGTTCAGCTCCGTAGGCCGGGGCCGGTCCCGGCGCGGGCGGGCGGCGAACTCGGCGATCAGCCGCCGGGTCACCGACGGCGCGAGCAGCGCCTCTCCGGTGGCCACCACCCGGACCGCGTGCACCAGCTCGTCGGCCGGCGCGTCCTTGAGCAGGAAGCCGCTGGCCCCCGCGCGCAGCGCCTCGTACACGTAGTCGTCCAGATCGAACGTGGTGAGGATGAGCACTTTCGGCCGCTCCCGGCCGTCGGCGAGCAGCCGGCGGGTCGCCTCGAGGCCGTCCATCACCGGCATCCGGACGTCCATCAACACCACGTCGGGATCGAGGGTCCGCGTCCGGCTGACGGCGTCCGACCCGTCGGCCGCGTCACCGACCACCAGCAGGTCCGGCTGCGCTGACAGCAGCGCCCCGAAGCCCTGCCGCACCATCGCCTGATCGTCCGCGATCAACACCGTGATCATGTGGTCGTCTCCTCGACCGGCAACACCGCCGTGACCGTGTAGCCGCCGTCGCCGTCACGGTCCGCGGACAGCGTGCCACCGAGCAGCGTGGCGCGCTCGCGCATGCCTACCACACCGTGCCCGGCGCCGGCTGCCGTGGGCGGTGCGGCGATGCCGGGCACCGCCGGACCGTTGTGGATCACCAGCTCGAGCCCGCCGCCGCCGACGCGGCCGGTGATCCGGACCGGGCCGCCGGGCGCGTGCCGGGCCGCGTTCGCCAGGGCTTCCTGGACGATTCGGTACGCCGCCAGCCCGACCGCTTCCGGTATGCCGTCCGCGGGCGGGATGTCCAGCTCGACCGGCACGCCCGCCCGGGTGGCGGTGGCCACGAGATCCGGCACGTCACCGAGGCCCGGCTGAGGGGCGCGCAGTGCCTCGTCGTTCTCGGCGCGCAGCACCCCGAGCAGCCGCCGCATGTCCGCCAGCGCGGACCGGGCCGACGCGGCGATGGTGGCCAACTCGGCACGGGCGGTGTCGGGCAGTCCGGCGACCCGGTACGGCGCGGTCTCCGCCTGCACCGCGATCATCGACATGTGGTGCGCCACCACGTCGTGCATCTCCCGGGCGATCCGGGCCCGTTCCTCCAGCACCGAGCGGCGGGTCCGCTCGATCTCGGCGAGCTGCTCCTGCTCGGCGATCGCCCGACTGCTCTGCCGGCGGCGGGCGATGGTGTCGCCCACCAGTACGACCAGAACGATCACAATCGCGGCGCCCCACGGATTGGGACCGCTGGCGAACAGGAACACCGGCACCAGACTGAACGTCGTGGCCCACGCCGTCACGCCGGTCTGCTCGGTCGCGGCAAGCCGGAAAATCACCACGAGGAAACCGATGATCTGCACCGGGTTCCACGGCAGGTCCTCGCTCCCCCGCCCACCGAGCACGCCCACGAACAGCATGACGAGCGCGATCCGGAACGCCAGCAGTGGCGCGAACGGAGTAAGCGCCACCGGCAGCACCGAACCGATCCCGATCACCACCACGAGGAACTGTCCCTGCCCGCGGACGTTCTGGATGTACTCGCCTGCAGCGAACGCCAGCCCGATCAGCGCCAGCAGCGCCACCGGGTATCCGAACCGGCGGATCCACGTCCACCTGCTCCGGGGTGCCGGTGGCCGCGGCCGCTCCGCGCCCCACAGCAGCCGGCGCAGCGGGACCGCGACTTCGCGGGCGATCGCCGGACCGCTAGTCTCCATTCCGGCAGGTTACGGCGGTACCGCCGCCGCGTCGTGCCCCCACGGTGCCATCCGGCACCCCCTACCTGGGTATGAAGGAGCTCTTCAGTGGCGCGCACCGTGTTGGTCACCGGAGGCAACCGGGGTATCGGGCTCGCCATCGCGCGGGCGTTCGCGAAGCAGGGCGATCGGGTCGCGGTCACGCACCGGGGCAGCGGCGCTCCCGAGGGGCTGTTCGGGGTGACCTGTGACATCACCGACAGCGCAGCAGTGGACGCGGCGTTCAGCACGGTCGAGGGGGAGCTCGGACCGGTGGAGGTGCTGGTTGCAAACGCCGGCATCACCGACGACACGCTGCTGATGCGGATGTCCGAGGAGCAGTTCCAGCGGGTGATCGACACCAACCTCACCGGCGCGTTCCGGTGTGCCAAGCGGGCCAGCACGAAGATGCTGCGGGCCCGGTGGGGGCGGATCATCTTCATCTCCTCGGTGGTCGGCCTGTACGGCGGGCCGGGGCAGGTGAACTACGCAGCAAGCAAGGCGGGTCTGGTCGGTATGGCGCGTTCGATCACCCGCGAGCTGGGCGGCCGGAACATCACCGCGAACGTTGTCGCACCCGGCTTCATCGAGACCGACATGACTGAAGCGTTGCCGGAGCAGCGGAAAGCGGAGATCATCAGCGCGGTCCCGGCCGGGCGGCTGGCCCACCCGGACGAGGTGGCGGCCGCGGTGACGTGGCTCGCCGGCGACGCTGCGGCGTACATCTCCGGCGCCGTCATTCCGGTCGACGGCGGCCTCGGCATGGGCCACTGAGATTGGGGAAGGGCATTGTCCGGATTGCTTGCAGGTAAGCGGCTGCTCGTCACCGGCGTCATCACCGACGCCTCGATCGCGTTCTCGGTGGCCCGGCTGGCCCAGGAGAACGGCGCCACCGTGGTGCTGACCGGCTTCGGCCGGCTGTCTCTGGTCGAGCGCATCGCCAAACGGCTGCCGTCGCCACCGCCGGTCATCGAGCTCGATGTGACCGATCAGGAGCATCTCGACGCGCTGCCCGGCAAGGTCCGCGAACACGTGGACGGTCTCGACGGCGTGGTGCACTCGATCGCGTTCGGGCCGCAGAGCGTGCTCGGCGGCGAGTTCCTCAACGCCCCCTGGCCGGACGTGGCCACCGCCCTGCAGGTGTCGACGTACTCGTACAAGGCGCTGGCCACCGCATGCCTGCCGCTGATGGGCGCGGGCGGCAGCGTCGTGGGCCTGACGTTCGACGCCACGAAGGCGTGGCCGGTGTACGACTGGATGGGCGTTGCCAAGGCCGGCCTCGAGTCGGCGTCTCGATACCTGGCACTGCACCTGGGCAAGCACGGCATCCGGAGCAACCTCGTCTCGGCCGGTCCGCTGCGGACCATGGCGGCCAAGTCCATTCCCGGCTTCGAGCAGTTCGAGGACGCGTGGGCGGCGCGGGCGCCGCTCGGCTGGGACCTGAACGATCAGGTGCCGGCGGCCCGGGCGATCTGCGCGCTGCTGTCCGACTGGTTCCCGGCCACCACCGGCGAGATCATCCACGTGGACGGCGGTTACCACGCCCTGGGCGCCTGACCGTGCCGTACGACGCGTTTCTCCTGCTGTCCTTCGGCGGACCGGAGCAGTCCGACGACGTCATGCCGTTCCTGCGCAACGTGACCCGGGGGCGCGGCGTGCCGGACGAGCGGCTCGCCGAGGTGGCTGAGCACTACTACCACTTCGGTGGCGTGTCCCCGATCAACCAGCAGTGCCGCGACCTGCTCGCCGCGATCGAGGCCGACTTCGCCGCGAACGGGATCGGGCTCCCGGCGTACTGGGGAAATCGCAACTGGCGGCCGATGCTTGCCGACACCGTCGCGCAGATGCGCGACGATGGCGTGACCAGCGCGCTCGGCTTCGCCACCAGCGCGTACGGCGGCTACTCCTCCTGCCGGCAGTACTGGGAGGACATCGCGGCGGCGCGGGCGCACGTCGGTCCGCGCGCGCCGGCGATCACCAAGCTGCGCCACTTCGCCGATCATCCCGGCTTCGTGTCGCCGCACGCCGACGCGGTACGGGCCGCGCTCGGGCGGCTCGACCCGGCCCGGCGGGGTAGCACGCGGCTGGTCTTCACCGCCCACTCCATTCCGATGTCGATGGCCGCCACCGCCGGTCCGGACGGCGGCCGGTACACCGCGCAGCTGCACGAGACTGCAGCGCTCGTGCACGCCGCGGCGGCGCCGGACCTGCCGTGGGACCTGGTATGGCAGAGCCGGTCCGGGCCGCCGCAGGTGCCCTGGCTGTCGCCGGACATCAATGAGCACCTTGCGGCGCTGGCCGACAAGGACGTCACCGACGTGGTGGTCAGCCCGATCGGGTTCGTCTCGGACCACCTCGAGGTGCTCTGGGATCTGGACCACGAGGCAGCGCAGACGGCCGCCCGGCTGGGCATGGGCTACGTACGGGCGGGTACGCCGGGCACCGACCCGCGGTTCGTCGCGATGATCCGGTCGCTGATACTCGAACGGACCGCCGGTCAGCCGCGGCAACGGCTCGGTACGCTGCCGGTCTGGGACGTGTGCCCGGCCGGCTGTTGCCCGTCCCCCCAGCGATTCCGGAAGGCAGCATGACCGACTGCACCGAGCGGAGCGAGGGCCAGGAGGGCATGCCAAAGGAAGGCACAGCATGAGCGAGCGGAAGGCCGTTGAGAGCTGGCTGACCGACATGGACGGCGTGCTCGTCCACGAGGGGGAGCCGGTGCCCGGTGCGCCCGAGTTCATCAATCGGCTGAAGGCGTCCGGCAAGCCGTTCCTGATCCTGACGAACAACTCCATCTACACCCCGCGCGACCTGCAGGCACGCCTCGTGCGGATCGGGTTCGACGTGCCCGAGCACGCGATCTGGACCTCCGGGCTGGCCACCGCCCAGTTCCTCGCCGACCAGCGCCCGGGCGGGACCGCGTACGCGATCGGCGAGGCCGGGCTGACCACCGCGTTGCACGCCGCCGGATACGTGCTGACCGAGTTCGCACCGGACTACGTGGTGCTGGGCGAGACCCGCACCTACAGCTTCGAGCAGATCACCAAGGCGATCCGGCTGATCGACGGCGGCGCCCGGTTCATCTGCACCAATCCGGACGCCACCGGCCCGACCAACGAGGGGGCAACGCCCGCGGCCGGGTCGGTGGCGGCACTGATCTCCAAGGCGACCGGCGTCGACCCGTACTTCGTGGGAAAGCCGAACCCGATGATGATGCGCTCGGCGCTCAACACGATCGAGGCGCACTCCGAGACCACCGCGATGATCGGCGACCGGATGGACACCGACATGCTGTGCGGCCTGGAGGCCGGGTTGCAGACGATCCTGGTGCTGACCGGTATCAGTACGCGCGAGGAGAGCGAGCGGTACCCGTACCGGCCGTCGCGGATCGTCGACTCGGTGGCGGATCTGATCGACGAGATCTGAGCTCAGCGGGATCCGGGTGGCGCACCTCCGCCGGTCGGGGTGGTGCCGGTGTCCACCGGCACCGCGAGCGCGACCGTCAGACCACTGCCGACACTGCCGGTCACGGTGCCGAGCTGATGCGCGGCCCCGTCGTCGCCGAAGACGTTGTCGGAGTCCAGGCTCACCCGGGACAGGTTGGTGACCGACTGCTCGTATCCGGACTGCTGATACACCGTGGTGCAGGTGTCCTTGGGCAGGGCGACCTGCGAGATGGCGATGGCCTTCGAGGCGTCGGTGATGCTTGCTTGGTCGGGATAGACCTCGAAGTGGATGTGCGGCCAGCGCCCGCTGTAGCACGCCGGGAAGATGCTGGTGAACCGCACCTTGCCGGAGCTGTCGGCGACCTGGACGCCGCGCAGGTAGTTCTGGTCCTTGATCGCGTCGGAGTACATCGAGTACCGGCCCTCGCGGTCGCAGTGCCAGACATAGACGGCCGTCCCAGCGAACGGTTTGTTGCCGCCCGCCATGTCGGTGATGGTGAGTTCGAGCGTCATGGGTACGCCCTGCGCGGTGCCGCTGGCCGTACCGAAGCTGTTGCGGATGTCGCTGCGCACGATGCCGCTCTGCTCAAGCACGTCCGGGCCGTTGGAGCCGTCGCCGGGGTACGGGCCGGCGGTCTCGTCGGGGATCTCACCGCTCGCGGTCGTCGAGCCGGACGTGCTGCTCGTGCTCGTGCTCGCCGAGCCGGAGGACGACGTGCTGCTGCCGTTCGTGCCGCAGGCGGCCAGGCCGAGCACGGTGGCGCCGAGGCCGAACGCCCGGAGCAACTGCCGCCGGCTCGCCAGCGTCTGCAGGTCGAAACCGAGGCCCTGGTCGACGACCTCCTCGTCGGGGCGCGCGAGTGGGCGCCCTTCGTACGTCGGCCGTTGGTGTCTCATCAGGGTCTCCTCCGATCGGGACTGCGCTTGTCTGTCCAGGCGACTGTCCACGACATTTCCACGAGCCACCCATGCCCGATCTATGAATCCCCTGTGC
>DATBGW010000380.1:0-10465 GCA_036557765.1 Actinoplanes sp.
GGTGGAGACTCCGGAGCCGGTCTGGGACGTGCGGTAGTCGGCGTCGGGTGGCCACCCGTACGGCGTAGGGCCGTCGGGCGCCGGATCCTGCTCGTCCGCCGACGGCATGGCACCGGCGTCGTCGTCCTCGCCGCGACGCACCACCGCGGCCAGCACCGAACCCAGCAGGCCCGCGCCGGTGGCGATCATCGCGGCCCAGTACGGCACCACCTGGTAGTGGGCCGGTCCGGCGCCGGGGCCCGCGATCAGGTACGCCAGGGTGAGCAGCGCCGGACCGGCCAGCCCGGCGAGCGCGATCGTCAGCGTGCTCCGGCCCTGCCGGCGGGCCAGCCAGCCCGACAGCGCGCCGGCGACCAGCGCCAGCGCCGGCATGGTGAACAGCGCGGTCCGCTGCGTGACGGCGGGGGACAGGTATCCCGCGTCGAACACGCCGAGGCGGACGGCCGGCAGCGGATCGTCCGGCGCGAGCGACGGCGCCACGGACAACAGGGCGATCGCCCAGACGCCGGCGCCGACCGCGATCAGGTTCCAGCGGGCCACCGGATGCATGAGCGCGGCCACGGCGGCGAGCACGCCGGCCAGCGCGCCGAGCGCCGCGCAGATGCCGATCACGAGAACCGGATGTACGCCGGCGATCTGCGCGGTGCGGGCGGGTTGCATGCTCAACGGAACCACCAAGGCGGCCCCGGCACCGGCGGCGAGCGCCATCGCGATGACGGTGCCGACGCCGTACGTCGGCTGGGCGTACCGAGGGTGTGGCACCAGCCGGACACCGGCCACGGCGCCGATCACCGCCGCCGACATGGCGAGCCACGCGACCCAGGTGAGCTGTGCGGTCCACTGGTCGCGCGTGGTCACATCCAGGACCCGGGTCAGCCGGACGATGCCCAGACCGTACGCGACGCCCAGCTGACCGGCCGCGGCCAGCGCCGCAACGCCGAGCGTCGTCACCAGGATCCTGGCCACGGTCCGGAGGGCCATGCGGGCACGTTACGGAAGAGCGGCGAAGGACTCAATGGCTATCACTGTCTGTGACGGTCTCGGTGATATCCGGCGACCGGGCTTGCGCTGCGCAGTGAGCTGCCGGGTCCGCCGTCGGTGAAAGCCGTCCGGTGTGGACTACTCAGTCGGCCGCAGGTCAGACCGCCCGGGACGGTTTGCGCGAGATCGCTTTTCCCACATAGTGGTTGGAATCTTGGAAGTCCTGTGTGACCGTGCGGATACACAGTGTAGGTGCAAACGCATTCGCGCACGTCAACACGCCCGCATTGTCGATTGTCGAACCGAACGACGCATTGGTACGCGAAACCAACACATGTTTTCCGTACGTCCCAGGCTTCCCAAGACACTCAGGTTCTGATGAAATCGCGGCCGTGCCGCATGCGGCACGCGGGTACCTGGCGGCCTACGAGATGCGGGGATGACTACCGAGGAGATGTCGTGAGCACCGGTTATACGACCCAGCCTCCGACCTACCCGGCGAGCGGCCCGCAGCCGGGCGGGTTCGCGGCCGGGGTAGGGGTGCCGAAGCGTTCCTCGTGGAGTATGCGCGACGCGAGGATCCGGTCCAAGCTGGCGCTCATCCTCTTCGTTCCGCTGGTCGCTGTCCTGGCGTTGGCGACGCTCCGCCTCATCGAAGTCGGAAACCGGGCCCGCGACGCCGGCCGGGTGGTGCAGCTCACCAGACTGGCCGCGAGCGTGTCCGACGTTACCGAGCAGGTGCACGCCGAGCGGATGGCCGCGGCCGCGTACCTCGCCTCCGCAACACCCGACGCCGGCCCGTACAACACCGCGATCCGGGGGACCGACGCGCGGGTCCAGACGTACAGCACCAACCAACGCGCGCTGGCCGACCCTCCGGTGGCCGTCCGGGCGCAGCTGAACACCATCGACGACGATCTGCGGGCACTGGAGGCCATGCGTCGGTCGATCCTGGACCGTACCGGCATCGCGGTCCTGGCGTCGGTGGAGCGGTACGACGACCTCATCGAGGCCCTCGTCGGATACAGCGAGGTGCTGAGCCGATCCGCCAGCGAGGGCGCGGTGGCCGGCGATCTTCGCGCGCTCACCACGTTCAGCCATGCCATCGAGGCGACCTCGGACGAGGAGGCGACCGCGTACGCGGCGCAGATCGCCGGTGACCTGAGCGACCAGCAACGGACGGCGATCATCGCCGCCCAGGCCAGGCGGCAGGAGAGTTTGCTCGATTTCGCGCAGATCGCGTCGCCGGCCCAGCGCGCGCTGGTGGACAGTGCGGTCCGCGGCGCGACGGTCACCGCGGTGGAGCAGCTGTCCAGCCGGCTGAGCCGCGGCGAGCGGGTGGATCCGGCCGAGATCGCCAAGACGTTCGGCGCGCTCGTCAACGTGATGCGCCAGGCGGAACAGAGCCTCGAGCAGCGGGCGATCAACGACGCGGTGGCAGCCCGGCGCGCGGCCACCCGGCAGGCCGCCATCGAGGCCGTCATCCTGGTGCTGGTCCTGGTCATCGCGCTGGTGCTGGCGTTCGTGCTCGCCCGTTCGCTCAACCGGTCGCTGCGTCGGCTGCGCGAGGGAGCGCTCGCCGTGGCCAACCGGGACCTGCCCGACGCGGTCGCCCGGCTGCGCGACGTCCGTAACCTCGGCGACGCTGCAGCGGACGACATCGTGCGACAGGTCCGCGATCCGATCCAGCTGAACAACCGCGACGAGATCGGCCAGGTGGCGCAGGCGTTCAACGTGGTGCACCGGGAAGCGGTGCGGATCGCGGCCGAGCAGGCCGCCCTGCGGACCAGCGTCTCGACGATGTTCCTCAACCTGGCCCGGCGTTCGCAGAGCCTCGTCGACCGGATGATCGGCGAGCTCGATCAGATCGAACGCAGCGAGGAGGACCCGAAGCGGCTGGCGCAGCTCTTCGAGCTCGATCACCTCGCCACCCGGATGCGCCGCAACGATGAGAACCTGCTGGTCTTGGCCGGCGCCGACTCCAGCGCGCCGCGGCGCGAGGACGCGCTGCTGGTGGACGCGCTGCGGGCCGCGCAGTCCGAGGTGGAGCTCTACAACCGGATCGAGTTCGGCACGGTCGACACCGACATCTCGATCGCCGCGCTGGCGGTCAACGATGTGGTCCGGCTGCTCGCCGAGCTGCTCGACAACGCGACCCGGTTCTCCCCGCCGCACACCATCGTGGTCGCCGAGGCCCGGCGGATCCGCGACTACGTGATGATCCAGATCGAGGACCGGGGACTGGGGATGTCCGCCGAGCAGATGGACATCCTCAACCGGCGGCTGGCCGAGCCGCCGGTGGTGGACGTGGGCGCGTTCCGGCTCATGGGCCTCGCCGTCGTCGGCCGCCTGGCCAGCCGGTACGGCATCCGGGTCGAGCTGCGGGCCAACCTGGACGGTGGCACGGTCGCCCAGGTGACGTTGCCCAGCAGCATCGTCGTGCTGCCGAACCGGCCGATCGACGGGCAGGTCGTCGCCGCCCGTGCGCCGCAGCTCGACAGCGGAACGTACGGTCCGGAGACCGGCCTGTACGGAGGTCGCTTCGCGACGGGCAGCACCACCCTGGCCGCGATCGCGCCGGATCCCTGGCAGGTGACCGGGCCGCAGCATCCGTCGGCGCCAACGGTGCCATCGCAGCGCCCGCCCGTGCCCATGTCCCCCGCGCCCGCCGCTCCCGGTCCCGCCGCTCCCGCGCCCGCCGCTCCCGGGCCGGCCGCGCCCGCGCCGGCGTGGCCCGGTCGCGTCGTGCCGTCCGCGCCGGCGACGCCGGTGCCCGCTGCGCCGGTGCCCAGCGGAGAGGCCGACCGGCCGGTCCAGGCGGAGCCGAACGGAGCTATCAAGTCCCCGACGGTGGCCTACCCGTCCATGCGGCCGGCCTCGCCGGATCTGCAGGTGGCGGTCGGCTTCCTGACCCCCGACGGCACCCGGATCCCGCCGCGGCGGCGGCCGGCGGGACCGCGGCCCGGCGGGTGGGGCCCCGCCCCCGGCGGGACGCCGCCGACACCGCCGCCCCCGGAACGTTCCGATGCGCCGATCTTCCTGCAGATGCAGGCCAACTGGTTCCAGGGCCACGACACGATCCCGGAGTGGAGCATGCCGACCGCCGGTCACGCCCCGCCGCCCAAGCCCGAATCCGCGGGCGACGGGACTTCGACCGGCCCCGCGCCGGGTCCGGCTCCGGGTTCGGGCGCGCCGGGGGGTTCTGGTGCCGCGGCGGGTGCACGGCGGGCTCCAGGTCCGGGCGGAGCTCCGGCTTCAAGTGGGAGTCCGGCTTCGAGTGGGGCTCCGGGGTCGGGTGGGGCTCCGGCTTCGGGCGGGGCTCCGGGGTCGGCTCCGCATCCGGCGCCGGCTCCGGTGACGCCCGGGCCCGCGCGCAGGCACGATGGATCCAACGGCCGCGGAGCCGGCGGGCCGAACGGTGGACGGCCGCCGGCCGCCCCGGACACCGGCGGCTTCCGTGGCCCGGCGCGTCCGCCCGGCAAGGACGAAGACTGGCGAACCGTCGCCGATGACGGCTGGCACCGCGCGATGGCGGCCGCCGAACCCCCCGACGCGGGCACTACGCGCTCCGGACTGCCCAAGCGCGTGCCGCAGGCGCAACTCGTACCCGGCGGAGTCGAGAGCGGCACCGGCAAGCAGAACCGGCGCAGCCCGGACGAGGTACGCGGCCTGCTCTCGGCGTACCACCGAGGGGTGCAACGGGGACGGACCGAGACCGGCGCGGAGACCGATGTGGACGCACGTGGGCCGAAGGAGAACGAACGGTGACCAGACCACCCACCATGCAGGATATGGGCTGGCTGCTCAGCAATTTCGCGGACAGCGTGGCCGGCATCGCGCACGTCGTCGCGGTCTCCGCGGACGGCCTGCTGCTGGCGTCGTCGCGGAACCTCCCCGCGGAGCGCGCCGATCAGTTGGCCGCGATCACGTCCGGTGTGGTGAGCCTGACCGACGGCGCATCACGCATGTTCAACGCCGGGCGCGTGCAGCAGACCATCATCGAGATGGACAGCGGTTATCTGTTCCTCATGACGATCAGCGACGGCTCCTCGATGGCCGTGCTGGCCGCCCGCAGCTGCGACGTCGGGCAGGTGGGGTACGAGATGGCACTGCTCGTCGAGCGGGTCGGCGCGGCGCTGGTGCCCCCGCCCCGCGAGGCCGTCGGTCACTAGGTGTGACGGTCGGGCTGCGGCCCGCGCCGAGGAGGAGATGACCGCCGATGGGCCAGCCCCAGCAGCCGCACGATCCGCGCGGCAATCTGGTGCGGCCGTACGCGGTCACCCGCGGGCGTACCGAGCCGCGGCGCGACATCCCGATCGAGGCGGTGCTGGTCGCCAGCCGGAGCGCCGTGCAAGAGGCCCGGTTCGCCGGGCACGACAAGTACCGGATCGCTGTGCTGTGCGAGCCGCGGGCACAGTCGCTGGCCGAGATCGCGGCCCGCAGCCGGCTGCCTCTGGGCGTGGCTCGTGTGCTCGTCGCCGACATGGTCACCGACGGGTTGCTGTCGCTGCACAGCGCCGCTCCCCGGCAAGGGTTCACGGAGCGGATGGATCTGCTGGAAAGGGTGTTGAGTGGACTACGCAAACTCTGAACCAGCGGGGGCGCCGCCCACGGAGATCACCTCCGCGAAGATCATCATCGCGGGTGGCTTCGGCGTCGGCAAGACGACCCTGGTGGGTTCGGTCTCCGAGATCGAGCCGTTGACCACCGAGGCCGTGATGACGTCGGCGGGGCACGGCATCGATGACGCGTCGAAGGTGCCCGGCAAGGAGACCACGACGGTCGCCATGGACTTCGGGCGGATCACGATGGCCGAGGACCTGATCCTGTACCTGTTCGGTACGCCCGGGCAGACCCGGTTCTGGTTCATGTGGGACGAGTTGATCCGCGGCGCGGTGGGCGCGGCGGTGCTGGTCGACACGCGCCGGATCTCGGACGCGTTCGCGCCGCTGGACTACTTCGAGAACCGGCACCTGCCGTACCTCGTCGCCCTGAACTGTTTCGACGGAGCGCCGCGATACGAGCCGGACGAAGTGCGGGAGGCGCTCGCGATCGCGCCGCACGTGCCACTCATCATGTGCGACGCGCGGGTCCGCGACTCCGTCAAGCACGTGCTGGTCGGCGTCGTGGAGCACGCCATGGCCACGCTGGTCGCCGAGCACGGCCGCGGCTACCCCACCCCCGTCGGCTAGCCGCGCCCTCCAGACTGGGCGCGGGCCGTGGGAGTCACGTGGGGAGGCGGTAGCCGCGCTTCACGACGGTCTGTACCAGTCCGGAGTGGCCGAGGGCGGCACGCAGGCGGGCCACCGCCATCTCGACCGCGTGCTCGTCGGCGCCCCGCGGCAGCGTCCGCAGCAGGGCGGCGCGGGACAGCACCCGCCCGGGCGCCGCGGCCAACGCCCGTAGCACCGCCATCGGGGCCGGGGCCAGCAGGCGGAGCTCGCCGTCCAGGATCGCGGCGTGACCCCGCAGGGTCAGCGAGTGGCCGGCGACCTCGAGCGAGACCGCACGTTGGGGCAGTTCATCCGCGATCGTACGGACCATGGCGCTGAGCCGGGGCCGCGCCGGCGCCACTACCGGAACGCTGTGCCGCCGCAGCGGGGCAGCCGTCACCGGGCCGACGCAGGCCACCAGGACATCGGTCCGCAACGCGTCAAGAATCGTTTCGCAATCCGGCTCCGCGGCACGCAACAACGCCCCGACCGCGGGCGCGGCGGTGAACGTCACGGCGTCGACCAGACGCGCTGCGATGAGGTCGACCAGCCGATGCAGCGGCGCGGGATCGGCGGGCGGCGCCCAGCGGTAGACCGGCACCTCGATGACCTTGGCGCCGATCGCGTCCAACGCGTCGAGGTACTCCGGCTGGCTCTCGCCGTGCAATTGGAGCGCTATCGTCAGCCCGCTGACCCCACAGCCGGTCAGGTGGTCCACCACCTCCTCGTAGCTCTCGCTCTGGGGCGACCACTGCTCGTGCAGGCCGGCCGACGTCAGCGCGGCGCAGGCCTCGGGCCCACGGGCGACGATGTACGCCCGGGACAGCACGGTCCGCAACGACTCGGCGAGCCCCCAGCCCTCGGCCGCCTCGAGCCAGCCGCGCATGCCGATCCCGGTGTTGACCAGCACGATGTCCGGCGGTGTGGCGAGGCAGCAACGGGTGGCGGCGCGGAGTTCGGCGTCATCGGCGATCGGCACGATCCGCAGAGCCGGCGCGATGACCACGCGGGCCCCGCGATGCTCGAGCAGGGTGCCGAGCTCGTCACGACGGCGGTCCGAGGTGACGCCGATCGTGTATCCGGACAGCGGCACGCCCGGCGCCGGGAGCGCCGAGAAGTCCCGACTCCGGTCGGTCATCCGCCGTTTCTCTGCTTGAGAAGCTGCGGCATGGCCGGCCGGTCACACCGTGCCTCGTGCGTGGTGCGGTGCCCCTGCGTCCCGAGATCGTCACCACGTGCCATGCCGGAAGCCTGCCGGTGGCGAATTTCGCAGCGGCGTCCCGCATGTTTCGAGCCTGCTAAGAGGTATCGGTAGGCCCGATCGGACCTGGCTATGCTGGACGGGATGCCCGTCGGCGTGACCGAGCGCCGCCCGTTTTGACCCTGCGGCGCGTAGCCGGGTATCGTTGCCTGCTGTTGTGCGAAAGCTGCGAGCGTTCCCGGGTCGGGTACGCTTGACGTTCGTGCTCGCGGCGACCAGCGCGCGCCCCCAGACCGACGACGAGACAAGGTAATTCTGTGCGTACGTACAGCCCGAAGCCGGGTGAGATCGAGCGTCAGTGGCACCTCATCGACGCCTCTGACGTCGTGCTGGGCCGCCTGGCCACCCACGCCGCGACCCTGCTTCGTGGAAAGCACAAGCCGACGTTCGCTCCGCACGTGGACACCGGCGACTACGTGGTGATCATCAACGCGGGCAAGGTCGCGCTGACCGGCAACAAGCGGCAGACGAAGGTGGCGTACCGGCATTCCGGCTACCCGGGCGGCCTGAAGCGGATCGGCTACGAAGAGTTGCTGTCCAAGCGCCCGGAGAAGGCCGTCGAGCTCGCCGTCAAGGGCATGCTTCCGCACAACAAGCTCGCCCGGCAGGTCATCAAGAAGCTGAAGGTCTACCCCGGCGCCGAGCACCCGCACGCCGCGCAGCAGCCGAAGCCGTTCGAAATCACCCAGATCGCGCAGTGAGCGCGGGAGAAGGCAGCAGTATGACCGACATCATCGAGCCCGAGGTCGTGGAGACCGTCGAGGAGCCCGCTGAGACCGTCGTCGTGGTCGAGGCGCCGGCGCCTGCGCCGGTCCGCGCCCCGCGACCCGGTGACCGTCCGATCCAGACCGTCGGTCGCCGCAAGGAGGCCATCGTCCGGGTGCGTCTCGTGCCCGGCACGGGCAAGATCGTCTGCAACGGCCGCGACCTCGAGTCCTACTTCCCGAGCAAAGTGCACCAGCAGCTGATCCGGGAGCCGCTGCTCAGCGCGGAGAAGGCGGAGGCGTTCGACATCATCGCGAACCTGCGCGGCGGCGGCATCACCGGCCAGGCCGGCGCGCTGCGGCTCGGCATCGCCCGGGCGCTCATCGCGAACGACGTCGACGACCGTCCGGTCCTGAAGAAGGCCGGCTTTCTCACCCGCGATGCCCGCGTCAAGGAGAGCAAGAAGTACGGCCTCAAGAAGGCGCGTAAGGCTCCGCAGTACTCGAAGCGCTGACGTTGATTCCCGTCTGACGCAGGCGGCCGGGTACACCCCTCGCCACGGGGTGTGCTCGGCCGCTTTCGCGTTCGGATCGCTAAAACTCCACCGGTTCGCCGGCTTCTCCGGCAGGCTGGACACCGGCGAAAGGACATGCCGCCATGGGGCGACTCTTCGGCACCGACGGCGTACGGGGTCTCGCGAACGACGACCTCACGCCCGAACTCGCTCTCTCGGTCGCGGTCGCGGCCGCCCGTGTGCTCGCTGAGGTGGACCGGAGTCACCAGCCTCTCGCGATCGTCGGCCGGGACCCGCGGGCCAGCGGCGAGATGCTCGAAGCCGCGGTGGTGGCCGGCCTGACCAGCGCGGGCGCCAACGTGGTCCGGGTGGGCGTGCTGCCCACGCCGGCCGTCGCGTACCTCGTGGGCCAGGCGAACGCGGACCTCGGTGTGATGCTGTCCGCCTCGCACAACCCGATGCCGGACAACGGCATCAAGTTGTTCGCCGCCGGCGGCCAGAAGCTGCCGGATGAGATCGAGGAACGCATCGAAGCCGCCGTGGCCGACGCACACGGACTGGTGGGCAGGCCGACCGGTGCCGCGATCGGACGGGTGCACGACCTGCTCGACGGCGCGGAGCATTACGTCAAGCACCTGGTGGAGTCGACACCGCACCGTCTCGACGGCATCAAGGTCGTGGTGGACTGCGCGAACGGCGCTGCAAGCGAGGTCGGCCCGGCCGCGTACCAGGAGGCCGGGGCGGAGGTCATCGCGATTCACGCCGAGCCGGACGGGCTCAACATCAACGACAACTGCGGCTCCACGCACATCGACGCGGTCCGCGAAGCGGTCCTGACCGAGGGCGCCGACCTCGGCATTGCGCACGACGGTGACGCGGACCGCTGTCTGGCCGTCACGGCGTCCGGTGATCTGGTGGACGGTGATCAGATCATGGCGATCCTGGCGTTAGCAATGCGGGACGCCGGAATGCTCACCGACGACACGCTGGTCGCCACCGTGATGAGCAACCTGGGCCTGCGGCTGGCGATGAAGCAGGCCGGCATCCGGATGATCGAGGCGCGGGTGGGCGACCGGTACGTCCTGGAGGAGTTGCAGGCCGGCCGGCTGGCCCTCGGCGGGGAGCAGAGCGGGCACATCGTGATGCCGGCGTACGCGACGACCGGCGACGGGGTGCTGACCGGCCTGCATGTGATGGCGCAGCTGGCCGTCACCGGGAAGTCGCTCGCCGACCTGGCCGCGGTGATCTCCAAGCTGCCGCAGATCCTGATCAACGTTCCGGTCGCGGACCGGGAGGCCGGGGCATCCGCGCCGGCGGTTCAGGTCGTAGTGGAGCGGGCCGAGGCGGAGCTCGGCGAGACGGGACGGGTGCTGCTGCGTCCATCCGGCACCGAGCCGCTGGTCCGGGTCATGGTCGAGGCCGCGACCGAGGAGCAGGCCCGCACGGTGGCCGAGCGCATCGCCGCCGAAGTACGCGCCGCGAGCCCCACGTCCTGACGTCGGGAGGCGGGATTACAGGGAGCGGAGGCGGCGGGCGGCCTCGTCGATGACCTCGAGGCGCTTGCAGAACGCGAACCGGACCAGATGACGGCCCTCGTCCGGGTGGTCGTAGAAAACCTGGGTGGGCACCGCCACCACACCGCACCGCCCCGGCAACGCGCGGCAGAACTCGAGTCCGTCCCGGCCGCCGAGCGGCGTGATGTCGGTCGTGACGAAGTAGGTGCCCTCGGACGGCTGGACGGTGAACCCGGCGTCGGTCAGCCCCGCGACCAGGCGGTCCCGGCGCTCCCGC
>DATBGW010000381.1:0-8084 GCA_036557765.1 Actinoplanes sp.
TGCTCGGCCAGGGCGTCCAGATTCCGCAGTCCGGGCCGTGGCGCCAGCTCCGCCGGTTCGTTCCCGGCCACCGCCCGGATCACCCCGAGCAGCCGGCGCATCTCGGCCATTGCCTGCTCGGCCGTGCCCTCGATTGTGTCGAACGCCGTCCGGGACTCGCCGGGGTCGACGTCCAGCATCCGGCGGCCGCCCCGAGCCTGCAGCACGATGACGCTGATCGCGTGCGCCACCACGTCGTGCAGATCCCGGGCGATGCGGAGCCGTTCGGCGGCGACAGCGGTGGCGGCGTGCTCCTCGCGTGCGCGTTCGGCTGTCTCGGCGCGCCTCTCGAAGGTGGCGGCGCGGCCGCGGAGGTGACGGACGATGACGCCGGCCCCGATCGCCGTTCCCAGCCAGAAAACGCTGCTGATCACGCTGAAGGCGTCGAAGCCGAAATCGGCCGCACTGCGAACGGTCCCGGCGGACACCAGGACGGCGAACACGAGCGGCCAGGTGTGCCAGGTGCGTGTGTAGACGACGACCGAGTACGTCGCGACCATCACGATCGCGCTGGATGTCAGCGTCTCGGTCGTCGGTCCGAACCACGCCGGAGCCGCCAGGCCCACCCCGGCCAGCAGCGCCACCGGCACCGGCGCACGGCGCCGCCAGAACAGCGCCACGGCGCTCATCACCAGGAACGCGACAGCCCACACATTCCACGCGGCCCGCTCGAACTCGAGGTACGCCTCGATCAGGCCGCTCAGCACCAGAACCGCGGCGAGCACCCCGTCCAGCGTGCGCGCGTCCCACCGCCTCATGTCCCGACGCTAGACCGCGGAGCCGCCGTGGCGCCTCATCACAACGGCGTACCCGATTCGTCATCACGGGCGACGAACCCCGCGGCCGGCACTGTCCACGATGGCGGGCATGACGACGACACTCGACATCCGCAAGCCCCGGACCGCACGCGGCGCCGCGCTGACCGCCGCCGTCGCCGGACCGCTGTTCCTCCTGCTCGGGTTCGCCATGCCGGCGGACGGGCCACCGGTCGGCACCGCCACCGCGGCGCAGATCCGCGTGTACGCCCTCGGTCAGGGCACGGCGCTGCGGATCGGCACCCTGGCCGGGGTGGCCGCCGTGGTCGTGCTGCTCATGCTGACCGCGGCGTTCGCTCAGGTGGTCCGTTCCGCGCTCCCCGAGTCGATGCTCGCCGACCTGGGCGCCGGCGCCGGATACGTGCTGGCCGGGGCGTACCTCCTCACCATCACGGCGGCGGCCGTGCCCACGCTTCTGCCCGGCCTCATCGGCACCGAGCTGTCCGCGGTGGACGACGCCGTGCTGCGCGGATGGTACGGCCTCAACGGCGTTCTGCACCTGGTCGGCGATCTGCAGATGGGGCTGATGGCCGTCGTGGTCGGCACGTTCACCATCGCCGCACTCCGCGGCCGGTTGCTGCCACGGTGGCTGTCATGGCTCGGCGCGGCGATCACGGTCTCCGCCATTATCGGAACGGTCGGCGTCACGCTCGGCTGGGGGCCGCTGTACGGCTTCTGGTTCGGCGGCCAGTTCGGCTGGGTCCTGTGGTACCCGGCTGCCGGCATCGCGCTCGGACTCCGCGAGCGCCGGCGCTCCCCCTGAGGAAGCGGAAGCGGCGGAAGCGGCGGCGACTGAGTAATACGATCGAAACATTTGTGGAATCCGATCGATGTCGACCGGCTGTCTACTGCACTGATCAAGCAAACTCTTTCGCGATCTTGGAGTTATGGTTGGAACGAATCGGCTGAAAGGCCGCATAAAGGCAACCACAACTCCAAGATCGCGGGGGATGAGAGCCGGCACGACCGTGAGGCAGGGGCGAGATGGCGACGGTGAATACACCGGCCGAGGTGTCGGCCGAGGTACGGGAGGGCACGTACGGCGCCCGGGTCGCGGCGGTGGAGCCGGGCGGCGCCGGCTTCATTCCGCTGAACGAGCGGCACGGCCGCCCGCTGAACCTGTTCTGGACGTGGATGTCGCCGAACCTGGAGTTCGCGACGATCTTCGTCGGCGTCATCTCGGTGCTGTACTTCGAGCAGACGTTCTGGCAGGCGGTGGCCGCCATCATCGTCGGCACCGGACTCGGCGCGGTGGCGCACGGCATCCTGTCGGCCCGGGGCCCGTCGATGGGCGTACCGCAGATGGTCCTGTCCCGGATCGCGTTCGGCTATCGCGGCAACATCCTGCCGTCCGGGCTGCAGGCGGTGGTGGCGGGCATCGGCTGGTTTGCGGTGAACAGCGTGAGCGGCGCGCTCGCCCTGGCCACGCTCACCGACCTGCCGAGCGCACTGTGCCTGATCATCGTGGTGGTCCTGCAGGTGGTGATCGCGTTCTTCGGGCACAACCTGGTGCAGACGTTCGAGCGGTACGCGTTCCCGGTGCTGGCCGTGATCTTCCTCATCACGTCGGTCATCATCCTCGGCAAGGCGACGCCGGGTGCGGTCGCGGGCGGCGCCGGCGGCATCGGCGGATTCCTGCTCACGGTGGGCGCGACGTTCGGCTACACGGCCGGCTGGAACCCGTACGCCACCGACTACACCCGTTACCTACCGCCCAGCACGAGCAAGGTGGCGACGGGGGTGTGGGCCGCGCTTGGAGTGTTCGTGTCGGGCGTGTTCCTCGAGGTGGTGGGTGCCGCGTCGGCGACCATCGCGACGCCCGGCATCGACAATCCGACCGAGGCGTTCACCAGCCACGTGCCCACGGTCGTCGCCGATCTGACGCTGGTAGCAATCGCGCTGGGCGCGATCTGCGCGAACGCCATCAACATCTACTCCGGCTCGATGTCGTTCCTGGCTCTCGGCGTCAACGTGCCACTCGGGCTGCGCCGGGCCATCGTGTCCGGTGTCTTCGGCATACTGGGATTCCTGCTGGCGCTGTCCGGGCTGAGCGACGCGGCCAGTAAGTACGAGAGCTTCCTGCTGATCATCTCGTACTGGATCGCCCCGTGGTTGGCCGTCTACTTCGTGGACTGGTACCTGCGCCGCGGCAAGCGGGTCGACGGGTTCCTGTACGACAAGACGCACAACCCGTGGGCGGGCGTGGTCTCGATGGCGGTCGGCATGATCGTGTCCATCGTGCTGTTCTCGAACCAGACCGAGTACGTCGGGCCGGTTCCCACGAACGTCCCGGCGTTCGGGGACAGCACGTTCATAGTCGGCTTCGTGCTCGCTGCGGTGTTGTACGCGATCCTGTTCCAGTTTCAGCGGGACAAGGACATCGAAGAGACCGCCGTCGTCGCGTGACGCAGCCGGCGTGCCTCCGTCTCGGCCACCGTCGCCGCGGCCGACAGCAGCGCCAGCACGTCGGACCGGGTCCGCTCGCGGCGGTCGTTCCACCGCGCCAGGTCCACCACCCGGGCGGCCCGCACGCCGGGTGGCGGGGTGCCGCCGACCGGCCGGTCTGGGCCGCGGTGCAGGGCGTGCCAGACCACGTCGAGTGTGCGCTGCGCGAGTGGCCCGGAGGTCGCCTCCGGGCCGCCGGCGGCGTGCACCACCGCGCCGACCAGGCACGCCTCGTCGAAGGCTCCGTCCCGTGGGTCGACGGGATGCCGGCGGTCGCGGTCGTCGACGCAGGCGTACAGCGTCTTCTGCGTCCAGCCGGACCGGATGACCGCTCCGGCGTCGCCGAGGACCGCCCCGATGTGGTGCAGTTCGGCGAGCCGTGCGGTGCGCCGATCCTCCGCGGCGAGGCTGCGGTGCTGCCGGAGGCGGTCCAGGAGTCCCCAGTGGACGATCATCGTGTCACTCCGTTCTGCGGGCGGAAGTCGACTTCGGTCTCGGTGCCGTGGAAGGCGACGACGCTGCGGGCGGGCTCGGTCCACGCGACCGGCCGGCCCGCGCGCAGCACCAGATAGCGGGGCCGCTGCAGGCGCAGCGCCTCGGCCTCGGACAGCGCGTCGAAGACGACCAGATCGGCCGGTCCGCCGACGCGGATCCCGTAGTCGGCCACGCCGAGGGCGGCGGCGGGCGCGACCGTGATCATGTCGAGAAGCGTGCGCAGCTCCGCGTCGCCGCTCATGTGCCCGAGATGGGCCAGCACGAACGCGGCCTGCAAAGGGTCGCCGAAGCCGAGCGGGTACCACGGATCCATCACCGAGTCGTGTCCGATCGCCACGTTGACGCCGGCCGCGAGCAGTTCCTTGACCCGGGTGTGGCCGCGGCGGACCGGACCGGGGTCGAAGCGGCCCTGCAGCACCGCGTTGTCCAGCGGGTTGGTCACCATGTGCAGCCCGGCCCGGGCGATGTTGGTGATGAGCCGGGACGCGTACGCGGCGTTGTACGAGTGCATCGCCGTGGTGTGGCTCGCGGTGACCCGTCCGCCCATCCCCCGCCGTATCGTCTCGGCGACCATCGTCTCAAGGAATCGGGAGTGGTCGTCGTCGGTCTCGTCGCAGTGGATGTCGACCCGCAGGCCGTGCTCGTCGGCCAGCGCCATGGCGAACCGCACCGATTCGACGCCGTCCTCGCGGGTGAGCTCGTAGTGCGGAATCGCGCCGACCACGTCGGCGCCCAGCTCGACCGCCTTGCGCATGAGGTCGGCGCCGCCGTCGAACGACCGGATGCCCTGCTGCGGGAACGCCACCAGCTGCAGGTCCACCATGCCGCGGGCCTCGTCGCGCAGCTCCACCAGAGCACGCAGTGCCCGCAGCTCGGGATCGCACACGTCGACGTGACTGCGCACGTGCTGGACCCCGCAGGCGAGCTGCCAGCGCAGCACCTGCCGCACCCGGGACTGCACGTCCTCGACGGTCAGGTCCCGGACCCGCTGCGCCCAGATCGCGATGCCCTCGAACAGCGAGCCGGAGGAGTTGGGACGCGGCTGGCCGACGGTCAGCACCGCGTCCAGGTGGATGTGCGGTTCGACTAGCGGCGGGGTGACCAGCCGGCCGCCGAGGTCGCGGGTCTCCCGGGCCGGCTCCGGCGGCACGATGCGGCCGCCGTCGATGCCGATGTCGCCGCGCGACGTGTTGGCGAGCAGCAGATCGATCATGGCGGGCTCACGAAGTCCGACAGGATCCGGCGTAGTTGCACGCCCATCAGGTCGGCGCGCACGTGCAGCTCGTCGCGTGGCGTCAGCGGCAGCCCGGGCAGCCGCATCTTGCGCTGCAGGTCGAGGTCCTCGGCCAGCACGGCCTCCTCGAACGCGACCTCGCGGCCCACCACGTCCGGCGGCGGGTCGGCGACGCCGCCGATGCCGTGCAGCAGCAGCTTGGTGTAGAGGCGCGTCGAGGTGAGCGTTTCCGGCTGGGCGAAGAACAGGATCGTCTTGACCGAGCCGGCGTCCAGCTCCTCCAGGCGCAGCAGCATCTGGAACGGCGCGCGGTACACGTACGTGGCGCGCCGCCGCTGCCGCAGCGGCCGTACGCCCGCGGCGACGCCGGGGTCCTCGGGATTGTCGAACCATTGGTCCTGGACAGTGCGGCAGCCGTACGGCTCGACGGTCACGTCGTAGCGCGGCACCACCTTCTCCTCGGCCGCACCGAACGTGCCGGCGTGCACGAACGGGAAGTGCGCGACGTCGAGGAAGTTGTCCGCGACCACGCCCGCCGCCACCGGCGTACGCTCCGGCGGCAGCCAGGCACCCACGTACGCGGCGTCGTCCGCGTCGGCGTCGCCGAACAGCTCGGTGCGGGGCTCCTCGGGCGCCAGCCAGACCAACCCCCAGCGCTCCCGGACGCCGAAGACATCCGGGCGCGTCCGCAGGTCGTACCGCTGGCCGAGGAGCATCACCTCGCCGGGCTCCTCGGCGACCAGCGCGACCGGGTGCCAGGCGCGGCGCAGCGCCGGGTCGGTATTGGTCAGAAGGACGGTGGGGTCGCCGGGGGTGGTGGCGACGTCGTCGGCGTGCACGTAGACGGTGCCGTCCGCGACCCGGACGCGCGGCCCGGCCGGCAGGTTGGCCCGGGGCGGCGCGTGGCCCGGCTGCGACGGCAGCTCGACACAGGTGCCGGACCCGTCGAACTCCCAGCCGTGGTACGCGCAGCGCAGCCGCCCGCCGTCGAGCGTCGCGGCGGACAGCGGTACGAGCCGGTGCGGACAGCGATCGGCGAACGCCACCGGCGGCGCGTCCGCGTCCGGCCGCACGACCACGAGCGGTACGCCGCCCGCCTCGACCGCTACCGGGCGGGTGCCCACCTCGGCGTCCGAGGCCACCGGAAGCCACATGCCCTCAGTCTGCCCCTCGTGCGTCCCGAGCGGGGCCCGCGATCTTGGAGTTGTGGTTGGCACAAATCCGGTGTGAAGCCGCGAAAAGGCAACCACAACTCCAAGATCGCGGGAATGGGTAGGGCCGCCACCACTCCGAGATCGCGGAAGTGTGGGGCATGCTGTAGATGAGACGGCCGTCACATCCCACGAGGAGACCGCATGCTCAACCTGTCGATTCTGCTCGAGGACAGCGCCCGCACCTCCCCGGATCGCGCCGCGGTCGTGCTGGGCCCGCAACGGCTCACCTACGCGCAGGTCGACGCGGCCGCCAACCAGGTCGCCAACCTGCTGGTGGCCCGCGGGATCCGGCCCGGCGACAAGGTGGCGCTGTCCTGCCCCAACCTGCCGTACTTCCCGGTGGTCTACTACGGCATCCTCAAGGCCGGCGCGGTCGTCGTGCCGCTCAACGTGCTGCTCAAGGGCCGTGAGGTCGCCTACCACCTGAACGATTCCGACGCCAAGGCGTACTTCTGTTTCCAGGGCACCGCGGAGTTGCCGATCGGCGCCGAGGGCCACGCCGGCTTCACCCAGGTCGACGGAACCGAGCACTTCTTCGTGATCACGGCGGACCCGGCCGCGGCGTCCCCGATCGACGGCACCGAGACGCTGGGTGCGGCACTGCGGGACATGTCGCCGGTGTTCGAGCCGGTGCTGCTGCCCGAGACCGATCCGGCGGTGATCCTCTACACCAGCGGCACCACCGGGCAGGCCAAGGGCGCCGAGCTGTCCCACTCCAACCTGCTGATCAACGCCCTCACCTGCAACCGGCTGTTCCAGAGCCGGCCCGGCATGGACACCCATCTGGCCGTGCTGCCGCTGTTCCACTCGTTCGGCTCGACGGTCAACATGAACGCCGGCTTCGCCACCGCCTCGACGCTCGTACTGCTCCCCCGCTTCGAGGCGGCCGCAGCAGTCAAACTGCTGGAGTCCGAGGACATCACGTTCTTCGCGGGCGTACCGACGATGTACTGGGGCCTGCTCAACGCGCTGTCCGACGGCGTCGACGTGGAACGGATCGCGCGCAACCTGCGGATCGCGGTAGCCGGCGGGTCCAGCCTGCCGGTCGAGATCATCAAGGAGGTCAAGAGGCGCTTCGGTGTGCAGATCCTGGAGGGGTACGGGCTGTCCGAGACCTCGCCGGTTGCAACGTTCAGCGACCCGAACCGCGAACCCCGGCCGGGCTCGATCGGCATCCCGATCTGGGGCGTGGAGTGCAGGCTCATCGACGAGTCGTGGAACACGATCGAGGGCGCGGACGAGATCGGCGAGATCGCGATCCGCGGCCACAACATCATGCGCGGCTACTACAACCGGCCGGAGGCCACCGCCGAGGTGATGAACAACGGCTGGTTCCGCAGCGGCGACCTCGGCAAGCGCGACAAGGACGGCTTCTACTACGTCGTCGACCGGGCCAAGGACATGATCATCCGCGGTGGGTACAACGTGTACCCGCGCGAGGTCGAGGAGGTGCTGATGACGCACGAGGCGGTCTCGCTCGCGGCGGTCATCGGCGTGCCGCATCCGAGCCTCGGCGAGGAGGTCAAGGCGTACATCATCCGCACCCAGGGCGCGACCGTCACCGAGGAGGAGCTGATCGGCTGGAGCCGGGAGCAGATGGCCAGCTTCAAGTACCCACGCATGGTGGCGTTCGTGGACTCCCTGCCGATGACCGCGACCGGCAAGCTCCTGAAACGCGCCCTGACCTGACCCGGCATCTCTCCGCGATCTTGGAGTTGTGGTTGGAGCAAACGCCTATGGAACGGACCTAAGGGCAACCACAACTCCAAGATCGCGGGGTAATGGGCCGAACGGTTGATGCCTCGCGTGTATTCGCCGGCGACGGTCGGGTCTCTGACTGAT
>DATBGW010000382.1:0-4388 GCA_036557765.1 Actinoplanes sp.
CGGGCCGCTGGTGTTGGTGGCGATCGTGCCGCCGATCGTCGCGCCGGGGAACGGAACGTCGAGCGCGAGTTGCTGACCGTCGAGCGTCAGGTCCGCCATAGGAGTGCCGGCCCGCACCACGGTGATGAGGTCGCCGGCCGCGTGTTCCACCACACCGGCCAGCCGCCGGGTGTCGACGATCAAATCAAGGCGTTCCGGCGGATTGCCCCAGTCCACTTTGGTGCCACCGCCACGGATGACCACCGCCAGATCCCGGTCGGCGGCCTCGCGCAGGAGGGCCGCCGCCTCCTCAGTGGACGCCGGGGCGGCGACGAGCCGGGCCGGCACCCCGGCGACGATGTCGCCGTCCTCCGCGGGCCGGGCGAGATCCAGGACATCAGCCATCAGAAGACCTCCGCGACGCCGGCCTCCTGCAGCGGATGGACGCCCCTGCGGCGGCCCGGCACCTCCCCGCAGAGCCGCGGCGTTGGGAAGATCTTGCCCGGGTTCGCCAGCCCGTCCGGATCGAACGCGCAGCGCACCAGCTGCATCGTGTCGAGATCGTCGTCGCTGAACATGCGCGGCATGTACTTCGCCTTGTCCATCCCGACGCCGTGTTCACCGGTGATCGAACCGCCGTACTCGATGCACAGGTCGATGATGGCGCCGGACACCGTCTCGGCGCGATCCGCCTCACCGTCGACGCCGTCGTCGAAGAGCACGAGCGGGTGCAGGTTGCCGTCACCGGCGTGGAAGACGTTGGCGACGCGTACTCCATGCGCCGCCGACACCTCCCCGATGCGGTGCAGCACCTCGGGAAGCGCGGTGCGCGGGATGACCCCGTCCTGCACGATGTAGTCGGGGCTGATCCGGCCGACCGCCGCGAACGCCGACTTGCGGCCCTTCCAGAACAGCGCCCGCTCGATGTCGTCGGCCGCGATCCTGATCTCGAACGCGCCGTTGTCCTCACACAACCGGCGTACCTGGGCGAACTGGGCCTCCACCTCGGCGGCCGGACCGTCCAGCTCGACGATCAGCACCGCGCCGGCGCCGGCCGGATAGCCGCACGCCACCGCCGCCTCAGCCGCCTCGATGGCCAGGGCGTCCATCATCTCCACCGCGGCCGGGACCACGCCGGCCGCGATGATCGCCGAGGTGGCAGCGCCGGCCAGGTCCGTCGACGGGAACGCGCCGAGCAACGTTTGTACCGCCTCGGGCAGCCGAACCAGCCGTACCGTGACCTCGGTCGCGATCCCCAGCGTGCCCTCCGAGCCGACGAACGCGCCGAGCAGGTCGTATCCGGGCGCGTCCGGCGCCCGCCCACCGAGCCGTACCAGTTCACCGTCCGGCGCCACGATCTCCGCGCCGGTCACGTGGTTGCTGGTGAAGCCGTACTTCAAGCAGTGCGCGCCGCCGGAGTTCTCCGCGACGTTGCCGCCGATGGAGCAGATCTGCTGGCTGGACGGATCCGGCGCGTAGTAGTACCCGTGCGGGTTCGCCGCCCTGGTGACGTGCAGATTGATGACGCCGGGCTCGACCACGGCGCGTTCGTCCTCCGGCGCCACCGCGAGGATGGAGCGCATCTGCGACGTCACGATCAGGACACCGTCGGCGCGCGGCAGTGCACCGCCGGACAGGCCGGTTCCGGAGCCGCGGGCCACGTACGGCACGCCGGCCGTCACGCAGTTCTGTACGACCGCGGCGCACTCCTGCGCGGTGTGCGGGAACGCGACGACCGCCGGGGTGACCTTGTAGTGGGCGAGACCGTCGCATTCGTACGTCCGCAGCTCCTGGCGGTCGGTGATCACGCGTTGCTCGCCCAGGACGGCACGGAGCCGCTCCGCGAGATCGTCGCGAGTCATCGCGGCCTCCTCTCGCCGATCTTGGAGTTGTGGTTGGAACGAACGGGGCGGAAAGCCGCGTAAGGGCAACCACAACTCCAAGATCGCGGGTTGGTGTCCTCCAGTCAACCTAACCGACATCGGCGTCCATTACTCCCCGCGACCTTCCCCGTTCCTTTCTCCGCGCCTCTGCCCGTCCCTCCATCGGCCCTGCCCGTCCCTCCCATCGGCCCCTGCCCGTCCCTCCCCGCGGCCCTTGCCGCTTCCCTCCGCGATCTTGGAGTTGTGGTTGGACTGAACTGGGTGAAAAGCCGCATAAGGGCAACCACAACTCCAAGATCGCGGAGGGAAGCGGGCAAGGGGGCGGGGATGAGAGACGAGGGCTCTAGGATGGCGCGATGGTCGCGATCGACAGGCTTGCCCGGGCGGCGGGGGCGCTGCTGGTCGCCGTCGTGCTGGCCGGGTGCTCCGGAGGCGGGGACGATCCGGCCCCGGACCGTACGCTGCTCGACGTCAACGAGATGCGCGGCGCCCTGCTGCAGGCCGCCGAGATCGGCCCGACCTGGCAGGCGCCGGCCGCGCCGAGCGATCCCAACCGGTTGGTGAACATCTGTGGCGGGACGTCTACGCCGCCGCCGGTGCCGCCCGGCGCGACCGTGGTCGCGGCGCCGTTCGTCGACGAGGGCGACGCGGGAGCGCAGGCGCTGGAGCAGACCGCTCTGGTCTATTCCGATCGCAGTGGCGCGCAGGCCGGGCTTGCAGCGATCCGTGCGCTGGCGGACAAGTGCCCACGCACCGTGTCCGCGCCCGCGGCCGTCACCGCCGATCGGTCCGAGCCCGCCTACACCGAGACCGTCGGCGTGCAGCCGCTCCGCCAGAAGGCCTGGACCGGATTCGTGGTGATCCGGCACAAGCAGTACGACAAGGCCCACCCCGGCACCGCGGACACCGCGGTGGCGGTGCTCGCGAACCGCAACGCTCTGCTCGTCGACTCGTACGCGATCTACCACCTCGGCTCACCGAGCGGCGGTTCGCAGTTCACCGCCGACTGGCAGAAGCTGGTGGGCACGGTCGTCAATCGGGTGGGATAGACAGCCCCGGTCCGGTGGTCTAACCTTCCGTCAGCGCCGTTGCGAGTTCTTCCCCCGTGGAATTCGCAGCGGCGCGTCATGTGTGCGGGGACCGCCATTGTGGACACGCGCGTTCGTGCGTGCCGGCGCCCGAAGTGAACGCGTTCGCGCACGACCTTTCGCATTCCTGAAGAATTCGCCCGCACAGCTGTTTGCGCTGACCGGGGGCTGGCATAGCCTTCGGTCCGGAAATGTGAACGAATATCGAGGTAGGGGATCCATGGAGGGCATCGCACAGGCCGAGAAGTTCGTCTACGCCTTCGCCGAGGGCAACAAGGATCTGAAGGATCTGCTCGGCGGCAAGGGCGCGAACCTCGCGGAGATGACGAATCTCGGGCTGCCGGTGCCGGCCGGCTTCACCATCACCACTGTCGCGTGCCGGCAGTATCTGGCCGACGGCGCGCGCCCCGACGGTCTGGACGACGAGATCGCCGAGCACCTTGCAGCGCTGGAGAGCACCATGGGCCGCCGGCTCGGCGACCCCGCCGACCCCCTGCTCGTCTCGGTCCGGTCCGGTGCGAAGTTCTCCATGCCCGGAATGATGGAAACGGTCCTCAACGTCGGCCTCAACGACGCGTCGGTGGCCGGGCTGAGCGCCCAGGCGGGTGGTAACGACCGCTTCGCGTGGGACTCCTACCGCCGGCTCATCCAGATGTTCGGCAAGACCGTCTGCGACGTGCCCGGCGACGCGTTCGAGGACGCGTTGCACGAGGCCAAGACGGCCAAGGGCGTACGGGACGACGTCGACCTGGACGCCGACGACCTGCGCACGCTGGTCGCCTCGTTCAAGGAGATCTTCGCCGAGCACACCGGGCGTGAGTTCCCGCAGGATCCCCGCGAGCAGCTGGACCAGGCGATCGAGGCGGTGTTCCGGTCGTGGAACGCGGAACGGGCGGTGCTGTACCGCCGGCAGGAACGCATCCCGGCCGATCTGGGCACCGCTGTCAACGTCGTGGCGATGGTGTTCGGCAACCTCGGCCCGGACTCCGGGACCGGCGTGGCGTTCACCCGCGACCCGGCCAGCGGCGAGCAGGGCGTGTACGGCGACTACCTGCCCAACGCGCAGGGCGAGGACGTGGTGGCCGGCATCCGCAACACCGTGCCGCTGGAGGACCTGGAGGGTCTCGACAAGCGGTCGTACGACGAGCTGCTCAGCATCATGGCCACGCTGGAGGGCCACTACCGGGACCTCTGCGACATCGAGTTCACCATCGAACGCGGCAAGCTCTGGATGCTGCAGACCCGGGTCGGCAAGCGGACCGCCGCCGCGGCGTTCATCATCGCCGGCCAGCTGGTCGACGAGGGCGTCATCGACCTGGACGAGGCGGTCAAGCGGGTCTCCGGGGCGCAGCTCGCCCAGCTGCTGTTCCCGCGGTTCGACCTCTCCGCGGATCCCACGGCGCTGACCAAGGGCATCGGCGCCTCGCCGGGCGCGGCG
>DATBGW010000383.1:0-11309 GCA_036557765.1 Actinoplanes sp.
ACCTGGTCGAGCTCGCGCAGCGGACCGAGAATGGCGAGTCCCACCTCGTGGCTCGGCACCTCGGCCGCGCCCTTGGCCCGGACCGTCTCCTCGACGCGCTGGGCGAGCAGCGCGATCGAGTCCTCGTCCACGGGCCGTCCCTGGCAGGCCTTCCGGACACCGCTCATGATCTTCGTACGGCTGAACGGTTCGGTGACGCCGCTGCGCTTGACGACGGCGAGCACCGCCTCCTCGACCGTGGTGAATCGCTTGCCGCACTCCGGGCACGCGCGACGACGACGGATCAGCTGGCCGTCGTCGGCCTCGCGCGAATCCACCACGCGCGAGTCGGCGTGTCGGCAGTACGGGCAACGCACCGCGATCTCCTTACCTCCGGCACGCCGAACACGGCTCCGCCGGTGGGCGAAGCTGTGGATAACGTGTGGAGAACCTGGGGACCCAAACCCCAACCTGTGGATGACTTACACCCATGTAACTACTACATGTTGGGGTCGACGTTATTCCGCCGCGGCCGCCGACGCAAGCTCAATCGGTGTCGGCGCGCCGTGTTTTCGGCTGCGGTGGGCCGGTTGAGCCGCGGGTGATCAGCTCGGTACGCAGCGGAGGCGATCCGGTACCGCGCCCTGAGCCGGAGAGCAGTCCCAGGAGCGCGCGGGCGGCCCGTTCTCCCTTGCCGCGATGCGGTTGCCGCACGGTGGTGAGATCCAGGGCGGCCGCGGTGGGGTCGGCGTCGTCGAATCCCACGACCGAAACATCTTCGGGCACTCGAAGTCCGAGGTGTCGGGCGGCTCGGAGGACGCCCTCGGCCAGGCGGTCACTGAGACACAGCACGGTGGTGGGCCGAGGGTTGCGGGCGAGGATGGCCGCGCCACCCGCCTCGCCTTCGGCCGGCGTGCTGTCGGTGCCGTGGAACACCGGCACCGCGGCCCAGTCCAGGCCGTGGCGTTCCAGCGCGTCCCGGTAGCCGGCGAGCCGGTCGCGGGAGACCGCGTAGGTGGCGTTGCGCTGGGCCGCGACATCGACGAGGCCCCGGCTGGGCGACCGCCAGAGCCCGAACGACACCACGCCGAACCGGCGGTGCCCCAGGTCGAGCAGGTGCTCGGCGGCTTCCGCGGCGGCCGCGCGATCCTCGATGCCGACCCACGGGATGCCCCGCGCGAGCCGCCGGAGCCGAGCGGGACGGGGCTGATCGATGACGACGAGGGGCAGCTGCCGGGTGATCGCCGCCCGCAGGACCGGGTCGTCATCGGCCAGCGAATTGACGAGGAGGCCGTCCACGACGGCGGCGCTGACCGCAGCCACCCGCCTCTGGACGTCGGGAGCGCCGGGTAGCAGGAGCAGCCCGGCGCCGGCGGATTCGGCGACTCCGGTCATGCCGGCCAGCAGCTCGCGCGCGACCGGATCATCGAACGCGTAGGAGAGCCGGTTGGCATACGCCACGCCGATCGCACCCACGCGACCGCGGCGCAGACCGGCGGCCACCGGGTCGGGACCCGGATACCCCAGCCGCGCGGCGGTGGCGAGGACACGTTCGCGCAGCTCGGCCGAGAGCTGGTCCGGACGGCTGTAGGCGTTCGCGACGGTCTTCGCCGAGACGCCGAGCTCCGCCGCGACGTCGCGAAGAGTCAGTTTCTTCATCGATGAAGTAGCCTAACCCCCATGGCCCGTTCTCGATGGCAGGTGCCGGTCCTGTGCGGCGTGCAGTTCGTCGACGTGCTGGGTGTCACCAGCGCGGTGACCGCGATACCGGCCATGCTGCGTGGGGTGTCGGCACCGGCCGAGGCGACGCCGATCCTGGCGGCCGTGTACGCGATGTTCTTCGGTGGCCTGCTGGTCCTGGGTGCTCGCCTGGGCGATCGGTACGGGCATCGGCGTCTTCTCCTGCTCGGCGTGGCGGCCTTCATGGGCGCCGGGCTGATCGGCGCGACCGCCTCGGAGATCATCCAACTCGTCGCCGCCCGCGGGCTACAAGGCGTGGCCGCGGCGGTCAGCGTGCCGTGCGCCCTGCGCCTGCTGTTGGCTGTGCCCGCGCAGGACGGCCCGTCGCGCGGGGCGCTCGCGTTCTGGAGTGCCAGCGGCGCCGCCGCCGGTGCGCTGGGCTACCTGGTCGGCGGCCTGCTGACCGACACCTCCGGTTGGCGCGCGGTGTTCTGGGTCAACATCCCCGCGGGCCTCCTGCTCGTGATCGCGATCGCGCTCGTTGTGCCGCCGCTGCCGGCTGACCGCTCGGTCCGCCTCGACGTGGTCGGCGGCATTCTGCTGATCGCGTCCGTGATGGCACTCATCGTCGGGGCGTCCGTTGTGGAGGATTCGGCTCGCCGTGTCTCGGGCGGGGTCCTGATCGCTGCCGGCATCGGCCTGGGCGCCGGCTTGGCCGTACAGCAACGTCGTGCGCGGAATCCGCTCGTGCCGCGGCCGGCCTGGGCGTCGGCCAACCTCCGGACCGGCACCGGCGTGTCGTTCGTCAACACCGCGACGACGAGCTCCGCCGGGGTGCTCGCCACACTGCTGCTGCAACAGCAGTTCGGCGTCTCGGCGGTTCGCGCCGGGCTCCTGCTGCTGCCGTTCAGCCTGGGGGTCATCGGCGGCTCGGCGCTGTACACGCCATTGCGTCGGCGGCTTCCCACGACGCGGCTCGCCGTGGTCGGGCTGCTCGGAATCGCCGCCGGCGATCTGCTCCTGGCCCTGGCGTACGGCAGTGTCGCGGGCATCGTCGCCGGTGTGATCGTCGCGGGCATCGGTCTCGGCATCGCCTCCGTCGCGGGTAACGCGATCGGGACCGACGTCGACGAGAGCTTGCGCGGCACGGCGAGCGGGGTCCTCAACATGGGCGCTCAGCTCGGAACCGCTCTCGGTGTGGCGGGGCTGCTCGTGCTGGCCGTCACGATCGACCGGCCGTGGCCCGGCACCGCTCTGGCCTGGGCCGTCGCCGCGATCCTCGCCGGACTGGCCGCGCTCACCCTCGTCGTCCGTGACGCCGGCGGCCGGACGTCGCACAGCACAGAGTTGTCCGCGGTGACAGAGCGCAGATAGCTTGTGTGTCCGTTTGATTCGGCGACGACATCAAGGCATTGCCGAGTTCAGGTGTCCGGGATGTCTCCGATACGGCGTGTCCGGGATCTTTCCGGTACGGCGTGTCCGGGATCTTTCCGGAACGGCGTGTCCGGGATCTTTCCCGAACGGAGAAGCCAGCACCCGGCCACAACTTGCCGATGTCTTCCGCACGCGACGCTGATACGGTGCCCTGCCTGGCTCGATCGGGTGCGCCAACCGTTGGTGGCCCCGAGGCCTCGCCGGGGTTCCAATCGGCGACGCGCTGCGGCGCGGCGCTTCACAGGAGGCCGCGTGGCGCCAAGATCCGATGCGGCGCCAAATCATGGCAAGAAGTGGCCCTCCTGAGGGCCGTTCCCTACCAAGGTCTGCAGCGCACGCCGATCCTTGGCGTCGGCTGGCCCCGTCCGATGCCCCTCCGCGCCAAGATCAGGTACGCGTGCCGATCTTGGCTTTGCGGACGCCAAGATACGTCGATCTGGTCGTTGTGGAGCTCCCCTCGGACGAGCCCGGCCGTCCCGGCTGGCGGCCGAAATCGACGCTGCGGCGCGAACCGTTGTCACGGACCCGCCAGAACGTCAGTTGGCGTGCGGCAGGATCAGGGTGTCGCCGGGGTGCACGACGTACCCGTCGATGCCGTTCAGGCGCTGGATCTCGGCGACCGCGGCGTACGGATCGCGCCGGGGTGACGTCCGCGTCGCGATCGACCACAGCGTGTCGTGCGGCTGGACCACGACCGTCGGCGCCGGACCGGTCTCCGGATCGGACGCCCGCGACGCCGTCGTGAACAGCACCGCACTCGCGAGCGACGCCATGAGGACGAAGAACGCGAGCACCACCGCGCGGCCCCGACGGGTCAGCCGCAGCGGCGGGCGGCGCAGATCGGTCGTCACCATGGCTCTTCTCCGTCCTCCCCGAGCGCCGGTTCGACGCCCCCGCGCTTAACGACCGCCCCGGCGAGACGTTGTCGCACGCGCGTTCGATCGAACGTTCGTACGACGGTCTATCAGAACAGGCGTACGGATGTCGAGCACTTCCGTGCGACACGCCGCGCGGAAAGTCGTACAGATGTTTGAATATGTCGTACGGCGCCGATACCGTTTTGCTTCAAGAGGGGTCAGCCGGAACAAACGCCCACTCCCCACGGCGTCCGTCCGGCTCCGCGAAACACCACTTGCCGCTTCCCGCGGCGGTGGCCGACAGGGAGGGCGGACGTGTCGACCGACGACCGGGCAAGCCGGCAACACCAGCTGAACGCCAAGCCGGAAGCGGCGAACACCGCGGCGGCCATGCGACGTCGCACGCCGAGCCGGGCCCGCGGTGGTGAGCCGCAATTGCGTCCGGTCGCGCCGGTGAGCCATTTCCCGGACATCGCGACCGCGGATCTGACCGCACGGCAGCGGCGCATTCTCGAATTCATCCGCGACTGGGTGGAGCGCTACGGCTATCCGCCGAGCGTGCGGGAGATCGGCGAGGCGGTCGGACTGGTGTCACCGTCGAGCGTGGCCTACCAACTCAAGGCGCTGGAGGCCAAGGGATTCATCCGCCGTGATCCCAACCGCCCACGGGCCGTGGATGTGCGGGCGCCGAGCGAGCTGGTCGACGACGAGACGCTGAACGCCGCACGCCCCAAGCCGGCGTATGTGCCGTTGGTGGGCCGGATCGCCGCCGGCGGCCCGATCCTCGCCGAGCAGGCGATCGAGGACGTCTTCCCGCTGCCGCGCGAGCTGGTCGGCGAGGGCGACGTGTTCATGCTCGAGGTCAAGGGCGACTCGATGATCGACGCGGCGATCTGCCACGGCGACTGGGTGGTCGTGCGCCAGCAGCCGACGGCGAACGCGGGCGAGATCGTGGCGGCGATGATCGACGGTGAGGCGACGGTGAAGAGCTACCGCCGGCGGGACGGCCATGTGTGGCTGATGCCGGCGAACCCGTCCTTCGACCCGATCCCGGGCGATGACGCCGTCATCATGGGCCGGGTCGTCGCCGTCCTGCGCCGCGTCTAATTCAGCGGGTCCTGGTTCCCGCGGTCCTGGTTCCCGCGGTCCTGGGCCGCGTCTGACCCCAGGTCCGGTCAGCGGTACGGCGCGCCGCCGCCGTAACCGGGATTGTCGTAGTCGCGGCGAGAGCCGCCGGGCACGCCCTGACCCCGGCGTGCCGGGTCCTGTCCGGCGCCGGCACCACCGGCCGGGGGCGCGCCGCCGTAGACACCGCTGCCGCGCTGAGGTGCGCCCCGGCGCGGCGTGGACGTTGCAGGCCGGCCGCCATACGTACCCGGCTGCCGCACCTCCGGCTGTCCAACACCCGGCTGTCCAACGCCCGGTGATCCGACGCCAGGCGGTCCGACGCCGGGTTGCGCACTGCCGGGCTGCCGAACGCGGTACGCACCGGGCTGTCCCGAACGCTGGCCCTGCGCGCCGCCGACCCCGACGAACTCGGTATCCGCATCCGTGGGATCCGGTCCGGTCGGTCCGCCACCGACCCTCGACCGCTGCGCGGGGGGCCGCTTACGGGACCGCATGATGCCGAAGACACCGAGGCCGACCAGGATCGCGCCAAGCAGTCCGACCGCACCGACCAGGTACGTGATGTCGTTGATGGTCAGACTCGAGAACCAGGACGGCCCGTTGTCGTCGGCCTCGGCCGCGGCGGTCTGTGCCGCGGCCGTCTTGGTGGCCGGCGTGTACCGCAGGATGTAGTTGTCCGCCTCCGACGGGCGGCCCTGCATGTCCGAGACCGTGTAGAAGTACCGGCCGTCCGAGCTGTACGTGATCGCCTCGCCGAGCGGCTCGTCCGGCAGCGGCGTCACCCGCGGCTTGCCCTGGACCGCGGTCAGCACATCGCCGCCGGACACCGTCCATTCCAGCGCGTCGGTGTAGGTACGCAACGCCACCCGTCCGCCGCCGGGCGCGATCGCGCCGCCGTCGATGGTCCCGCGACCCAGCCGGGCGAACGCGCTGGCGCTGGTCGTGCTCGGCGGCACGGTCAGCTGACCGACCCGCTTCAGCGGCACGCCGGTGACATTGTCGGTCTTCAGCGCCGCCGCGGGCGTGTAGATGCCGGCCGGCGCGCCGACCTCCTTGGTGACGATGATCGGCGTGCCATCGCCGCCGAGCAGCATGGCCTCGGCGTCGTGCCGCTCGCCGGCCGGATAGCTGAGCCGGTGGACACGCGGCCGCTCGGAGCCGTCGGCCGGCATCGTCCACAGGGCGATGGTGTCGCGTTGCAGCTCGTTGTCACCGATGTCCGCGATCCACAGCGTCTCGCCGTCCGACGACAGCACCATGTCCTCGGTGTCGCGCGGTCCGTTTCCACTGAACCGGACCGATTTCGTGACTGTGCATTCGTCGTTCAGATAGAAGACACGCTTGTGGCTGTCCAGCGTCGTGCTGTCGTTGATGACGATGAAGCCCCGCTGCGTTGCGACTATCCCGGACAGCTCGTCGAGTCTGGGGTCGGTGACCTTGCAGATCTTCTTCCCGGCGCTCGCCTGAGCCGCGTCGGCGCTCGGAGCCGGCGCGGCGGACGCGCCACCGGGCCCGATCATCACCAGGCCGGCGGCCATCATGATCGGGAACACGAGACGCCGCATCCGATCAGTGTCGCATGCGGCGTCAGGTCACGGTGTCACGTGTGGATCAAGCCGAGGCGACCGAAACGATCCGCCCGAGTTGTCCTAGTTCGACGACCTGCGGAAGGGCGCCAGATCCGCGGCGGTCTGCTCGTCCACGCGGATGTGCAATTCGGTTCCTTCGTCGGTGTGGCGCGTCTCGAGAACCTGCCCGCGGCGGTGGATCCGAGCGACGAGGTCGCCCCGGTCGTACGGCAGCATGATCCGCAGGTCGATCGCCGGTTGCGGCAGCCGGTGCGCGATCGCAGTGCGCAACTCGTCGATACCGAGGCCCGAACGGGCCGAGGCGAAGACCGCGTCCGGCCAGGTCCGCTTCAGCCGCAGCAACGTCTCCTCGTCGGCCACGTCGATCTTGTTGACCACCAGCAACTCTGGGATCCGGTCGGCGCCGACCTCGCCGAGCACCTCACGGACCGCGCTGACCTGGCCCTCGGGATCCGCGTGCGCGCCGTCCACGACGTGCACGACCAGGTCCGCGTACGCCACTTCCTCGAGCGTGGAACGGAACGCCTCGACGATGTGGTGCGGCAGGTGCCGGACGAAGCCGACCGTGTCCGAGAGCGTGTACACGCGGCCGTCCTCGGCCGCGGCCCGCCGCGTGGTGGGGTCGAGCGTGGCGAACAGCGCGTTCTCCACCAGCACGCCGGCCGACGTGAGCCGGTTCAGCAGGCTGGACTTGCCGGCGTTCGTGTAGCCGGCGATCGCTACCGCGGGCACGCCGGCGCGGGCGCGGCGGGAACGCTTCGTCTGGCGTACCGTCCGCATCGCCTTGATCTCGCGCCGCAGCCGTGCGATCCGCGTGTTGATCCGGCGCCGGTCGGTCTCCAGCTTGGTCTCACCGGGACCGCGCAGACCCACACCGCCGCCGGCGCCACCGCCGCGGCCGGAACCACCGGTCTGCCGGGACAGCGTCTCGCCCCAGCCGCGCAGGCGCGGCAGTAGATACTGCAGCTGGGCCAGCTCGACCTGCGCCTTACCTTCCTTGCTCTTCGCGTGCTGGGCGAAGATATCAAGGATCAGCGCGGTCCGGTCGATGACCTTGACCTTGGTCCGCTGCTCGAGGTTGCGCAGCTGGGACGGCGACAGCTCGCCGTCGCAGATGACCGTGTCAGCGCCGCTGGCGACCACCACGTCGCGCAGCTCGTCGACCTTGCCCCGGCCGATGAACGTCGCCGCGTCCGGCCGATTACGCCGCTGGATCAGGCCCTCGAGCACCTGCGAACCGGCGGTCTCGGCCAGCGCGGCGAGCTCGGCGAGCGAGTTCTCGGCGTCGGAGACGCTGCCCTCGGTCCACACGCCCACCAGCACGACGCGTTCGAGCCGTAGCTGGCGGTACTCGACTTCGCTGATGTCGGCCAGCTCGGTGGAGAGGCCGGCGACGCGCCGCAGCGAGTTGCGCTCTTCCAGCTCCAACTCGCCGCTCGTGACGTCCGGTTCGAATACTTCGGTACGCAAAAGGTTGACCTCCTCGGCCCGATGGTGGCACGTCGTCGGCGGCGGCGCATCCACATAACCCGGCCGGGCGTTGTCGCTTAAGTGGCTGACTCAGTAACAACCACCGGATTGGAAGTCGATATTCCGCAGGCGCAACAATGCGGGAACGCACCCACCAGCGATGGAGGAAGTCCCGTGGTGACCACGCGCCTGCCCAGCGCCGGATTCTCGATCACGATCCGCATCGCCGTCACCGCCGACGCGTCGTCGATCGGCCGGCTCACCACGTGCGTCGGCGAGGCGGCCGCGATCGTGACGGCCCTGGACGTCGTGGACTCCGACCCCAGCCACGTCCTGGTCGACCTCACCTGCGACACCGCCGACTCGGCCCACGCGGACCAGGTCGTCAAGACGCTCGAGAAGCTGGACGGCGTCGACGTCCGCAAGGTGAGCGACCGTACGTTCCTGCTGCACCTGGGCGGCAAGATCGAGGTGTCGACGAAGGTCGCGCTGCGCAACCGCGACGAGCTGTCCCGGGCGTACACGCCGGGCGTGGCGCGGGTGTGCATGGCCATCGCGGAGAATCCGGCCGACGCGCGCCGCCTCACCATCAAGCGCAATACGGTCGCCGTCGTCAGCGACGGCTCGGCCGTCCTGGGACTGGGCAACATCGGCCCGGCCGCGGCGATGCCGGTGATGGAGGGCAAGGCCGCGCTGTTCAAGCGGTTCGGCGGCGTGGACGCGTGGCCGGTGGTCCTGGACACCCAGGACACCGACGAGATCGTCCGGATCGTGAAGGCGATCGCGCCGGCGTACGGCGGGATCAACCTGGAGGACATCGCGGCGCCGCGCTGCTTCGAGATCGAGATGCGCCTGCGCGAGGCGCTGGACATCCCGGTCTTCCACGACGATCAGCACGGCACCGCGATCTGCGTGCTGGCCGCGCTGACCAACGCCCTGCGCGTCGTGGGCAAGCGCCTCGCGGACGTCCGGGTGGTGGTCTCCGGGGCCGGCGCCGCCGGCACGGCGATCATGAAACTGCTGCTGCGCCAGGGCGTCGGCGACATCATCGCGTACGACCGTGCGGGCGCCCTGCACCGCGGGATGGCCGGTCTGACCCCGACCTGGGACTGGCTCGCCGAGCACACCAACCGGGACAACTATGCTGGCGACCTGCCCGGTGCGCTGGTGGGCGCGGACGTGTTCATCGGAGTGAGCGCGCCGAACCTGCTGACCGGGGCGGACATCGCGCGGATGGCCGATCGGGCCATCGTGTTCGCGCTGGCCAACCCGGACCCGGAGGTCGATCCGCGCGACGCCCGCCAGCACGCCGCGGTGGTCGCGACCGGCCGGTCGGATCAGCCCAACCAGATCAACAACGTGCTCGCGTTCCCGGGCGTCTTCCGCGGCATGCTGGACGCGAGCGCGCACGAGTTCACCGAGGAGATGGCGCTGGCGGCGGCCCGGGCGATCGCTGATGTGGTCGGCGCCGACAAGATCAATCCAACGGTGATCGTGCCGAGTGTGTTCGACGCGCGGGTCACGCCGGCGGTCGCGGCGGCGATCCGGGCGGTCGTCCGTGGCGCGCCGGCGCCCGCGAACGCCGCAGCCACACCGCCCGACGAGATGGCCGAGGCTCCCGAAGAGACGTTCTGAGCCGCCTCCGCCCGCCGCCTGCCTCCGCCCGCCTCGTCGCGCCAAGCCCTCGTCGATCTTGGACTTGTGGTTGGCACAAAACGGGCGAAGAGCCGCAGAAGGGCAACCACAACTCCAAGATCGCGGAGGGATGGGGGGTTAGTGGTGGGTGAGCCAGCCGGTCAGCTCGCCGGTGCGGTCCGAGATCAGGCCGGCCACGCCCGTCTGTAGCAGCTTGGGCCACCGTCCCATGTCGTTCGCGGTCCACGGCAGAATCGCCACGCCGTCCTCGATCAGCGCCGCGACGGTGGCCGGGTCGCCGAGCACGTCGGCCACCGACGGATTGCAGTACGTCACGCCCAGCTCGCGGGCCAGCGCCACGGTGTCCGCCTCGAAGCGCAGACGAAGCAGTCCGCGGGGCAGGTCGGGCACCGCGTCGCGGACCAGCCGGAGGATCTCCGGGTCGAAGCTCTGCACGACGGTACGGTCGAGCAGTCCCCGGTCGGCCACCGACGCCAGGATGACCTTGACCTGTTCGAGCGTGGCCGGTGGTTTGATCTCCAGCAGCGGTCGCGACCCGACGAGCAGGTCCAGCACCTCGGTCAGCAGCGGCACCCGCACGCCGGCGTACGCGGGGGAGAACCAGGAGCCCGCGTCCAGCGCCCGCACCTCGTCGACGGTCAGCTCCCAGACCGCTCCGGTGCCGTTCGTGGTGCGGTCGACCGTCCGGTCGTGGATCACCACCGGCACGCCGTCAGCCGTGGTGCGGACGTCGAACTCGACGAGCGTGGCCCCGGCCGGGCCCGCCGCGGCGAGCGCGGGCAGCGTGTTCTCCGGCGCGATCGCCGAATAGCCGCGGTGCGCGACGTTCGCCGCGGGCAGACTCAGCATTGGTTTCTCTGGATTCTCCGCCGCCGGCAGACTCTGCCGCATCGGCATCAGGACAGCGCCGCCACATCGACCTCGCCGGTCGCGACCAGCACCGCAGGCCCCGCGAGCCACCAGTCGTCGCTGTCGCTGGTGACGGTGAGCCGGCCCCCGGGCACGTCCACGGTCACCATCCCCGACGCCACGCCGGCGTCACGCAGCGCCACCGCACCGGCCGCCAGCGCGCCGGAACCGCAGGACAGCGTCTCCCCCGAGCCGCGTTCGTGCACCCGCATCCGGACGTGCAGGCCCGTTCCGGTCGGCGCGAGGAACTCGACGTTGACACCGGACGGGAACATTCCCGTGTCGTAGCCGGGCGGGTCGCGCAGATCGAGCCCGGACACGTCCGGCACCGTGCACACCAGATGCGGGTTGCCACAGTCCACTGCGACGCCCGGCACGGTCAGCGAGCCGACGGTCGCCGTGCTCGCGGCGTACACCCGTGGGCTCGGCATGCGCACGCTGATCGTGTCCGGCCCGACCACCGCGCGCACGACGCCGGCCCGCGTCGCGATCGGCAGATCCAGGCCGCCGAGGCCGTTCGCCACCAGATAGCGGGTGAAGACGCGGACGCCGTTGCCGCACATCTCGGCCACCGAGCCGTCGGCGTTGCGATAGTCCATGAACCACT
>DATBGW010000384.1:0-15312 GCA_036557765.1 Actinoplanes sp.
TCCTTGCCGAACCACGGATAGACCGGTCCGGTGTTGCCGCGGCCCAGCATCAGGTCGACCCGGCCGTTCGTGAGGTGCTGCAGCATCGCGTAGTCCTCGGCGATCTTCACCGGGTCGTTCGTGGTGATCAGCGTCGTGGCGGTGCTGAGCAGCAGCTTCTCGGTCTGCGCGCCGATGTGGCCGAGCAGAGTCGTGGGCGAGGACGGGACGAACGGCTCGTTGTGGTGCTCGCCGGTCGCGAATACGTCCAGACCGACCTCCTCGGCGTGCTTGGCGATCGTCACCATCGCCGTGATCCGCTCGTGCTCGGTCGGCACCAGCCCGTTCGTGGGGTCGGGTGTGACGTCGCCGACGGAGAAGATGCCGAACTGCATGTCCGCTCCTGCGCTCTCGGTCGGGACCACCGGTCCCGGACTGTCCCGCACAACGTCTTTGACTCGTCAACTATTTCACGCGTGAGACCGCCGTCGCAGCCCGTCCCGCGATCTTGATGTCCGCCCCCGGCGCCGGGTCAGGACGGCCAGCGGACGTCGAGGGGCAGCCCGACGAATTTGCCGTACGGCTCGAGCGCGGCTTCCGCCTTACGGCGTTCGGCGGGCTTCAGGAGCGTCAGCGGTGTGGCGGAGACGGTCACCGCCTTGGTGCCGATCGTCCGCTTCCACGTCCCGACCACCCGGCCGGCGCGGACGATCGTGGCCTGGAACACGCCGTTCCCGCCCGGGACGATCGCGTCCATGTGAGCGGCGTCCACCATCATCGACCGGTCCTTGTAGCCGAGCATGAACTCGTCGAAGCCGGGCAGCGCCGCCCAGTCGTCAGCGGCGGCGGCGGCGCTGTCCGGCAACGCGGCGTCCATGAGCATCTCGGTGCCGTCGACCCGTACGGTCGTCAGCCCCTCCCCGGCGGCGGCCACGCCGGCCTTGACGTCGGTCATCGGAAGCCCGGTCCATCGGGCCAGGTCCGCCCGGGTCGCCGGGCCGTGGCTGCGGAAGTAGCGCAGGGCGATGATGCCCAACGCCTCGTCGCGGTCCGGCCGGTTCGGCTTCGGCGCCCAGTCATCCAGCAGCGCGAACGACTGCTCCTTGCCGACGTTCGGCGCGATGCACGTGACGCCCTTCTGGCTGGCGTACCAGAGCAGGTGGTAGCCCTGCTGCCCGGCGACCGGCAGGCCGGCGTCGATAAGCGCGGCCAGGCACTGCGCCCGGGTCATCCGCTTGCCGCCGGCCAGCGCGGTGCCGAGCACCTCGACGGCACGCTCGGCGGTCCGGTCGTCGAGGCCGATGGTGGCGCGCCGTTTCGCGGCGCCCGCCAGCGCCCGGACGCCCATCAGGTCGAGCATCCACCGGGCGTCGGCGGGCGGCACCAGGTGCACGGTGCCGCGCATCGGCCAGGTGCGGATCGCCTCCCGGCGTTCCAGGGCCGCGGTGACGTCGCCCAGAGTGCAGCCGGGCAGCCGGACCCCCAGCGACCACAGCCCACTGGCCATGTCCTGCGCCTGCATCGCCCCGAACCACTCCACCACGCCGGCCACCGAGTCCGGGTGGCCGGCGCGATGATCACCCAGGAGCAGGCTGCTCAGGCGCAGGGCGAGCGCGGTCGAGACGTCCATGTCGAGAGCCTACGGGCACCCACCGACAGAAAAGTCAGCTCCGGCCGCGCTCCGAGCGGTACCGCCCGATCAGCGCGTTCGTCGACGAGTCGGCGTCCAGCGACGGCGACGACTCCGCGGTGAGCAGCGGCGCCAACTGGTTGGCCATCACCTTGCCCAGCTCCACGCCCCATTGATCGAACGAGTTGATCTCCCACACCGTGCCCTGGGTGAACACGATGTGCTCGTACAGCGCGATCAGCTGGCCCAGCGTCGACGGCGTGAGCTTGGCCGCGACGATCGTGGTCGTCGGGTGGTTGCCCTGCATGACCCGGTGCGGCGCGACCGCCGGATCGGTGCCCTCGGCCCCGACCTGCTCGAGCGTGCGGCCGAACGCCAGCGCGCCGGTCTGCGCGAAGAAGTTGGACATGAACAGGTCATGCATACCGTCGATGTCGTGGTTGGGCTCGCTGAACCCGATGAAGTCCGCCGGGATCAGCTTCGTGCCCTGGTGGATGAGCTGGTAGAACGCGTGCTGTCCGTTCGTGCCGGGTTCGCCCCAGAACACCTCGCCGGTCTGGTAGTCCACCGGGGTGCCGTCCAGCCGGACCGACTTGCCGTTGCTCTCCATTGTGAGCTGCTGCAGGTACGCCGCGAACCGGTGCAGGTACTGCGAGTACGGCAGCACCGCGTGCGACTGCGCGCCGAGGAACGTGTCGTACCAGACGTTCAGCAGCCCCAGCAGCGCTGGAACGTTGCGCTCCACCGGCTCGGTCCGGAAGTGCTCGTCCACGGCGTGGTAGCCGGCCAGCATCTCGGCGAACTGCTCCTTGCCGATCGCCACCATGACAGCGAGGCCGACCGCCGAGGGCAGCGAATACCGGCCGCCCACCCAGTCCCAGAAGCCGAACATGTTCTCGGTGTCGATGCCGAAGTCGGCCACCCGCTGCGCGTTCGTGCTGACCGCGACGAAATGCTTGGCGACCGCCGATTGATCCCCACCCAGCCCGCCGAGTAGCCACTCACGCGCCTCGGTGGCGTTCGTCAGCGTCTCCTGGGTGGTGAACGTCTTGGACACCACGATGAACAGGGTGCTCGCCGGGTCCAGGTCGTGCGTCTTGGCGTACAGATCCGTGGGGTCGATGTTGGAGACGAACCGGCATTCGATCTGTGGATCCGCGTACGCCTTCAGTGCCTCGTACGCCATGACCGGCCCCAGGTCCGAACCGCCGATGCCGATGTTGACGACGGTCCGGATGCGCTCGCCGGTCGCGCCCTTCCACTCTCCGGACCGGACCCGATCGCTGAACGCCCCCATCCGGTCCAGCACCTCGTGCACGTCGGCGACCACGTCCTGGCCGTCCACCACCAGTGTCGCGTCGCGCGGCAGCCGCAGGGCGGTGTGCAGAACCGCGCGGTCCTCGGTCGTGTTGATGTGCGAACCTGCGAACATGGCGGCGATACGGTCCCGCAGCCGCGCCCGCTCGGCCAGCGCGAACAGCGCCGCCAGCACCTCGTCGGTGACCAGGTTCTTGCTGTAGTCGACGTAAAGGTCGGCCACACCGGCGGTCATCCGCTCGCCACGGCGCGGATCGCTGTCGAACAGATCGCGCAGGTGCACGGTCGAGAACTTCTCGGCGTGACCCTGGACGGCCTGCCACTCGGCGCTGTCGGACACGTGCTCACTCATTGATCGGTCTCCCGCCCTGAACCGGATGCCCTGAACCCGGATGCTCTGAACCCGGATGCCCTGAACCCGGATGCTCGGTGCCATCGTGGCACGAAACTCCGCCCGGCGGCGGCGTTGTGTTTGATGGGAGCATGCGAGCATTCGTGATCACCGCACCGGGCAAGGGCGAGGTACAGGAGGTGGCCGAGCCGGTCGCCACCGAGGGCCTGGTCGTCGTACAAGTGGAGCGGGCCGGCCTCTGTGGCACCGACATGGAGTTCTTCTCCGGCGCGATGTCGTACCTGGACGAGGGCCATGCCACCTATCCGATGCGGATCGGCCACGAGTGGTGCGGCACGGTGGTCGACGTGGGGCCCGGCGTGGACTCCGGCTGGCTCGGGCGGCGCGTCACCGGCGACACCATGCTCGGCTGCCGGCACTGCGAACGGTGCCGGTCCGGGCGCCAGCATCTGTGCGCCGACCGGTACGAGATCGGGGTCCGGCGCGGCTGGCCGGGCGCGCTCGCCGCGCGGCTGCCCGTACCCGAATGGGCCCTGTACCCGCTGCCGGACAGCGTCGACGTCACCATGGGCGCGATGATCGAGCCGGGCGGCAACGCGCTGCGTGCCGTGCGCGCCGCCGGACTCACACCCGGCGAACGGCTGCTGGTGCTCGGACCGGGAACGATCGGCCTGCTGGCGGCGTTCATCGCCGCCGCGCAGGGCGCCGAGGTGCACGTCCTCGGCCTGTCCACCGACTTCGCCCGGTCGGTCGGCATCACCAACGCCTGGACCGTCGACGATCTGCCGGAGCTGCGCTGGGACGCGGTGATCGACGCGTCCACCGGCGCCGAACTGCCCGCGCTGGCGGCGCGGCTGGTCGAACCGGGCCGCCGGGTCGTCTACATCGGCATCTCCGAGCAGCCCAGCCCGGTCGACAGCCGGTGGTTCGTCCTGAAGGACATCACCGCGGTCGGTGTGCTCAGCGCGTCGGGCGGGCTCGCCGGCGCCATCGAGCTGTACGCGAGCGGCGCCGTCGATCCCCGTCCGCTGGTCGGCGCGACAGTGCGCCTGGACGAGGTCGTCGACATACTGGCGCGGCGGTGGCATCCGCCCGCGCCGAAGGTCCTGGTGAACCCCGCGTCGAGCTAGCCGGTGAACGTCCCACGGCCACGTACGCGCTCTCGGAGACCGCAGATCATGAGGTTCAGACCGAACGCGAACTGGTCGTTCTGACTGGGGTACATCGAGGCGGCCAATCGGGTGGTGTGCGGGAACCGGTCCGGCGGCGCGACCAGGTAGTCGGCCCGCCATGTCCGATGCCGGGCGTCCGCCTCGTCCGGTGCGCCGGCACGGTCCATCGTGTCGATGGCCGCCGAGCCCACGGTGAACTCGATCAGGGCGTGGTACGCGCGCACCACCTCGTCGTCGGTCAGCCCGGACTCGCTCAGCAGGCCCAGCAGCCGCTCGGTGAGGGCTCGCTCGTTGGTCATCCGGGACGGCCCGGAGGACATGACCCGGGCGGCGCCGGGATGGTCGATCAGCACCGCGCGCAGCGTCCGGCACAGCGCGCCCACGCCGTCCAGGCTGTCGACCGACGCCTGCGCCGCCGCCGACTCCACGACACCGGCGAGAATGCTGTCGGCCGCCTCGCGAAGCAGCTCGTCCATGTCCCGGAAGTGCCGGTAGAGGGCGGTGGGGTGGACATCGAGTGCCGCGCCGATGGTGCGGGTCGACACCGCCTCGACTCCCTGGCGCTCCAGCATCTCGGTGACCGCCGCCACGATGGTGGCACGGTTCAGTCGGCGCATGAGTGTCCTCAGTCGTAGAGCTTCGCCTTGCCCAGCCGGTCCAGGCACACCTCACCGGACCACGGGAGCATCGTGATGCCCAGCCGCGAGTCACGGTACATCCGCTCCAACGGCAGCGACTTCAACATGGACTGGCCGCCGCAGACCCGGATCGCCCGGGAGGCCACCCTGTTGGCGTTCTCCATCACCGTGTAGACCGCCGCCCACGCGCGGGCGAGCAGTTCCTCGTCCGGGTCGATGCGGGTGTTGTCGAGGACGTCGTACAACATGGCCCGTGCGCACTCGTAGTCGATCTGCATCTGCGCCCATCCGGCCTGCTTCTGGGTGAGGTCGCGGCGCGCGGCGCTCGGGTTCTGCCCGGGCGCCTCGCCGCGCAGGTAGGCGCGGGTGAAGTCGAGGATGCCCTGGGTCAGGCCGAGGTAGCTCGGCGCCAGCGACATGAACAGGAACGGGAACCGTTGCGCCGCCTGATCGTAGCCGCGTGGCGGGAGCACCTCGTTGTCCGCCGGCACAAAGACGTCGGTGAACAGCAGCGTGCGGGACACCGTGCCGCGCATGCCGAGCGGGTCCCAGTCGCCGACGATCTCGATGCCGGCTGCGTCCGCCGGAATCGACAGCAACCGGATGAACGGCTCGCCGGGCACCTGGCACGTCACGTTGTAGCGGTCCGCCGCACCCGACAGGGAGGCGAAGATCTTCCGTCCGGTGACGCGGAATCCGTCCTCGACCGGCTCGGCCTTGGTGTGCACGCCGGAGGTCGCACCGGCGGAGATGCCCTCGCTGAACGGCTGGCTGTGGATCACGCCGTTCTCGATCACACCCCGGAACAGCTCGGCGCGACGGCGGTGGTGCAGGGCCCGGTCCTCGGCGGTGAAGTCGAGCAGGTCGGCGACCTCCCCGGCCCACAGGATCGTTGCGTTGTGCATGTTGAAGGTGAGCGCGGTCGCGCCGCAGTAGCGGCCGATCTCCGCGGAGATCCGCGCATAGTCGGCGTACGAGGCGCCGAGACCACCGAACTCGGTCGGCACACAAAGGCCCAGCAGACCGGCGTCCCTGAGCTCGGCGAAATTCTCCCAGGGGAACGTCGCCTCACGGTCGTAGCGCACGGCGCGCTCGATGAAGCCCGGCGCGAGCTCGCGGACCCGGCCCACCATCTCGTCCCGGCTCAGTGCCGCCTTCGTCCGCGCGGTAGCAGTCATGGCCGACAGGCTCGGCCACGTCAGCGTATTTGTCAACGCCTCTGTCAGAGGCACTTACATACCGCCGCGATGCCTGCCTAGACTCCTCCCCCATGGGCACGGGCTACGGGGACCTGGTGAACGCTGTGGCCCGGGACGAACGGAGGATCGGCATGAACGCTGAATGGCGCTGGGTGGAACGCTTCGCCGCCCAGCTACGGCTCTGCGGGCTGTCCTCATCGGAGCTGTGTGTCGTGCTCTCCGAGACCGCGAGCCGGCCGCAGATCGTCGAGACGGCGTTCCTGGCCGCGCAGTCGCTGGGCGCCGAGACGTTCCAGCTGGTCATGCCCACCCCGGCGAACCCCGGACCGGTGGCGTTGCGGTCGACCGGCACGACCCTGGCTCTGCGGCAGAACCCGGCAGCGGTCGCGGCCCTGTGCCGGGCCGACGTCGTCATCGACTGCACCGTCGAAGGCCTGCTGCACGCCCGGGAACTGCGGCCTATCCTGGCATCCGGATCCCGGGTGCTGATGATCTCCAACGAACACCCGGAGATCTTCGAACGGATGCACCACGACGCGGACATGGCGCGCCGGGTCCAGATCGGCTACGACATGATGTCCGCGGCCGCCACCATGCGGGTCACGTCGGCGGCCGGCACGGACCTGACCGTCCGGCTCGACGGCTCGTTCCGCGCCGGATCGACCGGTGTGACCTCCGGTCCGGGCAGTATCGCGCACTGGCCCGGCGGCCTGGTGCTCGCGTTCCCGGCACGCAACACGGTCAACGGCACGATCGTGCTCGCTCCGGGGGATCTCAACTGCACGTTCAAGACGTACGTGCGCTCCCCCATCCGGCTGTCGGTGCAGGATGACTACGTGGTCGACGTGAGCGGCGATGGTTTCGACGCGCGGCAGCTCGCCAGCTACATGGCCGCCTTCGGTGACCGGGAGGCGTACGCCAGCTCCCACGTGGGCTGGGGCATGAACCCGATCGCCCGCTGGGACTACTTCGACCTCTACGACAAGAGCCAGCACAACGCCGTCGAGGCACGCGCGTTCGCCGGCAACTTCATGTACTCGACGGGGGCCAACGAGACGGCGGACCGCTTCACCCGGTGCCACTTCGATCTACCGATGCTGGACTGCACGGTCGAGCTGGACGGCGTCCCGGTCGTCACCGAGGGCGTGCTGCGGGGTGACCTCGCGCCCGCGGAGCCGGCCGTCCCGGTCCTCGGGCCCACCATCGCGGCCAGGGACACGGCGTCCTCATGACGTTCGATCCGATGTGGCACGACTACGGTGCGGCCGCCTCCCCGTACCCCGGCTGGATGCTCGACGACGAGGGCAAGGCCTACGAGGAGCAGGTGGCGCGGTATTTCCTCACCGCGATGAGCTCGCTGGCCGCGACGGTCTGCGTCATCGCCGCGTCCAGCCACACGGGCGACCGTTACGGGATCACCGCGACCGCAGTCTGCTCGCTGTCCTCCGAGCCGCCGCAACTCGTGGTCTGCGTCAACCGCAACTCGAGCATCGCGAAGGCGCTCGTCGGTACCGGGTGGTTCTCGGTCAACATCCTCGCCGGAAGCCAGGAGGACGTCGCGGCGACCTTCGCCGGACGCACCGGCAAGAGCGGCTCGCAACGTTTCGACGATGCCATGTGGTCGGGACACGTCACCGGCACACCGGTCCTCTCGGACGCGGCCGCCGTGTGCGTCTGCCACGTCTCGAATAGCCTGCACCAGGCCAGTCATCTCGTTGTCATCGGACGCGTGCTGGATGTGCTACTGCCCACGCGACACCCGCCGCCCGCGCCGCTGATGTACCACCTGCGCCGGTTCACCACCGTGGACGGACATCCATGACCATCCGCTACGCTCGCCGCGATCGTCACCTGCCTCATCCCTCACACGGAGTCCTACCGTGACCCCTGAAGAGTACGTAGACAAGTTCGAGCGGGGCTTCGCCACGGTTGCCTCGGTGGACACCAACGGGCTGTTGCGGGGCCAGATGGTGTCCACCGCGAACCTGTCCGGCATCCTGCGCGACGGCATGGGCATGGCTCCGGCCACTCTCGCGCTCGACCCCACGGACGAGATCCTCGACCTGCCGGGCGTGACCGACGCAGCCGGCGACTTCCACGACGACGTGCTGCGGGTGGACCCCGCCAGCGCCCGGCACGTGCCATGGTCGCAGGAGGGACGCAACCTGTTGATCCTCGCGTCCTACGACGGGGAGACCGCGGGCCTGTGCCCCCGTTCGCTGCTGACGACCGTGCTGCGGCGCGGGCACGACCTCGGGTTCGCGCCCCGCTACGGGCTCGAGCTGGAGTACACGCTGTTCGACGAGACCGCCGAGAGCGCACGCGCCAAGAACTACCGCAACCTCCAGACCGTCACTCCCCACCGGAGCCACGATCTCGTCGTCTATCAGGTACACCAGAGTGAGTGGTACGACGCGGTAGCGGACATGTGCGATGCGCTGCGCATCGACCTCGCGAAGATGCACGAGGAGATCGGTGGCGGATTCCTCGAGGCGTGCATCGCCGCCGGTGACGGCCTGGAACCGGCCGATCAGGCGGTGCTGTTGAAGAACTTCCTGCGGGCGCTCGCCATGCGCCAGGGGCGGGCGGTCACCTACATGCCCCGGTGGAGCGAGGACGCGGACAGCCAGTCGTTCCACGTACACATGTCGTTGCTCGACCGGTCCGGTGCCCCGGTGTTCCACGACCCGTCCCGGGCGCACCGGATGTCCCGCACGTTCGCCCACTTCGTCGGCGGCCTGCAGCGCCACCTGGGCGAGCTGACGCTGATGTTCCTGCCGACGGTGAACTCCTACCGGCGGTTCGCTCCGGGCACGTTCGCGCCGCCCGGACTCACCTGGGGGTACGAGAACCGGACCGCGTGCCTGCGCGTCGTCGGCTCCGACCAGCGGACCATCCGCGTCGAGAATCGACTGGCCGGCGCGGACGCCAACCCGTACTTCGTCGTGGCGGCGACGTTCGCCGCGGGGATGGCCGGCGTCACCGAGGAGATCGAGCCGGCTCCGGAGGTGGTCGGCAACGGCTATGAGCAGCCCTCGGGGGGCACCGACTTCCACCGGTCGATGCCGGAGGCCATCGAGGCTCTCCGCGCGTCCGCCTTCGCCCGGGACTGGTTCGGCGATCGGTTCGTCGACGCGTTCGCCAGCACCCGGCAGAGCCAGTACGACGCCTTCCAGACCAAGGTGCCGGACGTCGAACTGCAGCGCTTCTTCGACCTGGGCTGAGGGCACACGCCCTAGAGCGTCCTAGGAGGCTAGGCGCCGACGGAGGCCGGCCGCGCCACCGCGTGCAGGCCCTCGCGGAGCAGGCGGCCCGCCTCCGCGGCCGGTACCGGGCGGGACAGGAAGTAGCCCTGGGCCAGGTCGCAGCCGAGCTCCTGGAGCGCGGCCAGCTGAGCGGCGTCCTCGATGCCCTCGGCGACGGTGGACATGCCGAGGCTCTGGCCCAGCCGGACGATCGTCCGGACCAGCGCCACGTCCTCGCTGTCACCGCCGAGACGGTCGACGAACGAGCGGTCGATCTTCAGGGTGTCCATCGGGAAGCGCCGCAGGTACGCCAGCGACGAGTAGCCCGTACCGAAGTCGTCCATGGCGAGGGTGACGCCGAGCGCCTTCAGGCGCAGCAACTGGGTGAGGTTCTCGTCGGTGTCGGTGAGCAGGACGCTCTCGGTCATCTCCAGGCAGAGCTGGTCGACCGGCATGCCGGTCTCGGCGATCACGTCGGAGACCATGGCGGCGAGGTCGCAGTCCTCGAACTGCCGGACCGAGACGTTTACCGCCATCTTCAAACGCCGGCCGGTTCCGGCACCCCACGCCACGGCCTGGCGGCACGCCTCGGCGAGCACCCAGCGGCCGAGCGGCACGATCAGGCCGGTGGACTCCGCGATGCCGATGAAGTCGAACGGCGCCACGACGCCGCGGGTCGGGTGGTGCCACCGGACCAGCGCCTCGAAGCCGACGATCTCCCCCGTCACCAGGTCGACGGTCGGCTGGTAGTGCAGGGCCAGCTCGGCGCGCTCGAGCGCCACCCGCAGGTCCGCCTCCAGCTCCAGCCGCTGGACCAGCGCGTTGTGCATCTGCGGGTCGTACATGGCGTAGCCGCTGCCGCCGCCGGACTTGGCCTTGTACATGGCCAGGTCGGCGTTGCGCATCAGCTGCTCCATGTCCGCCGCGTCGGAGGCCGAGGCGATGCCGATGCTGGCGCCGACGTGCAGATCGCGGCCGTCGATGACGACCGGCGCGCCCACCGCCTCCACGATGCGGCCGGCCACCGTCTCGGCGTCCGCGCGGGCCACGATCGACTCGACCAGCACGGCGAACTCGTCACCGCCCAGCCGGGCGACCGTGTCCCCGGCGCGTACCGAGTCACGCAGGCGGTCCGCGACCTGGACCAGCAACTGGTCACCGGCGGCGTGGCCGAGGCTGTCGTTCACCTCCTTGAAGCCGTCCAGGTCCAGGAACAGGATCGCCACGTCGTCGGTGCGCCGGCAGCCGTCCAGCGCCTGCTCCAGCCGCTCCCGGAACAGCGCGCGGCTGGCCAGCTGGGTGAGGCCGTCGTGATAGGCCTCGTAGACCAGCTGTTCCTGCAGCTCGTGCGCGTCGTGGACGTCGCGGGTGTTCAGCACGATGCCGTTGACCGAGGCATCGTCCATCAGGTTGGTCACCGTCATCTCGGACTGCCGCGGCCGTCCGGTGACACGATGCTCGAACGCCAGCGCGATGGTGGTGCTGGCGTACGGCGAGTCCAGCACCGACCGGATCGCCGCAGCGATGCGCGGACCGGCCACCGGGCCGGCGACCTCCACCAGCTTGCGGCCGATCAGCTGCCCGGCGGGGTAGCCGAAGATGCGCTCGATCGACTCGCTCTGGTAGCGGATCGTGGAGTCCGGCTCCACGACCGCCACGGATTCCGAGCTCTGCCGGACCAGCGCGCGGAAGCGCTGCTCGCTGGCGTACAGCTCGGCGGTGCGCTTGGTCACCCGGGCCTCGAGGTACGCCGTGAGGTGCCGGTTCTCCAGCAACGTGAGCAGCTGCCGGGTCACGATCAGCAGGATGAGAACGGAGCGGCACCAGCCGAAGAACGCGTCGCCGTGCCCGGCCATCGCGAACCAGACGACGCTGATCAGCAGCGTGCCGACCACCGCCGCGTACGGGACCAGGATGGCGAACGGCTGGCGGTCGTCAGTGCCCGGCCGGCCGTCGCCCTCGACCGGTTCGGGAGCCGGCACCGCGGCGCCCGCGTAGCGCGCCGCCAGCAGCACGACCGCGAACCCGACCAGCCAGCCCACGTCGACCAGGCCGCCGCGGCGGTACGTCGCGTCGAGGTTGAGGTACGAGCGGGCGCTGTCGCACACGCCGATGGTCAGCATGGCGGTGCCGATCAGCATCAGCGGCACCGAGTCGCGGCCGCTGCGGCGCAGCACCGCGAACGTGTACAGCACGACGGTGGCCAGCAGCACGTCGCCGATCGGGTACGCGAGCCGGAGATCGCATTCGAGGCCCGCCGCGCCACCCGCGGCGAGCAGCGGCTTGAGCACGAAGATCCAGCTGATCAACACGAGCGACGCGGCGATCATCAGACCGTCGACGACGCTGCGGATGCGGTTCGCGACCGACTGCCGGGCCACCGGCACCAGCAGCAGACCGAACGAGACGAGCGGCACCATGCCGAGGTATCCCAGATCGGCCCGCTCCGCGGAGGGCACCAGCCGGCCGCCGAACGCGTACACCAGAGCGCCGAGGCCGATGGCGCCCCAGGCCCAGCGCATCCGGCCGGTCCGGCCGTGCGAGCGGAGGATGCAGGCGACGCCCGCGGCGGCGGCCATCAGCGTGGTCGCGACGTCGGACACCGTACCGCCCAGCTGGGCCCCGAGACCGCCGGCGAGGAAGGCGGCGACCGCGGCGACGACCACCACGACGAGCACGGTGGTCGGATGCCGCCGCAGCGCGCGGAGGACCGGCAGGACACGCCCGACGCTCATCGAACCTCCGCGAGTGGTCTCCGACGTGCCTGATGCACCTCGTACCGGGCAGATCGGGCAGACGGCCGATCACTTGAGGATTGATCCGCGCCCTCCTCCGCGATCTTGGAGTTGTGGTTGGCGCAAATGCGGACCAAGACCTTATAAAGGCAACCACAACTCCAAGATCGCGGGGGAATGAAAGGGGAATGACAACGGCACGAGCCGCCCGGCAGGCCCGCCGGGCGGCTCGTGGGTCTGACGCTCGGCTCAGCTCAGCCGCACGTCGAAGATCGGGTTCGCGGCCAGCGTCCGGAACGCGGCGAGGCTGGACGCCGTGCTGTTGATGCTGATGTCGCGGTCGCCCTCGTCGTCCTGGGCGGTGTCGAAGTAGACGATCGCCTTGACCGCCGGGCGCTTCTGCAACTCTGGCACCACGGTGTTGTACGCCGGCGCCTTGTCGGCGGGCTTGCCGACGCGGTGGTAGACGCCCCACTCGGCCACCATGATCGGCTTGCTCGGGTGCTTGGTGACCGCCCAGTCGTACCAGCCCTGGCCGCCGCCGGTGGGCTGCCGGTCGAGCAGGTCACCGAACATGCCGTAGTGGTAGTAGCCCTTCTCGGCGCTCACGTACGAGTCGAGGCCCATCCAGTCGACCACGTCGTCGCCCGGGTACAGGTCCTTCCACCACGACTGGGCCAGCCACTTCTCGTTGCCCATGTACGCCATCACGTTTATAACGTTGGTCACGCCCTTGGCACGCAGCCGCAGGATCGTGTGCCGGTACATCGCGGCGAAGTCCTTTGCCTCGAAGCCGGACCCGGCGGTGGGCACGACGTCGTTCTCCGGCTCGTGGTTGAGCACCAGGAAGAACTTCTCATTGAACGTCGACTGCACCCGCGCCGCGAACGCGTCGATGCGCTTGTCCTGCTCGCCCTTGGCGACCTTGGCCCACGTCGAGCCGTACGCGATCTTCCAGTTCAGCAGCAGGACGCGCGGGTGCGCGGCGTCCCGGGCCATGGCGATCTCGGCCTTGGTGGGGAACGGCTCGTCGCCCTTGTGGTACGCGTGGAAGATCGTCGCGGTACGGCCGCTGAGCTTCTCCCAGTCCTTGAGCGCGGTGTCCCGCGGCGCGTCGGTGAAGCCACCGGCCGCGGCGCCCCACAGCACGCCGCAGGACGGCACGAGCAGTGCACCGGCGACACAATCAGCCGCGGGCGCGGTGGTTGTCGGCGTGGTCGTGGGCTCGGTGGCGGGCGCGGTCGTGGGCTCCGTGGTCGGCGCGACCGTGGGATCCGTCGTGGGTGCGGTGCTCGGCGGGGTGGCCGGCACCGTCGTCGGAGCGGTCGCCGGCGTGGTGGTCGGCGCCGTCGTGGGCGCGGTGGTGGGCGCCGGCGTCGGAGCCGTGGTGGCGACGATCAGCTGCGGACCGCCCCACCCCGCCTCGGTGGAACGGATCCGGGTCACCGCGGCCGTCGCCGAGGAGCGGATCGCGAACGAGTACGTGCCCGGCCCGGTGACCTCGGCGCTCAGGTTGACGGCGACCTCCGTGGCGGTCGCGGGCGGCGCCACCGAAGCGACCGCGAGGCCGAGCGCCGGCGCGGTGGCCGCGGTCAGCCGCGACTCGGTCCAGGCATTGCTCAGCACGCGGTTCACAGTGATCCGGCCGGTGACGCCGCCGACCGTTGTCAGCTTCAGCCGGGCGCCGGCGACCCGGGCGCCGGCCGGCACGGTGAACTTCAGGTACGACACCTTCGTGTCGCTGCCGAGGCGGCCGATGGCGAGCTTGTCATCGGCGCCGAACGTCGTGGTGCGCCGGGCGCTGGAGGTGTACGTGTCGTCGCTGGCGGCCACGGTGAGCTCCGGGCCGGCGGCAGCCCCGGCCGGCCCGCCCGCGAGGAACGCGGACCCGGTGCCGGTGAGCAGAGCGGCCAGGACGGTGACGGGCTTGTGCAGCTTCGTGCGACGCAATGTGTGATCTCCCCCGCGTAGTCCGGCCGCGTTTCGGCCGGGCATGCAGACGAGAGTCCGGGGCCGCCGGTGCACGTTCCGTGCCCGCGAAGGTGCCGACGGGTTGCGGTCCTTCCGGCCGAACACCGCGTCATCGCGGCGCCGCCACCCGAGCGGTCATATGCTGCTCCGGCGATCACGAAACACGAGGCGGGTGAGGAGATGCGGGCGACGGGCTGGGCCGCGGCCGGGCTGGTCACCGTGGCGCTGGCCTGGGCCGGCGCCGGTTACCTGGCCACCAAGCCGGTCGACTTCCACGACTACCGGGTGACGGCGGTCAACGCCGCGCAGTCCGCGTACGACGCGCTCGCCACCGCGTCGCTCACCGGCGAGGCGTTGCTGGCCGGCCGGGTCACCGGGCCGTACGCGAACAGCATGCTCGACGACGCCCGTAGCGCGCTGTCCGGCGCGGCGAAGGGATTCACCGACGTTGCCGCGCCGGACGACCGCACCGAGGCGATGCGCGACCAGCTGGGTCCGCTGCTGATCCGGGCGAACGCGGTGCTGCCCGGCACCAGCACCGACCTGACCCGCGGAGCGCTCGACGCGATCCGGCCGGTGGAAGACGGACTCGACAATTTTATCGAAGAGCACGGATGAAACGCCTGCTCGCCGTCACGCTCGGCATCCTCACCGCGATCGGCGGCTTCGTCGACATCGGCGACATCGTGTCCACGTCCGAGGCGGGGTCGCGCTTCGGGCTCGCGCACACCTGGGTGCTGGTCGTCGGCATCATCGGGATCTGCGTGTACGCGGAGATGTCCGGCCGGGTCACCGCGGTCAGCACCCGGCCGGTGTTCGACCTCGTCCGGGAACCCTCGGCGTGTTCGCGGCGACGTTCGGCGCCGCGATGGAGACCAGCCTGTCCGCCGGTTACACGGTGGCGCAGTACTTCGGCTGGGCCTGGGGCAAATGCCTACGTCCACGGCAGGCCACCCGCTTCCACGTGGTGGTCATGGTCAGCATCCTGCTGGGGATCGCGGCGCTGCTTACCACGATCGACCCGATCCAGCTGACCGAGTACATGCTGATCTTCAGTGCGATCGTGCTGCCGCT
>DATBGW010000385.1:0-6363 GCA_036557765.1 Actinoplanes sp.
GGAAGAACTGATTGATCTTCGGTTGCAGGTGCCGGAACCCACCCATCCCGATGAGCCGCAGCAGGTTGAGATTGACCAGGTCGACCGGGCGGTCCAGGTTGCGGTCGATGAAGTCGTGCCGTTCCAGCTGCCACAACCGGCGGGCGAAGTCGACGAAGCGGAGATAGCCGTCGGCCTCGCGCGGACCGCAGACCCGGGAGATCTCGGCGGCCATCCGGACGGTGTCCGTACGAACGTCCAGAGTGGAGCCGTCCGGATAGAACGCACGGTACGCCGGGTCCAGCGGTTCCAGTTCGAGCCAGTCGTCGAGATTCTCACCGACCGCGGCCAACGGCGCGGCGATCAACTCCGGCATGGTCAGCACGGTCGGGCCGGTGTCGAACTCGTACCCGTCCACGCTGAGCCGCCCCGCTCGCCCGCCCGGACCCGGCTCGCGCTCCACCACTGTGACCTCGCGCCCCGCGGCGGCCAGATGCAGCGCGCACGCCAGACCGCCCAGTCCGGCGCCGACGACGACCACGCGGTCGGTCGGTCCCGTCACAGTTCGCACGTCAGCGGCTCCCAGCGTTCCAGTGTTGCTCCATCATGTCGTGCGATGGGCGGCGGTCACCGCCAGGTCGGTCAGTGCGAACCGCGCGTCGTCCGAGATCGGTGCCCGGGCCAGCGCGGCGATGCCCTCCCCGACGCGTTCGGCGATGAGGGTCTCCACCCGCGCGGGGGCGCCCGTCTCGGCGATGATCTCGGCGAGACGGGCGACCCTGCGGGTGTGCCCGCCGGAGCCGTCGGCGGGGATGACGGCTCCGGCGGGGTCTCGGTCCAGCTCGGCACGCTGGAGGGGGGTGGCGAGCTGGCGGGCCAGCATGAGCAGCGTGGTGGGCTTGCCGGTACGCAGATCGTCACCGGCGGGTTTGCCGGTGACCGCCGGATCTCCATACACGCCCAGCAGGTCGTCGCGCAGTTGGAACGCTTCGCCGACCGCGCCGCCATACCGGCGGTAGGCGGCGTCGATCTCGACCGCCTCCGGCCGTACCGGCACGGCGAGCGCCAGACCGAACTGCAGCGGCCGTTGCACGGTGTAGCTGGCGGTCTTGTGCCGCGCCACGAGCAGTGCGCGCTCCACCGACCACGCGTCGGGCTCGGCTTCGCCGAGCACGTCCAGGTACTGTCCGGCGACCGCCTCGACGCGCATCCGGTCGTAGCACGCACGCGCCTCGAACAGCGTCGACGTCGGTAGCGGCGAGCAGGCGAGAAGCTGGTCGGCCCAGACCAGGCACAGGTCTCCGGCCAGGATCGCCGACGTCGCGCCGAATCCGGCCGGGTCGCCGCGCCGGCCGGTCGCGGCGTGCTGGGCGGCGAAGGCGCGATGCACGGTGGGCCGCCCGCGCCGCGTCGCGGAGCCGTCCATGACGTCGTCGTGTACGAGCGCGAACGTGTGCAGCAGCTCGAGCGCGCCGAGCGCGGGCAACACCGGATCGACCGGATCGTGCGGGCCGACCACGCCACGCCATCCCCAGTACGCGAACGTGGGCCGGAGCCGCTTGCCACCGCCGAGCACGGTGTCGCGGATGGTCCGGGCGAAGCCGCCGAGCGCCGGATCGATCTCGTCGAGGGCGGCGATCTGACTGGTCAGGAAGTCGGCCAAGGTGCCCTCGACCGCGCCGGTGAGCGCATCCTGGGGGACGACCTGACGGGGGACGCCAGGCCGGTTCTGCTCGAGGGTGCGGTTGGCCACGGACGGAAGCGTACCCTAGGATCGCGAGTTGCGTCGATTGGCGAGTCGATATTTCAGGAGTGACCGTGGACATGGATCTGCCGGCGTCCTATGAACGCTGCCGCGAGCTGCACAAACGCCACGGCCGTACCTACTATCTGGCGACCCGGTTGCTGCCGGCATGGAAGCGACGCCACGTCCACGCGCTGTACGGGTTCACCCGTTACGCCGACGAGATCGTCGACCGCACCGAGGCGCTGCCGGCCGCCGAGCGGGCCGCGCGGCTGGGTGATTGGGCGGACCGGTTCCGCGCTGGTGCGATCGACGACCCGCTGCTGCCCGCGGTTCTGCACACGATCGCCGTCTTCGATCTGGACCCGGCCGACTTCGACGCGTTCCTGAAAAGCATGGCGATGGACCTCACGGTGACCGCCTACCGCACGTACGACGACCTGCTCGACTACATGGAAGGCTCGGCCGCGGTGATCGGCACGATGATGCTGCCGATTCTGGGCTCGAGCGATCCCGCCGCGGCGCGGGAGCCGGCCCGCCAGCTCGGTCTGGCGTTCCAGCTCACCAACTTCATCCGGGACGTGGCCGAGGACCTCGACCGCGGCCGGATGTACTTGCCCGAAGACGACCTCGCCGCGTTCGGCATCACCCGCACCGATCTCGAACGGCGGGTGGCGACACCGCCGATCAGGGCGCTCATCCGGTACGAGGTGGGCCGGGCTCACTCGCATTATCGTGCCGCCGCCCCCGGGATCCCGCTGCTCAACCGGGGTTCCCAAGCGTGCATGCGGACGGCGTTCCGGCTCTACGGCGGCATCCTCGACGAGATCATCGCCGCTGACTACGACGTCTTCGCCCGCCGCGCCACGGTGCCGAACCGCAAGCGCGCCGCCGTCGCGGTTCGCAGCCTGCTGACCCGGCCGGGCACGCCGATGCCCGTGGCGGCATGATGCGGACCGCCGTCGTCCTGCTCACCCGCGACCTCCGGGTGCATGACAACCCTGCGCTGGCCACCGCGTGCGCGAACGCCGAGCTGGTCGTACCGCTCTATGTCCTCGACCCGCACCTGCAGACGATCTCGCCGAATCGGATTCGCTTCCTGCATCAGTCGCTGGCCGATCTCCGTACGACGCTGCGCGGCAAGGGCGGCGACCTGGTGATCCGGCATGGGGATCCGGTGGCCGAGACCATCAAGATCGCCCGGGAGGTCGGCGCCGGCGGGATCGGTCTGGCCGCGGACGTCAGCGGGTACGCACGCCGGCGCGAACGGCGGTTCATCGACGAGTGCGAGAAACACCGCCTCGCGCTCCGGCTCTTTCCGGGCCTGACCGTGGTGGAGCCGGGCTATCTCCAGCCTGGCGGCGGCGATCACTACCGGGTCTTCTCGCCATATTTCCGGGCGTGGGAGGCCGCGACCTGGCGCGCGGAGGTCGCGACGCCGCGGGCCGTCCGTCTGCCGTCCGGGTTGCGGGTGGGCGACCTGCCGGGTGCGCCGGCCGGCGACTCCCCGGACGCCGTGCCGGGCGGGGAGACCGACGGGCTGCGCCGGGTCAAGGCCTGGCTGCGGCACATCGACGCGTACGACGAGACACACAACGACCTGCCGGCCGACGCGACGTCGAGGCTCAGCCCGTACCTCCGCTTCGGGTGTGTCTCGCCGCTCGCGGTGGCCGACGCGGTCCGCAAGCGCGACGGCGGCGGGCCTGCGGCGTTCGTTCGCCAGCTCTGCTGGCGGGACTTCTACTACCAGGTCACGTACGCGTTCCCGCGCATCTCCACGGCGGCCTACCGGTCCGGCGGTGAACCGGGCTGGCGCTACGACGAGGACGCGCTGCGCCACTGGCAGGACGGCCTGACCGGAGTGCCGATCGTGGACGCCGGGATGCGCCAGCTGCGCGCCGAAGGCTGGATGCACAATCGCGCGCGTTTGATCACGGCGGCCTTTCTCACCAAACACCTCGGTCTGGACTGGCGGCTTGGCGTGCAGGAGTTCTTCCGCTGGCTTCTGGACGGGGATGTGGCGAATAATTCCGGTAACTGGCAGTGGGTCGCGGGTACCGGCAACGACACCCGTCCCTACCGCCGGTTCAACCCCATCCGCCAGGCCGAGCGGTTCGATCCCGACGGCGTGTACGTTCGTCGCTACGTGCCCGAACTCAAGAGTGTCGAGGGCAAGGCCGTCCACCAGCCGTGGCGGCTGGATCTCGACCTTGACTATCCCAAGCCGCTGGAGTCGCACCGGGACGAGGCGGTCTGGCTGCGGGACTGAGGTTCCCGTCCGGTGCGCCGGGCGGGATGTGGAAAGCGGGCCCTGCCGGCCCGTTGCGTTCGTCCGTTCGGCCGGCAGGACCCGCGAACCAGTGCCCACCGATCGGCACTGACAAACTATGACGGTAGGGCTCGCCACGTGCCGTAACGGTGGACCGCGATGCCGCCGAACGCCGCGGTCCGGCGGGTGGCGCTGTCCACTTTGGTCAGTTCTCGGGTGAGGTGGGTGGCGCCATCCTCGGCGAACGTGCAGTAGCGGCAGTCCGGCAGCGGATTGGTCTCCGCCGCGAGCCGGACTCGCTTGCCGGCGGCCGCTCCGCGGGTCAGCATCGAGTTCGGCCCGGTCCCGGTGTCCCGGTAACTCATGACCGTGACGGCCTTGACCCGCTTCAGCACCTCGTCCGCCAGGTTCTTACGGCCGACCCGGTACTGGCCGAACCAGAACGGCACGTCCGCCTCCACCGGCAGCGTGCTTCCGGATCGCATCCGGTCCAGCAACGTCAGGTACGACGCCTCGGTGGCCTGCAGGTCGGTGGTCCAGCCGTCGGTGAGGTACGGCTCCACGTCCAGGTGGATGCCCGCGAAGAGGCCGGTGGTGACGACGGTCCGCTGCCACGCGAGGGCCGCGGCGTGATCGGTGGTCCAGGCGCTGTCGCCGCCCAGCGCACTGAGCCGGATGCGACGCGCGTCGGCCCGCTGCTTCATCTCCTGCAGCCGTCCGAGGTCACCGTTCGTGAGCACCGACGGTGCGACGTAGACGAAGATCTCCGAGACGCCGCGGCTCGCTGCCCAGGTCACGACGTCGGCGGCCGGCTGGTCACCCCACAGCCACATGGCCCGGGTTCCGGCGGGCATCGCGGTGAGGCCCGCACTGCCCGCGGACGACGCCACGGGCAGCGCCAGCGCGGCGGCAACCAGCAGGCCGAGAGACACCACCCCGCCCCGCCACCGTCTCCGCATGCCCCCGCCTCCTCCTCTTCCCCACACCGTTCCCCGTTCTTCCCACCGTTCCCCGCGATCTTGGAGTTGTGGTTGCCCTTTTGCCGCTTAGCATCCGATTCGTTCCAACCACAACTCCAAGATCGCGGGGTATTCGCGCTCCGCGAGGGTCCACAATCGGCCGCGCCCGCGGGCGGATTAGAACTTGAGGCCGGCGTCGGCCCGGTCCACTGCTGAGGTCTCCGGGGCATGTCGATGCGGTCTACTGCTGGGTCTTCAGGGCGGCGTTGATCGGTCCACTGCCTACGTCTTCAGGGCGCCGTCGATCCGGTCCACCGCTTACGTCTTCAGGGTGCCGTCGATGCGGTCCACTGCTTACGTCTTCAGGGCGGCGTCGATCCGGTCCACCGCGGCGAAATCTCCCAGTCGGCGGGTGACGTACCCGATGGTGAGGCCTGCGGCTGGATCGGCCCAGCCGCAGTTGCCGCCGAGGCCGCCCATGCCCCACGAGCCGTCCGGCTCGATCTGCACGCCCAGCCCCCAGACCACCTCTTCCCCGAGGAACCGGTCAACGCCGGTGAACTGGGCCACCGCGAGCTGCTTTGTCGGCGGCGCCGCGTAGAACCGTGCGATCGAGGTCGCGGTCGCATGCAGGTTGACCGCCGGAATGCAGGCGTTACGCCACAGCGGGCTGTTCACCACCGCGAGGTCGCGAGCGCCGGCCGGATTGCTGACGGCCCGGGCGTGCAGCGAGCCGGGCTCGCCCAGATTCCGTTCCGGCCAATCCGGCGCCTCATACTCCAGCTCGGCGCAGCGGCCGTCCCCGCCGAAGCCGAAGTCCAGCCCGTACGGCTCGGCGATCTCCTCGGCGACAAACCGTGCCGGCGGACGCCCGTCGATCCGGCGGACGATCTCGCCCAGGAGGTGCCCATAGGTGAGCGCATGCTCGGCGGCAACCGTTCCGGGCGGCCACAGCGGTTCGGCCGTCGCAAGATCGGCGCAGAGCACGTTCCATTCGGCCCACGCCGACGCCGGGCGCGGGACCGGGAACACCGGCAGACCGGCCGTGTGCGTCAGCGCCTGCCGTACCGAAGCGCCGCTGCCGAACTCCGGCCAATGCCGCGCGATCGGATCGTCCAGATCGAGAAGGCCGCGCTCGGCCAGCAGCACGACGGCAAGCGCGATCACCGGCTTGCCGACCGAGTACACGTTGACCCGCGTGTCGGGCTCCCACAGCTGGGTTCGCGCGACATCGCGCCAGCCCTCCCAGAGCTCGACCACGGGCGAACCGTCGCGCAGCACCGTCAGCGCGGAACCGCCCCGAGGATCTTCCGCGAACGCCTCCCGCACCGCCTCGAAGCCCGCCGCCGCCCACCCGCCGACTCCGCCCATCCGCGCACCCTACGCCGCTGCCCGACCACACCCACTCCCCG
>DATBGW010000386.1:0-2389 GCA_036557765.1 Actinoplanes sp.
GCCTGATCCGGACGAATGAGATCTTCCTGGCCCGGACCGTCGGTGTAGGGGTCCTCACCGCGGAACAGGCGGCCGCCTACGGCGCGTCCGGGCCGGTCGCGCGGGCAAGCGGGCTCGATATCGATTTGCGCCGGGACGAACCCTATCTGGCGTACGACCAGCTGGACGTCCCGGTCGTGACCAGGACCGCCGGAGACTGCCATTCGCGGTTCGAGGTGTTGCTGGATCAGGCGTTCGTGTCGCTGGACCTGGCCGAGCAGTGTCTCGACCGGGTGGACCGGATCGGCGGTCCGGTCAACGTGCGGCTGCCCAAGGTGGTCAAGGCGCCGGAGGGCCACACCTACGCCTGGACCGAGAACCCGCTCGGCATCAACGGCTATTACCTGGTCTCCCGCGGTGAGAAGACACCGTGGCGGCTCAAGCTGCGGACCGCGTCGTACGCGAACGTACAAGCGCTGACCACGCTCATCCCCGGCTGCCTCGTGCCGGACCTGATCGCGATCCTCGGTTCGATGTTCTTCGTGGTCGGCGACATCGACAAATAAACCCTCGCCGATCTTGGTGTTGTGGTTGGCACATAACCAGTCACTAAGCCCCAAAAAGGCAACCACAACTCCAAGATCGGCGAGGAGGCTCGGGGGAACATTCGCCCAGGCGGAAGCGCAGGGCGTCGCCCATGCGGCGCCCGGCGCATCCGCCGCACTCAGCCGGCGGCTAGTGCGCTGTCGGAACTGAAGACCAGACCGACGCTGACCGTGCCCTGCTTGAGGCCGGTCTTGGTCAGCGGGCCGCCGGCGTCCAGCGAGACGAACTTGCCGGCCTTGAAGTTGTACGTCGACTCGAGGCCCTGCTGGCACTTGGGCCGCTTCGGGCACTCCGGCGGACCACCCAGCACCGTGGCCGCGCCCGAGCACTTCGCCGCGAGGTCCGACAGCGTCTTCACGCCGTTCTTCTCGGCGAACGCGGACGTGACAGCGAACGCGTTCTGGTCCTGCGCGGACGACGCCTTGCCGAAGACCAGGCCGACCTTCGAGCCCAGGGCGGTGAGGTTCTTCACCGTCGTGTCCAGGTCGGACGAGGACGGGTCCTTGGCGCTCTTACCCTCGACCTTGCCGGACAGGAACGTCGCAAGCGTCGCCGCGTACTCCGGGACGACGTCGATGTCGCCCTTCTCCAGGGCGGGCTCGTACAGCTCACGGTTACCGATCTGCTGCACCTTGACGGTGTAGCCGGCGGCCCGCAGCGCGATGGCGTACAGCTCGCCCAGCGTGGCGTTCTCACTGAAGTTGGCCGCCCCGACGGTGATGTTGCCGCCGGAACCCTTGGTGATGCCGCTGATCAGGTTGTTCGCCGTGGCGAACTCCTGCGCCGCCGCCTTGGACGACTTGCGGTCGACGTCGACCGCCTTGTTGAGCGCGATCAGCTTCTGCGTGTCGAGCGCGGCCGAGACCTTGTCCAGTGCTGCGATGAGCTGGGGCGACGAGGCCTTCTTATTGATCGCGGGAATGACGTTGTCGGTGTTCTGCAGGTTCTTGTCGTCGGTCAGCACCACGAGGGTGCTACCCGCGACCGGTGCGCATCCGCCGCCCGCAGCGGCGCTGGGTGGCGCGGCCGTGCCGGAGGATCCGGCGCCACCGCAACCGGAGATGACGACGGCTGCCGTAATCGCGCTGGCCGTCAGGAGCAGGTGTCGACGCATACCGCCGCCTTCTGTGTCCCGGCACGCCATCCGGCCGTGCCGCGTGTCCGACGGGCAGTCGAAGGGCGATGCCCGTGAGATGTCAGTGCCAGGTCTACCCGCCAGGTGTGACAACTTTCCAGCGGGGCGCCGGTCCGTTATCCAGCCGGTACCGCAGCCGCGACCCGGCTGCGCCGGACCGCACGCAGCGGGCGCGGCGTGACCAGCCACTGGAAACCGGCCAGCATCGCCTCGACGAGCAGCGCCAGGACGGCCACCACGATGCCACCGGCGACGATCTGGCCGCCGCCGCCGTTGCTCATGCCGATCCCGAAGCCGGCGCTGATGATCTCACCGAGCCCACCGCCATTGACGAACGCCGCCAGCGCCGCGGTGGCCACCACCTGCACCGCTGCAGTGCGCAGCCCGGCGGCCAGGTACGGTACGGCCAGCGGCAGCTCCACCCGGCGCAGCAGTTGCCCGCCGGACAGCCCCATGCCGCGGGCGGCATCCCGGGTCTCCGGATCGATCTGGCGAATCCCGGTGTAGGCGTTCGCCAGCAGCGGCGGCACCGCGAACACGGCGAGCGCGACCACCACCGGCGGCTTGCCGAAGCCCAGCCGGGTGAGCGGCAGGATGGTCAGCAGCGCCAGCGTGGGAATCGCCAGTGTGAGGTTCGCCACGGTGATCACCGCGCCGCCGCCGCGCCCC
>DATBGW010000387.1:0-4713 GCA_036557765.1 Actinoplanes sp.
GGCCTGGTGCTGCTATTGGTACGACGCCCGGCTCGGCGACTACGCGTACCTCGGCCTTCGGCACGCGGCGCCGGCCGAAGGCGCGGTCCGAACGCTTGCACCGCAAGTGATCGTCAGCGGACACGCGAAAGGTTGCGGCTCGTCGCGCGAGCACGCCGTCTACGCCGAGAAGTACGCCGGTGTGCGGATCGTCTTCGCGCGCTCCTTCGAGCGGATCTACCAGCAGAACTGCCGCAACGTGGGCATCCTCACGTGCGACGACTTCGAGGTCCTGGACGCGTTGCTGGACGGCGCGGAACTCCGGCTGGACGCGTTCACTCGCCACGCCACCGGCATCGAACGGACCATCATCGAGCTCGGCGGCCTGTTCGGGTACCACCGCCGGGCTGTGCCGGTGCCACCGGCATTCGACGGACCGCGACCGCTCAACTACGTCGAGAAGGTCATCCAGTCCCGCCTCGCGTCCGGCAACCGGGCTCCGGAGGGAGCCACAGTCCGGGCCGGCGAGTCCTACTTCATCGAGGCCGACGTGCGTTTCTCGCACGAGTACGTGACCCCCATGGCCGCAGACATGTTCGAACGGCAGTTCGGTGCGGACCGTGCCCTGGCCGACCCCCGCTCGTGCTGGTTCTTCGAGGACCACCTGTCGCTGGCCGGCCCGGTGCTGGCCCGCCGCCGCAACGGAGGGCAGCAGGCCGCCCGGGTGGCGGCCCTGAACGCGCGACAGCGAGCCTTCGCGGAACGGACCGGAGGGCACTTCGTCGGGCCCAGCCGGGCGATCTGCCACAGCTACATGGTGGAGAGCGTGGCCCGGCCCGGCGAGGTCGTGATCGGGACCGACAGCCACACCTGCACCAGCGGAGCGGTCGGCGCGTTCGCCTTCGGCGTCGGCGCCACGGACATCGCCGCCGCCTGGTACAACCGGCAGATTCTCGTGAAGGTGCCCGAGGTCATGAGGATCAACCTGCGCGGCCGGATCCGGCCGGACGTGTGTGCCAAGGACGTCGTGCTGACATTGCTGACGCACCCGAGCATCGCCGGCCACCGGACGATCGGCCGCGTTCTGCTGTTCGCCGATGCCGGATGCGCGGATCTGGACATGGACGAGCGGACCACCCTCTGCAACATGGCGGTCGAGGCCGGTGCCACGACGGCCGTGGTCGAACCCGACGCGGTGACCGAAGAGTTCCTGGCCAGGCGCGGGCGCTCCGGCGCTCCGGCCCCGGTTGCTGACGCGGACGCGACGTATGCGGCGGTGGTGGATCTGGACCTCGGCGCGGTCGAGCCGATGGTGTCGCTGCCGGGTGATCCGCGCAACGCCGTGCCGCTCTCCGCGATCGACCGGAACGTACCCGTCAACCGCGCCTACGGTGGTTCGTGCACCGGCGGCAAGGCCCATGACATGGACATGTACGCGCGTGTGTTCGCGCTCGCCCGGCGACACGGACTGCGGGTACCGGCTGACGTCCGGGCATACGTGCAGATGGGCAGCGAGGCGGTGCTGGCGTACGCGGCCGGCCGCGGCTATGTCGAGCTCTTCGAGGACCTGGGCGTGACCGTGCTGCCACCGTCGTGCGGCGCTTGCATCAACGCCGGCCCCGGTGTGTCCGAGCACCCGGACGAGGTGACCGTCAGCGCACAGAACCGCAACTTCCCCGGGCGGTCCGGACCGGGCCAGGTATATCTGGCGTCGCCGCTCGTGGTCGCGGCGAGTGCGATCGCCGGCCGGCTCTGCTCGGTCGAGGACATGCTCACCGCTGTGGTCGAGCGGTGAGGATCGCGGTGATCCCGGGCGACGGCATCGGCGCCGAGGTGGTGCCGGCGGCGTTGCGTGTGCTGGACCCGCTGATTCACGTACGCGGGCTGGATCTGGTCTGGGATGTTTTCGACTGGGGTGCCGACCGGTGGCTGGCCGACGGCGTGGGCATCCCGGACGGTGGACTGGAGAAACTGGCGGCCGACTATCGTGCGGTCTTCTTCGGCGCGCTGGGAGACCCCCGGATCCCGGACATGGCCCACGGCCGCGCCATCCTCCTCGGGCTGCGCCGCGGGCTGGACCTGTACGTCAACCACCGGCCGATCGAGTTGCCCGGCGGGACGGTGGATCTGTACCGGGAGAACACCCAGGGGCTGTACGCGGGCGTCGGCGAGACGACAGGCAGCCGGGCCGTCGACAGCTGCGTTTACACGCGACCGGCGGTCGAACGTTTCATCCGGTACTGCCTGCAGGATCTGCGGCGGCGCGGGCGCCGCCGGGTGACGCTGGTGCACAAGGCCAACGCGGTGCCGCATACCGGAGCGCTGTGGCGGGACGTCTTCCGGGCCGAGCTGGCCGCGGTGCCTGAGCTCACCGCGACCGAGGAGTACGTCGACGCGTTCTGCTACCACCTGATCCGCGACCCCGAGCCGTATGAGGGTGTGGTGACCGAGAACCTCTTCGGCGACATCGCCAGCGACGTCGGCGCCGCGCTGATGGGAGGCCTCGGCGTGGCGGCCGGCTCGAGCCTGTGTCCGGAGACCGGCTTCGGGCTGTTCGAACCGGTGCACGGCAGTGCACCGGACATCGCGGGCACGAGCACCGCGAACCCTGCCGCCGCCATGGCCTCGGCGGCCATGCTCCTGGCGCACCTCGGGTACGGCGAGGAGGCCGCGTGTCTGCGGGACTGTCTGCGCACGGCCTTGCACGGCCGGTGCGTGACCCGGGACCTGGGCGGGACCGCCACCACCGACGAGTTCGCAACGAACGTGCAGGGCCTGCTGGAGCGGAGGCTGAGCGGACATGACTGACGCCGGCACCACGACGTTCGCGACCGCGTTCGCCGAAGCGCTGGAGGAGCTCGGCGTCCGGCATGCTTTCGGCGTCTCCGGTGGCGCCATCTCGTTCTTCTGGTCGGCGCTCGGCGGCCCCGGAATCCAGGTGACCCACTTCCGGCACGAGAGCGGTGCCGCCTTCGCCGCCTGCGAGGCAAGCGTGGCGACCGGCGCGCCGGTGGTGGTCTTCGTGACCACCGGACCAGGCCTTACCAACGTGCTCACCGGCGTCTATGCGGCGCGGCACGAGCCGGCCCGGGTCATCCTCGTCAGCGCCTGTACCGATGCCGGCATGTACGGCCGCCGGCCGATCCAGGAGACCGGCCCGCGGACCTTGCCGCACGAGGGCCTTTTCACGGCCGGGCCGTTGTTCGACATCGCCACCATGGTCACCACCGCGGAGGAACTTCCCGCTCTGGCCGGCGTCCTGGCCGAGGCAGTGTCCACGGGTCAGCGGTTCGTGGCCCACATCAGCCTGACCCTGCGGGCGCAGCGGGGCCTGACCCACCGGGTCCACCCGGCGATCCGTGCCGCGGCACGCCCCGACGTGTCCAAGTCCGCAGCCGACGCCTTCGAGTTGTTGCACAACCGGCGGTGGGTGCTGTGGGTCGGTGCCGGAACACGGCGACTGGCCGGTCCGGTACGCCGGCTGGCCGAGGCCACCGGCGTAGCTGTCATGGCCACGCCGCGCGGCAAGGGAGTGATCGCCGAGGAACATCCCCGCTACTTGGGGGTGACCGGATTCGGCGGCCACCCGTCGGTGCTCGACCACCTGCGGCGTGAACGTCCGGAATACACCCTCGTCCTCGGGACGGCTCTCGGCGACGCCGCCTCCGGCTACCTTCCCGGATACCTGCCCGGGATCGCGTTCATCCACGTCGACACCGACCCCTCCGTGCCCGGCGCCGCCTATCCCGACGCCATGACGGTGCCGGTGATCGCCGACGCCGGAGAGTTCGCCGACCAGCTGGCCGCGCATTTCGAGAAGCGACCCGCGACCAGGTCCACCGCTGCCGCCCCGGACGTACACCCGTTCGCTTGTTCGGCCCCGGGCCGCGACGGCGGTCGCGTTCATCCCGCCTACCTGATGGAGGTCGTGCAGGAGGTCTTCGTCGAGGCCGGAGTCCTGGTGATGGCCGAGACCGGGAACGCGATGGCGTGGGCGATCAACCGGCTGCGGTTCGGCGATCCGCGCCAATGGCGTACGCCGTCCGGAATGGTCGGTTCCATGGCGCACTGCAGTACCGGCGTGGTGGGGGCCGCGCTCGTCACGTCACGCAAGACCGTAGCTCTTGTCGGCGACGGCACGATGCTGATGCTCAACGAGGTGAGTACGGCGGTGGCCACCGGCGCGCCGGCGATCTGGGTCGTGCTGAACGACTCCTGTTACAACATGTGCGCGCAGGGAGCCGAGGTGCTCGGACTCACTGACGTGGATTGCCGTCTGCCGGACACGGATTTCGCCGGCTACGCACGTACGCTGGGCGCGTGCGGGATCAGCGTCGCCCGTCCCGACGAGGTGCTGGGCGGGTTGCGGACGGCGCTCGCACGTCCCGGGCCGGTTGTGGTCGACGTCAAGGTCGACCCGGCGATCGGGGCGCCAACGGCCGGCCGCAACGCGGGGCTGCTACGCGACCGGGTCGACCACACAGCTGCACCGTGAGCAAGCACCAGCTCGGGCTGGCGCACGATGTCGAGGATTCCCCCTCGGCGTCCACCTTTGGGTGATGCTCCCTGGCCGGGCCTTTCGTAGCGTCCTGTCGTACGCCCACGGCACACGATGCGGAGACGACGATGCGGAATATCGACAGCGGACGAAGCGGCCCGACGGTGATGGCGGCGACCGACAGCGACGTGCCCAGCCTGGGGCTGCTCACCGTCCTGGCGGTCGGCGCCGTCGCC
>DATBGW010000388.1:0-1807 GCA_036557765.1 Actinoplanes sp.
CGCGGCACGATCGACGCGCTCGCGGTGATCCTGGTCGGCGGGCGCGGCGACATCGCGCACTTGCCGTTGTCGGACCCGCTTGACACGGTGGACGCATGATCGACCATTTCGGTTTCCAGTGTGCCGCCGCCGCCCCGTTGATGTGATGAAGGAGCGGGGCCTCGCTCCTGGTGGACTCGCCGAGTAGACCTCGACGTGTTCGCGTCCGTGTTGACGAAGGAGGCCCCTTGTGAGCGAACAGTACGTGGGTCGGCAGTACGTGGGAATGGATCTGCATCGGCGACGGTCGGTGTTGGTGCGGATGAGCGAGTCCGGCGAGCAGTTGGGCGTGACGCGCATCGTCAACGATCGGGATCGGCTGGCGGCGGTGTTGGCCGAGGCCGGAGAGGCGCCGGAGGTGGTGTTGGAGGCCACCTATGGCTGGTATTGGGCTGCGGACGCGCTGGCCGAGTTGGGCGCGAGCGTGCATCTGGCGCACCCGCTGGGGGTGAAGGGGTTCGCTTACCGGCGGGTGAAAAACGATGAACGCGACGCGGCGGATCTGGCCGATCTGCTGCGGATGGGTCGGCTGCCCGAGGCGTGGATCGCGCCGCCGGCCACCCGGGAGCTGCGGGAGCTGGTGCGCCACCGCGCCAAGCTGGTGCACCTGCGCTGTGGGCTGCGCTGTCAGGTGCACGCGGTGCTGGCCAATTACGGGGTCGCAGTGTCGGTCAGTGACCTGTTCGGCGTCGAGGGCGGCAAGTTGCTGCAGCGGGCCAGTGTGCCGCCGGCCGCGCGGGCGCGGATCGACTCGCTGCTGCGCCTGATCGGCGTCTTCGACACCGAGATCGACACCGCGGCCAAGATCACCGCCGGGCAGCTGGCCGGTCACGCCGGATTCGCCGCGGTGCAGACGTTGCCTGGCGTCGGGCCGATCCTGGGCGCGGTGTTCGTCGTCGAGATCGGTGACGTGACCCGCTTCCCCGGCCCTGGGCAGCTGGCCAGCTGGGCCGGGCTGACGCCTCGACACCGCGAGAGCGACACCACCGTGCACCGCGGCCGGATCACCAAGCAGGGCAGCCGGCTGGTGCGCTGGGCCGCGGTCGAGGCGGTGCAGCGGGTCGGCAAACACACCCGCCTGGGCGCCTACCGGGACCGGATCGCGGCCCGCCGCGGCGGGCCAAGTGGCCGCAACATCGGCAAGGTCGCCGCCGCCCGCGAACTGATCGAGATGGTCTTCTACGCGCTGCGCGATGGCAGCGTGCGACGCGCAGCATGAACCACCCAAAACCGCGGCCGGACGCGGGTCGTTGCCACTCTGACCCCCGCCGCCGGCGGCGCGGTCGCCCCCGTTGATTGACCCCGCCGGCCGCACCTGTCGCAGCACTCCATGCCGCCAGCACGCGGCGAAGGAATGACCGACAGACCCCACCTGTCCCACGCCGGGGAACCGGCACCTGGAGCAGACCCCCAAGCCACCGTCAGGAGCACCACCCATCAGCCTCTCCGCCTGACCCAACCCTGCGCCGCGCGGCGCCGGAGTCCAGGGCCTACGGCCGCTACGCGATCGGCCTACGGCCGACCCTGGACACCGACGCCTATCCCGGCGCGCCCAACAAACAGGCGCAGACGCCCAAAGAAAGATCAACCACAAGACAGCCGGGACTTGACCGGCCCCGCTCCTTCAGGAATGAGTGGCGACATAGACCCGCACGTGGCGACTTGTTACGTGCCACTGAACACAGCAACTCGCCACTCAACACGGGAAGGCGCCACTGGATAGGGACAGGCCCGGATCGGGGCGCTACTCGCCGTCCGACTCGACCAC
>DATBGW010000389.1:0-3631 GCA_036557765.1 Actinoplanes sp.
GCCTGCGCCGGCGTCTCCACGCCCTCGGCCACCGCCTCCATGCCGAACGACCGGGCCAGCTGCACGACCGCGGTGGCGATCGCGTCCGGGCCGGGCACCGGCGCGAACGACCGGTCCAGCTTGATCTGGTCGACCGGGCAGCTGGCCAGCAGGCTCAGCGTGGACGCGCCGGTGCCGAAATCGTCGAGCGACAGCCGTACGCCCATCGCCCGCAAGGCCCGCAGGCTTTCCTGGTTCGCCCCGCCACCGACCGCGGTGGACTCGGTGATCTCGATGGTCAGCCGGCCGGCCGGCAGGCCGCTGTCCCGCAACGCGGCCGCCACCTCGCCGGCGAACGCCGACTCCCGCAGCTGGCGCGCCGAAGCGTTCACCGAGACCGAGTCGGGTGCCTCCGGCCCGTACATCTCGATCCAGGCGGCGGCCTGGCGGGTCGCTTCGCGCAGCACCCACCGGCCGAGCGGCACGATGACGCCGGTCCGCTCGGCGGCCTCGATGAACGCGCCCGGGGCCAGCAGTCCCTCGGTCGGGTGCTGCCAGCGCACCAGCGCCTCGACGCCGGTGATCCGGCCGTCCGGCAGCGTGACCACCGGCTGGTAGTGCAGCACCAGCTGCCCTTCGGCCATCGCGGTCTGCAGCCCCGCGGCGAGGCGGCTGCGGTCCTCCATGCCGGGCTGGTACCACTGGTGGCCGCCCTCGCCGCGGTCCTTGGCGTCGTACATCGCGATGTCCGCTTGGCGGAGCAGCGTGCCGGCGTCGTCACCGCCGCGGCCGTCCACGATCCCGAAGCTGGCCCGAACGGACAGCAGGTGTCCCTCGATCGCCACCGGCTCGAGCAGCGCGCCGGCGATCCGATGCAGAACCGTGTCGACGTCCTCGGCGCCCAGGCGTTCGAACAGGATGGCGAACTCGTCGCCGCCCAGCCGGGCCACGGTGTCCGTCGGCCGTACGCTGCTGCGCATGCGCTGGGCGACCGCCACCAGCAGGCCGTCGCCGATGTGGTGGCCCAGCGTGTCGTTCACGGTCTTGAAGTCGTCCAGGTCGATCAGGACGATGCTGATCCGGTGCGACGGGTCGGCGTCCGCGATGCTCGCCTGCACCCGCTCGCTGAAGTACGCCCGGTTGGTAAGGCCGGTCAGGACGTCGTGGGTGACCTCGTAGCTGAGCCGTTCCTGGACCCGAAGGGTCTCGGTGATGTCGCGGGCGTTGCTGACGATGCCGCGGACGCTGGGTTCCTCGAGCAGGTTCGTCGTGACGATCTCCAAGTGCCGCCAGGAGCCGTCGGCGTGCGCGAGGCGGGCCTGGTACGTCGCGGTGGCGCCGGGCCGGCTGGTCACGTACGCCGCCCGTTCCGCGACGGCTTCCCGGTCGTCGGGGTGGACGCGGTCCATCACATCGCGCATCGGCCGATAGCCGAGAGTGCGGGGAACAGCGGGGTTGGCGTAGCGGATCGTGCCGTCCGCGTCCGTGATCGTCACCATGTCGGCGGAGTTGCGCAGCAGCAGGTTGAACCGCTTGTCAGCGTGTCGCAGGTCGCGCAGCGCCGTGCCGAGCCGGCGGCGCAGGCGGACGTTGTTCGACCACACCGAACCGGACCGGTCCATGGCGATCCTCTCGTGTGGGCGACAGTGCCCCTACGATCGGCCCGCTCGTCCCCAACATGAGCTCCCCTCCCCGGCGATCTTGGAGTTGCGGTTGCCCTTGTGCAGACTTCGTCCGTATTCGGACCAACCACCACTCCAAGATCGCGAGGGAAAGTGGCCTGCTGAGGCGGTCTCCAAGATCGCGGGGCACGGTGAGGGCAGCGCGTGCAGGCGTTCAAGATCGCGGGGATGGTGCGGGGCGACCGCGCGCTCGGCCGCAGGCCCTCAGTGATCAGCAACGCGGGCCGATCGGAGGGTGACACCCGCCTATCGCGATCTGGGAGTTGTGGTTGCCTCTTCTGCGGCTTTCGTCCCACTGCCGGGCGCTGCTGCTCGTCGTGCCGTTCGTGCTCGGTGGCTGCGGCACGCTCGGGCTTGGCGGCTCCGCGACGCCCAGCCCGTCCGCGTCGCCGGGACCGGTGAGCGGTACCGGCTGGGTCGTGGTGACGAAGGGCTCGCCGACGCCCAGCTCCGCGCTGCCGCATGCGACCGGTTCGCCGTCGCCGGCGCTTCCGCCGGTGTCGTTCCCGCCGGCCGACCGATCCTGTACGCCGAGCTGGGACCTGGCCGCCGTACAGATCCCGCTGACCGTCACCCCTGGCACGGGCAAGCTGACCGTGACCTGGCCCCGGCAGTGGGACTCCGGTTACCGCATCACCGCCGTACCGCAACCGCTGGTGTCCGGCGCACAGCCCACGACCACCTGGCAGACCGTCCCAGCCGGGACCGGATGTACGGTCACCGCCACGATCACCGGCCTCAAGTCAGGCACGCCGTACGTGGTGTGGCTGGACGCGCCCGGAACCGGGGCCGAGCGCGACGGCAGCCGGCATCCGTACAGTGGCAGCTCCGGGGTCGTGTACCCGATTTGACGGTTACCCTGACCGCATGACCATGCCCGCGGCGTTCTTCGGCCACGGCAACCCGATGAACGCGCTCGAGCGGAACCGCTACACCGAGGCGTGGCGAACGTTCGGGCGCTCGGTGCCCCGACCGCGGGCCATCCTGGTGATCTCGGCGCACTGGTACATCAACGCGACCGCGGTGACCGCGATGCCCCGCCCCCGTACCATCCACGACTTCTTCGGTTTCCCGCAGCCGCTGTTCGACATCAGCTATCCGGCACCGGGCCTGCCGACCTTGTTCGATGAGGTCAGCGACATCGTGAAGCCGACCTGGGTCGGTGCGGACCTCGACTCGTGGGGCATCGATCACGGCACCTGGTCGGTGCTGGTGCATGCGTTTCCGGACGCCGACATCCCGGTCGTTCAGCTGTCCATCAACGCGGACAAGGGCTTCGACTATCACATCGAGCTGGGCGCCAAGCTGGCGCCGCTGCGGGACTCCGGCGTGCTGATCATCGGAAGCGGCAACGTCGTGCACAACCTCGCAGGCGTGAACCGCAACATGCCGGACGCCGGCTTCGACTGGGCGCGGCGCTTCGACACCGACGCCCGGGCGATCATGGTGGACGATCCGTTGAACGCCGCGCGCCTGGACGCCCACCGGGACTTCCGCCACGCGGTGCCGACGCCGGATCATTTCCTGCCGTTGCTGTACGTGGCCGGGCTGGCCGGCGTGAGCCGCGAGGGTGTCGATGTCCTGGTGGACGGTTACACGTACGGGAGCCTGTCGATGACGGCGTACACCCTGGGCCTGCCGGCCGCCGAGGCGCCCTCCGTCACGGGCACGGCCGCGGCAATCCCGGAGAACCTCCCCGCAGACGGCGTCAACATCTGCCCCCCCGAACCCCCCGTCGATCTTGGAGTTGTGGTTGCCCTTATGCCCGTTCCATAGGAGTTTGTGCCAACCATAACTCCAAGATCGCGGGGGATTTGAAGGGCGGTCAGCCCGGGGTGAGGGTGGGGAAGCCGGCGGAACGCCATGCGGCGAAGCCGCCCTCGAGGTCCGTGGCCCGGTGCAGGCCAAGGTCCTGCAGGGACGCCGCGGCCAGGCTGCTCGTGTACCCCTCCTGGCAGGTGACGATCACC
>DATBGW010000390.1:0-15314 GCA_036557765.1 Actinoplanes sp.
CCGGCTACTGGATGCTGTTCGCGATCGACTCGGCCGGTGTGCCGAGTGTGGCCGCCACAATCCGGATCGGCTAGGCCCTGGCCCACCAGGCGCCGAACTCCGAGGGCGTGCGGACGCCGTGCTCCAGCACGGCGGTGTAGATCTCGAAGCCGCTCACCTCGTCCGGAGACTCGGGGCGGCGGTGCCACACGTCCTTGATCTCCAGGATGGTGAGCCGCTGGTCGGCGGTCAGCCGCTCGCGCAGCGACTCGTGGAACGCCGTGACGTGTGCGTGGTCGTCGTACAGCCAGAGGGACAGGTCGATCCGCCAGTCGCGCAGGGTCAGTCCGACGTGGTACCGCTCGTCGCGGCGCTCGCCGGTGGGGGAGCGGGGGCCGCGTTCGTCGGCGTAGTGGAAGCCGGTGAGACCCGGCAGATCCACCGCGCCGTGCAGAAGCTCGAGCACGTCCGGCGGGCTGAAGCCCGGGTGCGTGCGGCGCATGACGTCGAGCTCCTTCCACACCATCAGCCCGGACACGAAGCTGCCGGTCGGGCTGAGCGGGCCGAGCGGAGTCAGTGCCGCGAGCACCGAACCGGCCTCCGCCTGGAGATCGGCCTGGCGGGTCAGGAGGTCACTCACCGCGCCGGATCCGCGAGGAAGTCGCCGATGAGAGCGGCCAGGGCGTCCGGCCGTTCGATCACCATGGCGTGTGAGGCGTCCTCGAGCCGCACGTAGCGGAACCGTGGCGTGGTCCGGGCCACCTCGGCCGCCTGGTCGGTGAGGAACCGGCGGTACGCGGCGTGTACCTGCGCGAACGGCTCCTGCTCCGGCGAGATCCGGGTGGCCAGGACCAGCAGCACCGGACACCGGGTCGCGGCATACACGGACGCCAGATCGAGGTCGTCCAGCAGCGCGCGGAAGCCGGCGACGGTCTCGGCGTCCGGTCGCATCGACGTGGCCCCGTCGCGGTGCACCAGGTTGCGCCGGAAGCCCTCGATCCACACCTTCTCGTTCGCGCCCATGTCCCGCGCCGCCATCTGCTGGCGTTCCACCAGGTCGGCCAGCTGGTCCGCCTCGATGACGCGGCCCGCGCCGGTTTGCGACGCGTCGACCGCGGCGCGCAGCCGCGCCAGCTCGGCATCCGCGAGAGCGGGCTCGAGCCCCGGCAACTGCGATGGGCCGGTGGGCGGCGGATGGCCGTCCAGGCTGACCACACCCGGCGAATCGGGATGGCGCCGCCCCCAGAGCGCCGCGATCACCCCGCCGAGCGAGTGGCCGACCACGGCCGGACGGTCCAGGCCCAGCTGGACCGCGACCGCGGCGAGATCGCCGAGCACGGCATCCTCGGACCACGGGCCGTCGCCGGAGCGGCCGTGGCCGCGCAGATCCATCGTGACCACCCGGTGCCGCGGGCGCAGCGCACGGGCCAGCGTCGTCATGTGCGCGAGGTTCCCCCCGCCGCCGTGCAGCAGCATCAGTGGCGGCCCGTCGCCGCCGAAGTCCCGGACGGCCAGCGGCAGCTCGCCGGCGTCGATCAGCCGATCGTTGATCACAATTCAGTGCGCGTCCACGAAGACCCGGGAGGCCACCTCGCGGGGCAACGTGATCTTGTCACCGGAGCGATCGACGGTAACGGCGTCGCGTTCCTGCGCCACCGTCACGGTCGCCCCCGGGTCGATGCCGGCCGCGTGCAGCTGGCGGAGCACGTCGGCGTTGGTCTGCACGCTCTCGCAGATGCGCCGCACCACGACGCTGCCGGTCAGCCCCGGAAACGCCAGGTTGCGCTCACCGGCCGCGCCCTCGGCAACCACCGTGGTGGCGTCGAGCGCCTCCAGGCCCGGGATCGGATTCCCGTACGGCGACCGCGTCGGCTTGTTGGGCAGCTCGTAGACCTTCTTCTCCACCGAGTCGCTCATCACGTGCTCCCAGCGGCAGGCCTCGTCGTGCGCCTCCTCGTAGGGCATCCCGATGACGTTCACCAGCAGCAGCTCGGCCAGCCGGTGCTTGCGCATGACCCCGATCGCGGCCCGCCGCCCCTTCTCGGTCAGCAGCAGATGCCGGTCGTTCTCGACGGTCAGCAGCCCGTCGCGTTCCATCCGGGCGACCGTCTGGCTCACCGTGGGACCGCTCTGGTGCAGCCGCTCGGCGATGCGGGCCCGCAGCGGCGGCACACCCTCCTCCTCCAGCTCCAGGATCGTGCGCAGGTACATCTCGGTGGTGTCGACGAGGTCATTCACTTCTGCGGTCCTCCCGGCCGCGATATTACCTCGCTGTAGGCCTACGGATGCCGTGCGACGATGGCGGCATGGCGGACGGCACGACGGCGGTCATCTGGGACAGCGCACTTCTGGCGTACGACATGGGCCACCATCCGCTGAATCCGGTTCGGGTCGAGTTGACCATGGCGCTCGCCCGGGAGATGGGTGTGCTGGACCGGCCGGCCGTCCGCATGATCACGCCGACGCCCGCGGACGACGCCGCGCTGACCCGCATCCACCGCCCGGAATATCTCGATGCGGTACGACTGGCGCCGAGCGACCCGTTCTTCACCGGATGGGGCTTGAACACTCCGGACAATCCGGTCTTCGAGGGCATGCATGACGCCAGCGCCCGCGTCTGCGGAGCCACGCTGGCGGCGGCCGAGGCGGTGTGGCACGGCGCGGCGCTGCGCGCCGTGAACGTCGCCGGCGGCCTGCACCACGCCATGGCCGCGCGCGCGTCCGGCTTCTGCGTCTACAACGATCCGGCGGTCGCCATCGCCCGGCTGCTCGACCTCGGCGCGCAGCGCATCGCCTACGTCGACATCGACGTCCACCACGGCGACGGCGTGCAGGCCGCCTTCTACGACGACCCGCGGGTGCTGACGATCAGCCTGCACGAGACGCCGCTCGCGTTGTTCCCCGGCACCGGGTTCGCGAACGAGACCGGCGGCCCGGGCGCCGAGGGCATGGCGGTGAACGTGGCGCTCCCGCCGGGCACCGACGACGGCGGTTGGCTGCGCGCCTTCTCCGCGGTCGTGCCGTCGCTGCTGCGGGCGTACGCCCCGGAGCTGTTGTTCAGCCAGTGCGGGGCGGACACGCACCGCCTGGATCCGCTGGCCGACCTGCAGCTGACGGTGGACGGCCAGCGGGCGGCGTACCTCGCGCTGCGGGAGCTGGCCGACGACCTCTGCGACGGCCGCTGGGTGGCCACCGGAGGCGGCGGATACGCACTGGTCGAAGTGGTGCCGCGGGCATGGACGCACCTGCTCGCGGTGGCCACCGGCGAACCGCTCGAGCCCCGCACGCCGACGCCCCCGGCGTGGCGCCGGTTCGCGGCCGAACGCCGCCCGGGCACGCACGTCCCGGCGACCATGACCGACGGCGTGGAGCCGCCGGTCGAGCACTGGCAACCCGGCACCACGCCGGACGCGGTCGATCGCTCCATTCTGGCCACCCGGACGGCGGTGTTCCCGTTACACGGTCTGGATCCGCACGACCCGCGCGACTGAGGAGGTGTCTGTGGACCGCAGCGCCGACGTCCTGCTCTCCGACGGCACAGCCGTCCACTTGCGACAGATGCAACCGTCCGATGCGGACGCTATCGTCGCGCTGCACTCCCGGCTGAGCGAACGGACCCGGTACCTGCGCTACTTCTCGCCGTATCCGAGCATCCCGGAGCGGGACCTGCGACGCTTCGTCAACGTCGACCATCATGCGCGCGAGGCGTTCGTCGTCGTCAGCGGATCGCGCATCATGGCGGTCGGGCGGTACGAGCGCCTGGCGCCCGATTCGCCGGACGCCGAGGTCGCGTTCGTCGTCGAGGACGCGCACCAGGGCCGGGGCATCGGGTCCGTCCTGATCGAGTTCCTGGCCGACGCGGCCCGGCAGAACGGCATCACCCGGTTCGTGGCCGAGGTGCTCCCGCAGAACGGCAGCATGCTGCGCGTGTTCAGCGACTTCGGCTATCCGGTCCAGCGCCGGTACGCCGACGGCGTGGTGCACCTGAGCTTCTCGATCGCCCCCACCGAGAAGTCGCGGGAGGTGCAGGAGAGCCGGGAGCACCGCACCGAGGCGCGGTCGATGGAGCGCCTGCTCAGCCCGCGTGGCGTCGCGGTGTACGGGGCGAGCGCCAGCGGACAGGGTATCGGCGCCGCGATGCTCGGCCACCTCCGCGACGGCGGCTACACCGGCACGATCGTGCCGGTGCACCGCAGCGCGGACCGGGTGGCCGGCCTTCCGGCGTACCGGTCCGCCGCGGACGCCGGCGTCCCGGTCGACCTGGCGCTGGTGGCCGTACCGCCGAGGGCGGTGGCGGAGGTCGTGGCGGACGCGGCGGCCGCCGGTGCGGGCGGTCTCGTCGTGGTGTCCGGCGGGTTCGCCGAGGACGGCCCGACGGCACAACGGTCCCTTGTAGAAGCCGTGCGCGGTGCCGGCATGCGGGTGGTCGGCCCGAACAGCATCGGGATCGCCAACACCGATCCCGCGGTGAATCTGAACGCCACGCTCGCCCCGGTCCTGCCCGGCACCGGGCGGGTCGGCTTCTTCAGCCAGTCCGGCGCGCTCGGCATCGCCCTGCTCGCCGAGGCCGACCGTCGGGGGCTGGGCCTGTCCAGCTTTGTGTCGGCGGGCAACCGCGCCGACGTGTCCGGCAACGATCTGCTGCAGTACTGGGAGGACGACCCGGGAACCGACGCGGTGCTGCTGTACCTGGAGACGTTCGGCAATCCCCGCAAGTTCGCCCGGCTCGCTCGCCGGATCAGCCGGATCAAGCCCTTGGTGGCGGTGGCGTCGGCCACGCGGCCGCCCGGCCTCGCCGGCGACGTGCCGGGCCCGGACGCGAACGCGGTCACCGCGCTGTTCGCCCGTTCCGGTGTCATCCGGGTCGACACCGTGGCCGAACTGTTCGATGTGGGCGTTCTGCTGGCCCACCAGCCGTTGCCGGCCGGGCGGCGGGTGGCGGTCGTGGGCAATTCCACCGCGCTGTCCGGTCTGGCCGTCGTCGCCTGCCGGGCGAACGGACTGACTGTCGCGGACGGCTATCCGCACGACATCAGCCCGCAGGCGGGTGCGGGCGAGTTCGGCGAGGTGCTCGCTGATGCGTCCGTCGACGACCGGGTGGACGCGCTCGTCGTGGTTTTCGCGCCACCGCTGCCGGGCCAGCTTCCGGACTCCGACGCGGACTTCGCGTCGGCGCTCGCCACGGTAGCGCTCGCCGGCGAGAAACCGACAGTGGCGACGTTCCTGCTCGGGGTGACGCCGCCGCGTGTTCCGGCGTATCCGTCGGTGGAGGAGGCGGTGCGCGCGTTGGGCCGGGTGGCGGGATACGCCGACTGGCTGCGCCAGCCGCCGGGTGTTCTGCCGCAACTGTCCGGAGTGGATCCCGAGGCGGCGAACGTCGACGGGCCGCCGTCGGCGTTGCTCGCGGCGTACGGCATCGAGGTCGTGCCCTCGATCGCGGCGTCCACTGTGGATGAGGTGCGCGCGGCCGCCGCGGAGGTCGGATATCCGGTGGCGGTGAAGGCGGCCGGCGTCGCGGTGCGGCACCGTGTCGACCTGGGTGCGGCCCGGCTGGCGCTGGCCGACGAGGATGACGTCCGGGTGGCGTACGCGGAGCTGTCCGCCGCGTTCGGCCCGGACGTGCTGGTGCAGAGCATGGTGCCGCCCGGCGTGGCGTGCACCGTCGAGGTGGTCGAGGATCCGGCGTTCGGGCCGGTGGTGGGGTTCGGGCTGAGCGGCGTTGTCAGCGAGCTGCTCGGTGACCTCGCGTGGCGGGGCGCGCCGTTGAGCGACCGCGCCGCGGCGGCACTGGTCGACGAGCCGCGCGCGGCGCCGCTGCTGCACGGCTATCGCGGCTCCGCACCGGTGGACCGGGACGCGCTGATCGACCTGCTGTTGCGGGTCGGCCAGCTCGTGGATGAGCATCCCCGCGTCCGGTCGCTGTCGTTGAATCCGGTGCTGGCCCGGCCGGACGGCTACTCGGTGCTGCACGCCGCCATGACGATCGGCGAGCCCGGCGTCCGTCCGGACGCCGGGCCGCGCCGGCTCTTCGGCGGCTGAGGCCCTCAGCTGGCGTAGGCCTCCAGGCGTGCCGAACGCTGCGGGTCGCGCAGCTTGCTCATCGTGACCTTCTCGATCTGGCGGATCCGCTCCCGGCTCAGCCCGAATTCGCGGCCCACCTCGTCCAATGTGCGCTGCCGGCCGTCGTCGAGGCCGAACCGCAGCCGGATCACCGCCGATTCCCGTTCCGACAGTGTGGCGAGCACGATCTCGACCTCGTTGCGCAGCTCGCCCCGGGCCAGACCGTCGCCCGGTTCGCCGCGCGGGTCCACCGCCACGACGAAGTCGCCGAGCGCGCTTTCGCCGTCCTCGCCGACCGCCTGGTCCAGGCTCACCGGCTCACGGTCGTACGAAATCAGCTCGATGACCTGGAACTCGGGAACGTCCATCGCTTTGGCGATCTCCGCGACGCTGGGTTCGCGGCCCAGCCGGGCGGCCAGATCCCGGCGGCTGCGCACCATGCGGTTGACCTGCTCGACCATGTGAACCGGAATACGGATGGTGCGCGCCTGGTCGGCCATGGCGCGGGTGATGGCCTGCCGGATCCACCAGGTGGCGTACGTGGAGAACTTGTAGCCCTTGGTGTAGTCGAACTTCTCGACCGCCCGGATCAGGCCCAGATTGCCTTCCTGGATCAGGTCCAGGAACGCCATGCCGCGGCCGGTGTAGCGCTTCGCGATGCTGACGACGAGCCGGAGATTCGCTTCGAGCAGGTGGTTCTTGGCCGCCTTGCCCTCGGCGACGATGATCGCCAGAAGCGGGGCCAGGTCGGCGTCGGCACCGTCGCCGGCGAGCTTCTCCTCGGCGTACAGCCCGGCCTCGATGCGCTTGGACAGCGTCACCTCTTCGACCGCGGTGAGCAGGCGGGTACGGCCGATGCCGTTCAGATACGCGCGGACGAGGTCGGCCGAGACGCCGCGCTCGTCGGTCGCGTCCAGGTCGACCTCATCCGCCATCATGGTGTCGGCGGCATCCACCGCCGGAAGCTCCGTCGACTTCGTCTGCAGGACCACTGCGAGTCCCCTCCCCGTTCAGATCGTTCGATGGTGCGGTGCCGTCCGCATCGCGTCGGCGATCACAAGCTTGGACCCGTACGCGTTAAGCGGAAGTGAGGCAAGCCTCCGCGCGCCAGAAATCAGGGAGAACCCTGAGGTCATCAACCCGACAACTTGTGTCGTACCGGTAGCCTTCCGCCATGGTGTTCAAGCGGTTGATGCAGGCGATGGGCGTGGGCGGCCCGTCGGTCGAGACGGTGCTGGCGAACCCGAACTGCCGCCCCGGCGGCTATCTGGACGGCCGCGTGCAGGTGGCCGGCGGCGACCACGCAGTCGATGTGGAGTATGTGGCGGTCGGCCTCCGCACCCGCGTCGAGGTCGAGGGCCATGACACCGAATACAGCGCCGACCAGGAGTTCCACCGGCAGCGTCTCACCGGCTCCTTCACGCTGGAACCCGGCTCTCGCCACGACATCGACTTCCGCTTCGACGTGCCGTGGGAGACGCCGATCACCGAGGTGTACGGGCAGCACCTGCACGGCATGACGATGGGGCTGAGCACCGAGCTGGAGGTGGCCCGGGCGGTGGACAAGAGCGACCTGGACGCCGTCGCGGTGCATCCGCTGCCGGCCCAGGAGCGCATCCTCGATGCGTTGCTGCGCCTGGGTTTCCGGTTCAGCCGGGCCGATGTGGAGCGTGGCCGGGTGCACGGCGTCCACCAGGAGCTGCCGTTCTACCAGGAGATCGAGTTCTACCCGCCGGCCACCTACGCGAGCGCCATCAACGAGCTGGAGCTGACGTTCCTCGCCACGCCGCGGGTCCTGCAGGTGGTGTTGGAGATCGACAAACGCGGCGGTCTCCTCACCGACGGCCACGACGCGTTCGGCCGCTTCGACGTCGACTACGGCACCGTGGAGCAGATCGACTGGGCGGCGCAGCTTGACGGGTGGCTGCGGCAGTCCGCCCGGCGGCGCGGGATGTTCTGAGTTTGCAGGTCCTCGCTCCGCTCGGACGGCTCGCGCCGTATCACCCCGAGGCTCGCTAGATCTCGAGCAGCACGGTCCGCGGTCCGACGTTGACGCTCTCCACGAGCATCTGTGCCCGGAACCGGCCGGTGGCGACGGTGGCGCCGCGGTCGCGCAGCGCCGCCACGAACGCCGTCACCACGGGCTCCGCCACCTCGGCGGGCGCGGCCGCGGACCACGTGGGGCGGCGGCCCTTGCGCGCGTCGCCGTACAGCGTGAACTGGCTGACCACCAGCAGCGGCGCGGTGCGGTCCGCGGCCGACGCCTCGTCGTCGAGGATGCGCAGCTCGTACACCTTGCGCGCCATCGTCCGGGCGGTCGCCGCGTCATCGGTGTGGGTGACGCCGAGGAGGACCAGCAGGCCGTCCGTGATGGCGCCGACGACCTCGTCGCCCACCGTGACGGAGGCCCGGCTGACCGTCTGAACGAGCGCGCGCACCGCGCGACCGTAGCGCATCCCCCGCCGCCCCTGCCCCGCGATCCCGCCGCCCCGTCCCCGCGCTCCCGCCGCCCCCTCCCGCGATCCCGCCGCCCCCTCCCGCGATCCTGTCGCACCCCTCCGGCGATCCCGCCGCACCCTCCCGCGATCTTGGAGTTGTGGTTGCCCTTTCATGCCTTAGATCCGGATTTGTGCCAACCACAACTCCAAGATCGCGGAGGGACCGGACTCGTCCGTGCCGGCGATCAGGGTGCAGGATAGGCGGCATGACGCTGTCGCTGCCCATCGACGCCGAGGCGAACAAGCTCCTGGCGACCGACCCGCTCGCGCTGCTCATCGGCATGGTGCTCGACCAGCAGGTCCCGTTCGAGAAGGCGTTTTCGTCGCCGTACGTGCTGGCCCAGCGGCTCGGTCACCAGCCGACCGCGCAGGACATCGCCGATTTCGACGCCGACGCGCTGGTCGCGATCTTCGCCAAACCGCCGGCGTTGCACCGCTTCCCGAGGGCCATGGCCGCCCGGGTGCAGGAGGTGTGCCGGGCGCTGGTGACGCAGTACGACGGCGACGCGGCCAACCTCTGGACCGGCGCGGCGAACGGCGCGGAGTTGCTGCGCCGGGTCGGCTCGCTGCCCGGCTTCGGCAAGCAGAAGGCGCAGATCTTCACGGCACTGCTCGGCAAGCAGTACGGCGTGCAGCCACCCGGATGGCGGGAGGCCGCCGGTCCGTACGGTGCGGAGGGCGCGTACCGCTCCGTCGCCGACATCACCGACGGCGACTCGCTGGCGCGGGTCCGCGCGTACAAGAAGGAGATGAAGGCGGCGGCGAAGGGCTGACTCTGCGTCGGTTTTGGCAATGTCTTCGCACCCGGTGCAAGGATGAAGGGGTCGATCGGAGCGACCGTGAAGAAGCAGCAGGACCGCCCGTGGCTGATCACCGATGCCGCACGGAGTCAACACGACCAGCTGCGCAGCCGCGAGATCCGATACGTCACAATGATGGGACTGCGCCTGTCCTGCTTGATCGCCGGCGCCGTGGTGATCAGCCTCAAGCCGCCGCTGCTGCCGCTCTGGCTCGCTCTCTGCGCGGCCGGCATGGTTCTGCTGCCGTGGATGGCCGTGATCGTCGCGAACGACCGCCTGCCGATGTCCAAGGCCGAGCGCGACAAGATGCGCAAGGCGCGGGCGTCGTCCGCGGCCCTCGAACAACATTCGGCCGAGGAACGCACCCGCCGCACCATCGACGGCGAGCTCTAAACCCCTTCCCGCGATCTTGGAGTTGTGGTTGCCCTTTCGTCCCTTCGGTCCGGATCCGTCCCAACCACAACTCCAAGATCGCGGACGGGGAGCATGAACCACTCCAAGATCGCGGGCCTGCTCCTCGCGGATCCCGCTCCGTCCTACCACCAGATCAGCGCGCGGCTTGGAATGAAGACCGGCTCGGGGAGCACGACGCTATGCAGGGCGGGCGCCGATGCGGGACACCGCGGTCGCACCCAGCATCGCGCCGGCCGAGACTGCGGCAGCCGGATCCGCGCCCGCGCACCACGCCGCCAGCAGCCCCGCCGCGAACGCGTCACCCGCGCCGGTCGGGTCGATCACGTCACCGGGAGGTGACTGCCCGGACCCGGTGGGACCGACGTGCAACACTCCGTCGGCGTCGCACCAGAGGGCACCAGCGGCGCCTTGCTTGATCACCACGTTCGGTGCGAACGCGGTGAGCGCTCGCGCCTGCTCGATGACCGCACCGGGTCCGGCCAGCACGCCGGCCTCGTCGGCGTTGCACAGCAAGAGGTCAACCCCGCGGACCCACTCGCGGAAGGCTGAGCCGGCCCGGCGCAACGGAGCCGCGGACGCCGCGTCGACGCTGGTCGTCAGGCCGCGCTCGCGGGCGGCCGCCAGCGCTGCCAGCCCGGCCGGTCGCGACGCATCGTCCAGCAGTGGATAGCCGGACAGGTGCAGATGTCCCGCGTCCGCTTCCGCCACCGCCGGCGAGACGTCGGCCGGATCGAGGAGCAGCGCGGCACCCCGATCGGTGAACATGGTCCGCTCCCGCGCCGACGCCAGCACCACCACGCTGCCGGTGCCGGCGCCGGCCTGAGTGCGGACCGCGCACCGCACTCCGCGAGCGGCCAGCTCGGCGATCCGGTCCCGGCCGGCCGCGTCGTCGCCGACCGCCGCAACCAGGGTCACGGCGCAGCCGGCGTACGCCAGCCAGGCCGCGGTGTTGGCGCCCTGACCACCGCCGGCGACGGAAATGGACGCGGCGGTGTCCGATCCGATCGCGAGCGCATCCTCGTGCACCACGAGGACGTCGGTGAGGACGTCGCCCACCACCACGACTCCCCGCGATCTTGGAGTTGTGGTTGGCGCAGAACCGTCCGAAAGCCTCATAAAGGCAACCACAACTCCAAGATCGCGGGATTTATGGGGCGGGACTGGCGGCTTCGGCGATCTGGGCGGCCAGTGCGGCGTTCCGGAGGATGATCCGGATGTTGACCGCGAGGCTGCGCCCCTCGGTGGCGGAATGGAAGTGGGCCAGCAGGAACGGCGTCACGGCCTTGCCGGTGATGTGATCCTCGGCCAGCAGTGCCAACCCGGCGGTCAGCGTACGGTCGTGCAGCTCGGGATCCAGTTGCTCGTCCGGCGGCAGCGGGTTGGCCAGCAGGATCGCGCCGCTGCTCACACCGTGCGCCGACCGCGCCGCCATCGCGGCCGCGACCTCCTCGGGTGAGTCCAGGCTCCAGTCGAGGTCGAATCCGCCGTCCGTGACGAAGAACCCGGGGAATCGGCGGGTCCGGTAGCCGGCTACGGCCACGCCCAGCGTCTCGAGGCGTTCCAGTGTCGCGCCCACGTCGAGGATCGACTTCACCCCGGCGCAGACCACCACGATCGGCGTACGGGCCAGGGTCGGCAGATCAGCGGACTCGTCATACGTGACGGAGGCGTCCCGGTGGACTCCACCGAGGCCGCCGGTCGCGAACACGCCGATGTCGGCCGCCGCGGCGATCGCGCTGGTGGCGGCCACGGTGGTGGCGCCGTCGGCCCTGGTGGCCGCCGCGACCGCCAGATCCCGTACGGACAGCTTCACGACGCCGTCCGCGCCGGCCAGATGCTCGATCTCGGGGTCGGTCAGCCCCACGATGAGCCGGCCGCCGATCATGCCGATGGTGGCCGGCACCGCGCCATTGTCGCGAACCGTACGCTCGATGTCGCGGGCCACCCGCAGGTTGTCCGGCCGCGGCAGGCCATGCGAGATGATCGTGCTCTCCAACGCCACGATCGGCCTGCCGTCCCGGCGCGCCCGCTGCACATGCTCGCCGTACTGGATGCCGAAGTCCCTCACGATCACCACGGTACGACCCGGATTCTTGGACCCTTCGGAAAGTGGTGCCAAAATTGGCGGGTTGCGGCGCGGGCGTACGTGCCTCGAGGAAAGGCGGATGCCGTGAGCACGGAGACTCTGGAGCAGCCGGTAACCAAGGACGCCGACACTGGGCCGGAACTCTTCCACTATGTGCGTAAAGAGAAGATCGCCGAGAGCGCGGTCATGGGCACGTTCGTGATCGCCTTGTGCGGCGAGACGTTCCCGGTGACCAAGGTGCCGAAGCCCGGTTCGCCGGTGTGCCCCGCGTGCAAGGAGATCTACGACTCGATGAAGCACTGATCGGGCGCCGGTGACGCGCGGTGGCGGCTGCCGCCGCGCCCGCACCGGTATGCTGTGAGACGCCTCCGCGGCCGCTGCGCGGGGGCGTTTTCGTGTCGCTCGCACGTGGAGAGGACCCGCTTGACTCCGCCCCTCCCGGACATCGAAACGTTCCCTCCGCTGCGGGCCTGGCAGCGCAAGGCGCTCGTCGAGTACCTCCGCCGCCGGTCGGCGGACTTCCTGGCGGTGGCGACGCCGGGAGCGGGCAAGACGACGTTCGCCCTGCGGATCGCGGCCGAACTGCTGGCCGACGGTACGGTCGAGGCCGTCACCGTGGTGTGTCCCACCGAGCACCTCAAGACGCAGTGGGCGGTCGCGGCCACGCGGGTCGGCATCGAGCTGGACCCCGCGTTCCGCAACGCCGACGTGCACTCGTCCCGCGACTTCCACGGGGCCGTGCTGACGTACGCCCAGGTCGGCATGGCGCCGGCCGTCCACCGGCGGCGAACGATGACCCGGCGCACCATGGTGATCCTGGACGAGATCCACCATGCGGGCGACTCGCGCACGTGGGGCGACGGCGTCAAGAGCGCGTTCGAGCCGGCGATCCGGCGGCTCATGCTGACCGGTACGCCGTTCCGGTCCGACGAGAATCCGATCCCGTTCGTGAGCTACGTTCGTGGTCCGGACGGCCTGCAGCGGTCCCGGTCCGACTCGGCCTACGGGTACGCCGACGCGCTGCGGGAGGGCGTCGTACGGCCGGTGCTGTTCATGGCGTACTCCGGCGAGACCCGGTGGCGGACCAGCGCGGGTGACGAACTGGCCGCCCGGTTGGGCGAGCCGATGACCAAGGATCTCGTGGCCCAGGCATGGCGTACGGCGCTGGACGCCCGCGGCGACTGGATGCCGCAGGTGCTCAAGGCGGCCGACGCGCGGCTGTCCCGGCTCCGCGAGCACGGCATGGCCGACGCCGGTGGCCTGGTCATCGCGAGCGACCAGGAGACCGCCCGCGCCTACGCGAAGCTGCTGCACACCGTCACGGGTGAGCCGGCCGCCGTGGTGCTGTCCGACGATGCCGGCGCGTCGGCCCGGATCGCCGCGTTCACCCGCTCCGAACAACGCTGGCTGGTCGCGGTCCGGATGGTGTCGGAGGGCGTGGACATCCCGCGGCTGGCCGTCGGCGTGTACGCGACGAGCGCCTCCACCCCGCTGTACTTCGCGCAGGCGATCGGCCGGTTCGTCCGCGCCCGCCGGGAGGGCGAGACCGCGACCGTGTTCGTGCCGAGCGTTCCGCACCTGCTCGGGCTGGCCAGCGAGATGGAGGCGCAGCGCGACCACGTCCTGGGCGCGGCGAAGGACCCGGACGGGCTCGATGACGCGTTGCTGGAGCGGGCGCTGCGGACCGAGGCGGCCGGCGCGGAGCTGGAGAAGCGCTTCGAGGCGTTGTCCGCGACCGCGGAGCTCGATCAGGTGATCTTCGACGGCGCTTCGTTCGGGACCGGGGCCCGCGCCGGTACGCCCGAGGAGGAGGAGTATCTGGGCCTGCCCGGCCTGCTCACGCCGGACCAGGTGGCGACGCTGCTCAGCCGGCGGCAGGCGGAGCAGGCCCAACGGAAGCGGGGGAACGAGCCGGTGCCCGCGCCGCGGGAGCCGGTGCGGCTCAGTGCGGGGGAGCGCCGGGTGGGGCTACGGCGTCAGCTCAACTCGCTGGTCGCGGCGCACCACCACCGGACCGGCCTGCCGCACGGCAAGATCCACGCCGAGTTGCGCCGGCTCTGCGGCGGGCCGCCCAGCGCTCAGGCCACGATCGAGCAGCTGGAGGAGCGGATCGCCACGATCCAGACGCTGTGACGGCCTCGCGCCGACAACACCTCTCCGCGATCTTGGAGTTGTGGTTGGCACGAACCCCTATGAAACGGGCATAAGGGCAACCACAACTCCAAGATCGGCGGGTTTAGGAGGAGACACGAACGGGGGCGCCCGCACTGGGCGCCCCCGAAACGTTCAGGAGAAAGGGGTCAGTTGTTGTTCGACATCATGTCCGCGCCACGCCAGGCGAAGTCCGGGTCGGCCGCGTACTGCACCGCGATCTTCACGAGCTCCTCGGCGTAACGGTTGGCGTGGTGTCCGCAGAACACCAGCTCCCCTCCACCCGCCAGGGTCAACCGGAGCCTTGCCGCCGCGTTGCAACGGTCGCAGCGTTCATCGGCTGCTGGTCCGGCCAGGCTTCCCGCCGGCGGCGTGAGAGTCGGGGTCATCGCCTTCCTCCTCTGTTCGTCACCGATGAACATGTCCTCGGCTACTGCCCTACACATCCTGCAACACCCGTTGCCGTGATGGCCTTCCCAGAGTGCCCCGGCGGGACCGAAGTCACACCATGCTGCTCACCCGAGTGACCCTCAGTGTGCCGTGCCCCCAGGGTGCCACGTCAACGATCATTCGGGCACAACGGTCCGATCACCACCCGACGATGTACGGGTGGTGACCAAACGGGCGCTACTTGTTGACTGGACGTCCTAATCGAGGTAGTCGCGCAGCACCTGCGACCGGGACGGATGGCGCAGCTTCGACATCGTCTTGGACTCGATCTGCCGGATGCGTTCGCGGGTGACCCCGTACACCTGGCCGATCTCGTCGAGCGTACGCGGCTGGCCGTCGGTGAGCCCGAACCGCAGCCGTACGACGCCGGCCTCGCGCTCGGACAACGTCTGCAGGACCTGCTGGAGCTGGTCCTGCAGCAGCGAGAACGACACGGCGTCGACCGCGACGACCGCCTCGGAGTCCTCGATGAAGTCGCCGAGCTGGCTGTCGCCCTCGTCGCCGATCGTCTGGTCCAGCGAGATGGGCTCCCGGGCGTACTGCTGGATCTCCAGCACCTTTTCCGGGGTGATGTCCATTTCCTTGGCAAGCTCCTCCGGCGTGGGCTCACGGCCCAGGTCCTGGAGCAGCTCGCGCTGTATGCGGCCCAGCTTGTTGATGACCTCGACCATGTGCACCGGGATGCGGATGGTGCGGGCCTGGTCGGCCATGGCGCGGGTGATGGCCTGGCGGATCCACCAGGTGGCGTAGGTGGAGAACTTGTAGCCCTTGGTGTAGTCGAACTTCTCCACCGCGCGGATGAGTCCGAGGTTGCCCTCCTGGATCAGGTCGAGGAACGCCATGCCGCGGCCGGTGTAGCGCTTCGCGATGCTCACC
>DATBGW010000391.1:0-13749 GCA_036557765.1 Actinoplanes sp.
GTGGTCGGGGCCAGCCTCGGCGGCATGATCGCGCAGGAGGTGGCGATCATGGACGGCGCCCGGGTCGCCACTCTCGTCCTGGCCTGCACCACGCCCGGCTGGCCGTTCGCCTATCCGATGCCGACCGAGACCATGGCGGTGCTGAGCGCGACCGGCCGGATGCCGGCCGAGGTGGCACTGCGCCGGCACGTGGAGAACGCGCTCGCCCCGGACACCGTCCGAACCCGGCCCGACCTCGTCGAACGCCTGGTGGCGCACCAGCGTTCCCGGCGCGGCGGTGCCGGTGGCTGGTACGCGCAGCTGGCCGCCGGCGCCCGGTTCGGTGATCTGCGGCAGGGCTCCATCACCGCGCCCACGCTGGTCATGCACGGCACCGAGGACCGCGTGGTCGACCCGCGCAACGCCCGGCTGCTGGCCGACCGTATCCCGCACGCACGGCTCGAGATGCTGCCCGGACTCGGCCACCTGTTCTTCTGGGAGGCCCCGGACGCGTTCGTCGACGCCGTGACGCGATTCGCACTGGCCCCGCCGCCCGTGGCGGCGCTTCCCCGGAAGGAACCGTCATGACGCCTCCGGACACCCCGGCCGTCGACGTGCACGCCCACGCCATGCCGTTGCCGCTGCTGCGCTGGCTGCAGGAGCGCGACCTGGCCGATCTCGCCAGTTCCCTGCCCAGCGTGGTCCGGCTGGACCCACGGGTGAGCGGCATCGCCGCCGGGGTGCCGCTGCCGCTGGCCCGATCCATGTATGAGATCTCCGACCGGCTCACCGAGATGGACGCCGCGGCCACCAGCCATCACGCGGTGTCGGTTCCGCCGTTCCTGTTCTGCTCGACCGCCGAGGACCAGGCGTTCGTGACCGAGATCGTGGCACGCGGCAACGAGGAGCTGGCCGACTACGTGGCCCAGGCCCCGGGCCGGCTGGTCGGTCTGGGGGCGGTGCCACTGGGCTGGCCGGGCGCCGCCGAGGAGGCCCGGCGCTGCCTGGACGACCTCGGCATGGCCGGCATCACGATCGGCAGCCAGGGGGCCGGCCGGGACCTGGACGACCCGGTCAACGAGGATCTGTGGGCGCTGCTAGCCGAGCGCGGCGTGCTGATCTTCCTGCATCCCAGCGGGGTGCCGGACGCGCGCCGCCAGCGCGACTACTACCTGGCCCAGCTGGTCGGTTACCCGATGGAGACGGCACTCGCGGTGGCTCGGCTGATCTTCGGCGGTGTACTCGAACGCCACAGCCTCACGCTCTGCCTGGCCCATGGCGGCGGCTGCCTGCCGTCGATCCGCGGCCGGATGGACATGGGCTGGCGCAACAAGGAGGTGGCGCACACCACCGAGCAGCCGCCCAGCGCGTACGCGAACCGGCTGTACTACGACACCGCCACGTTCTCGACGCCGCTGCTGGCCCGGCTGGTCGAGGACGTCGGGCCGGAGCACGTGCTGCTGGGCAGCGACTTCCCGTTCGAGCTGGCGGACCAGACGCCCCGCGAGTCGGTCCGGGCCCTGCGCCTCGACGCCCCCGCCGCCCGCGCGATCGAGTGGGACACGGCCGCCAAGCTGCTCGGCCTGGTCTGAGAGTCCTCCGCATGGTGCCGCTCAGCGGAAGGCGCCCTGTCCGGGCTGGTGACGGGCCGGGCAGAATGCCCGCATGCCTGATGCCGCCGTGATCGAACGGTTCGCCGACGAGCTCAGCGAGGCGGCGGAAACCCGCCGGCCGATCGAGCCGCTCACGGACCGCTCCCCCGACCTGCGGGTCGAGGACGCGTACGCGATCCAGAGCCGGGTGATCGAGCGCCGGATCGCCGGCGGCGCGCGCATGATCGGCCGCAAGATCGGCCTCACCGCCAAGCCGATGCAGGAGATGCTCGGCGTGAACGAGCCGGACTTCGGCGTTCTCCTGGACGACATGATGGTCGAGGACGGCGACGAGATCCCGCTCGACGGGCTGCTGCAGCCGAGGATCGAGGCGGAGCTCGCGTTCGTGATGGAACGCGACCTCGCCGGGCCGGGAGTGAACACCGCCACCGCGCTCGGCGCCGTGGCCGGCGTGCTCCCGGCGTTCGAGATCGTGGACAGCCGGGTGGCCGACTGGCGTATCAAGCTGGTGGACACGGTCGCCGACAACGCGTCCTCGGGACTGCTGGTCGTGGGCGGGCGGATGCGGCCGGTCGAGGAGCTGGACCTGCGACTGATCGGCGTGGTGGTGAGCCGGGGCGGCGCAGTCGTCGACACCGGCGCCGGCGCGGCGGCACTCGGTAACCCGGCCCGGTGCGTGGCGTGGCTCGCAAACAAGCTCGGCAGCCTCGGCGCGGGCCTGCGGGCCGGCGACGTCGTGCTGCCCGGCGCGGTGCACCGGATGGTACCGGTCCAGCCCGGCGACGTGTTCCGGGGCGAGTTCTGTGGGCTGGGAGCGGTGACCGCTAGATTCTCCGCATGAGCGAGCGCACCGAGCGAAGCAAGGGCCACGAGCGCATGCATGAGACAGACACCGCATGACCACGGAGCTCGACGACGTCGATCGCCGCCTGGTGCACCGCTTGGCCGAGGAACTACCCCTGGACCTCACTGCGGTGGCCCGAGAGGTGGGCACCACACTCGACGACGCCCACCAGCGCCTGCTCCGGCTGCGCGGCGCCGGCGTCATCCGCGAGTGCGTGGCGCAGATCGACCCCACCGCGGTCGGCCTGGGCTGCACGGCGTTCCTGCTGGTCCGGGTGGCGCAGAACGCCGACAACTTCGCGTCGATCCGGCAGATCCTCGGCGATCTCGAAGCCGTCGAAGAGGCGCACGCCGTCGGCGGTGATTTCGACTGGCTGCTCAAGGTCCGCGTCGCCTCGCTGGCCGAACTGCAGGAGGTGGTCACCGGCAAGCTGTCGCTGGTGCCCGGGTTCATCCGCGCACAGACGTGCATCGTGCTGGACACCGCCTGCGACTTCGTCAACGCCGACCGGGTCCGGCTGGCCGGGCTATGACCTGGACGGGTGTCGACGAGGCACTGGCCCGGGAGAACCACGGCGCCGCCCAGCACCGGCTGGCCCAGGGCTCGGTGGCGCTGATCGGCTTCATGGGGGTCGGCAAGAGCTCGGTGGGCCGTGAGCTCGCCCGGCTGCTGGAGCGGCCGTTCGCCGACACCGACGCCATCGTTCAAGAGCGGGCCGGTGCGACGATCCCCGAGCTGTTCGCGCGCGGCGAGGCGGTGTTCCGTGCCCTCGAACGGGAAGCGCTGATCGACGCGCTGGACCCGCCCGGCCGGGTGATCGCGCTCGGCGGTGGCGCGTTCACCCAGCCCGGCTGCCCGGAGCTGCTGCTACCGCGCGCGCTGGTGGTGCACCTGTACACGCCGTGGCGCGTGATGCGGGACCTGCTCCCCGAGCTGGCCGCCGACCGGCCGCTGCTGCGGGACCGTCCGATGCACGAGATCCAGCAGCTGTTCCTGTCCCGGGCCCCGGCGTACCGGCGGGCGCACGTACGGATCTGCCTGCCCCGGCACAGCCCGGAGTGGGCCGCCGCGGAGATCGTCGAAATCCTCCGCCACCACAGCCGGCCCGCCTGAACCCTTCGCGATCTTGGAGTTGTGGTTGGCACAAAGTCCTATGGAACGGACATAAAGGCAACCACAACTCCAAGATCGCGGAGAGGCCCCGGCGAGGGTGCGGGTCAGTCCTCGATCTGGGCGACGGCGCGGAGCTCGTCGGGGGTCGCGCTGCCGAAGCCGAAGAATTCCAGGTACGCCGGGATCTGCTCGAACAACATGTCCTTACCGACCTGGATCTGGCAGCCCTTCTCCTGAGCGGCCCGCAGGAACGGCGTGATCTCCTGCTTCATCACCACCTCGCCGACGAACGTGGAGGGAGCGATCCGGTCCACGTCCATGGGCAGCGGGTCGCCGTCGTTCATGCCCAGCGGCGTGGCGTTGATGACGATGTCGTACCCCTCCGGGTCCTTCGAGCCGGTCAGGACCTCGATCTGCGGATAGTGCTCGTTGATCCTCTTCGCGAGCCCCTCCACCGCGGCGTCGTTCGAGTCGAAGATCCCGATGGCGCCGACTCCGGCACCGGCCAGCGATGCCACGATCGCGGAGCCGACCCCGCCGGCGCCCACCGTCAGGGAGCGCTTGCCGGAGAGATCGAAGCCCTTGTTCAGGACGCCGCGGACGAACCCGGCGCCGTCGAACTGGTCGGCCAGCAGTGTGCCGTCGTCACGCAGCAGCACCGCGTTCGTCGCGCCGGCGACCTGCGCGGTGGGCGTGAGTTCGTCGACGAGCTCGGTCGTGGTGACCTTGTGCGGCATCGTCACCAGCGCACCCCGGATGTTCGTCAGCTTGAACAGATACCGGAAGAACTCCGGGTACTCCTCCGCCTTGACGCCCATCGGTACGACGACGGCGTCGATCCCCTTGCTGTCGAACCAGGGGTTGTAGATCAATGGCGCCTTGAAGCTGTGTGTGGGATAGCCCAGGTGCGCGATCAAGGTTGTCTTCCCGCTGATCATCACCACTCCTCGTCCGGGACGCCGTCCGTGCCTCCTGCAGCCGATGTTCGGCCTCTGCCGGCCGCCACGACAGTGTGTTGCTGGCCAGCGGAACCCGGCCGGTACGCTCGGCGGCGTGGGAGCTCTGGACGCCGTGGCCGGCTGGCCGGTCGGGAACGCCGCGGTCGTCGTCACCGACGCGGAACGTACGATCGCCGCGACCGGCGGGGACGAACCGTATCCGTGGGCCTCGGTCACCAAGCTGGTCACCGCGCTGGCCGTGCTGTCCGCGGTGGACCGTGGCGAGGTCGCGCTGGACGAGCCGGCCGGCCCGCCGGGCGCCACACTGCGGCACCTGCTGGCGCACGCATCCGGACTGGCACCCGACGAGAACACCGTGATCGGGCCGCCCGAGCGGCGCCGGATCTACTCCAACCGCGGCATCGAGGTCGCCGCGGACCTGGTGGCCGAACGCGCCGGCGCGCCGTTCGACAGGCTGCTCCGGGAGCGGGTGCTGGTGCCGCTGGGTATGGACGGCACGGTGCTTTCCGGCTCGCCCGCGCACGGCGCCCGCGGGCCGGTGAGTGATCTGGCCCGGCTGGGCCGTGAGCTGCTCGCTCCGACACTGGTGCCGGCCCTGATGCCGGAGGCCACCCGGCCGGTCTTCCCCGGTCTCGCGGGCGTGCTGCCGGGCTTCGGCCGGCAGAACCCGAACGACTGGGGCCTGGGCTTCGAGATCCGCGACGGCAAGCATCCGCACTGGACCGGATCCGGGAACTCACCGGCGACGTTCGGGCACTTCGGCCAGTCGGGCAGCTTCCTGTGGGTCGATCCGGAGGCCGGCCTGGCCTGCGCGTCCGTGGCCGACCGCGCGTTCGGCGAGTGGGCCGTCGAAGCGTGGCCGCCCTTGTCCGACGCAGTGCTACAGGAGTTCCGCGAGCGCCGCCGGTGAGCGACAGCAAGCTCAGCTATTCGAAGATGACCACGCCCATGCCGTTGATCCACTCGTAGATGGCCTCGTACGCCAGGGTCCGGGCCTTTCCGCCCTGCGCCTGCGCCGCGCCGGCGGCCGCCACCCACGCCCGTACCTCACCGGTGCCGTTCCCGGCCTCAGCCAACTCGTCGTTCGGCATGTCGAACAGCTCGCTGAAGTCGCCGCTCTCCAGCTGCCGCAGGAACCAGGTGTCGAACTGCTCGTCGATGTCACCCACCCGCGGCTCGCCGACGAAGTGGGACAGGCCGCCGGCGCCCATCAGCCCCACCCGGTCCAGCCCGGAGTACGAGCGGATCGCGTCGCCCACCGCGACACCGAAGTCGTAGCACTGCTTAAGCGTCATGAGCGGCGGCGTGGTGCAGTTCATGACGATCGGCACCAGCGGCAACTGCATGGTGTGGTCCAGCTCGTAGTACACCGTCATGAAGCCGTGGTCGGCCTTCATCTTGTACGACAACGCCGGCTGGAACCCGGCCGCGACGGTCTCCTCCATCAGGTGCTTGCCGAGGTCCGGGTGGCCGGGAACGATCGTCTTCGGGATGTTCAGCCACTGCTCCAGCGGGCCCTGATGCCCCTCGCCGAGACCGATGGCGATCTGCGGCAGGTTGGTGAGGAAGAAGTTGGTGAAGTGCTCGCCGGACATCATGACGAGAGCCTGCAGGTCGGCCGCCTTGGCGCGCTCGCGCACGGTCTCCAGGGCGCCGAAGAAGTTCCGGGCCTTCTCGGGCGGCGCCGACCCCTTGTCGGCCGTCATCATTGGCGCGTGCGAGGCGCAGTACACCAGCGCTAGCTCTGCCACCGGGTCCTCCTCGGCTCGGGCGCTACGCCGGCCAGCAGCGGCCGGTAGTCGGCACGCTTGTATCCCATGGCCCGGCAGTAGCCGTTGATGATCACGGGATGAACGCCCATGGTGTAGAAGGCACCCACATCCCCATTGGTCAACGCGGTCCGCTCGTCATCGGTCAGGTCGTAGCCGTCCGTGACGATGTCCGGCCGCTCGCCCGGCGGCGCGTTCTCCATCGCCCGCAGATAGTCGAACAGGCACTGCTGGACCTCGTACAGACTCATGGCCCGATTCCACCAACTGGTCCTCCCGCGGCCCAACGGCACTTTCCGTCGAGTGGGATCGCCGCTGGGCGGAAGGTCGCCTTGTCTGCCGGGCCGGCGCGGGAGAGGCTGACGCCATGATCGAAGCGTCGCAGATCGCCGAGGTGCTCGCATCGGCGGAACGGGATCGCAAAGAGCTGAGCCCCTTCACCGATGAGCATCCGGACCTGGACGTGCAGACCGCGTACGACGCGCAATGGGCGGGCATCGAGCGCCGGCTGGCCGCCGGTGAACGCCTGGTCGCCGCCAAGCTGGGCCTCACCAGCAAGGCGAAGCAGCGGGTCATGAACGTCGACGCCCCGCTCTACGGCTGGGTCACGGAGCGCATGCTGCTGCCGTACGGCGAGCCGGTGGACCTGAGCCGGTTCATCCACCCGCGCGTGGAGCCGGAGATCGCCTTCCTGATCGCCCGCCCGGTCGCGGCCCCGGCCACGGTCACCAGCGTGCTGGCCGCCACCGAAGCCGTGTTCGCTGCAGTGGACGTGCTCGACTCGCGGTACGAGAACTTCCGCTTCACGCTGCCGGACGTGGTGGCCGACAACGCCTCCGCGGCTGGATTCCTGCTCGGTCCGAAGGCCGTGCCACCGGCCGAGCTCGATGATCTGCGGCTGCTCGGAGCGGTGCTCCGGGTGAACGGCGACGTGGTCGCCACCGCCGCGGGCGCGGCGGTCATGGGCCATCCGGCGGCGTCGGTGGCGTGGCTCGTGAACCGGCTCGCCGGGCGGGGGCAGGCACTCGAACCCGGCATGCTGGTGTTCTCCGGTGGCCTCACCGAGCCGGTGCCGTTGCAGGTCGGCACGTCGGTCACGGCCGAAATCGACCAGCTGGGGACCATTGAGGTGTACGCACGCTAAATCGGTCCGCCACTGAATCCGCTCAGTGGAAGGGCGCGTTGACCGCCGGAAACTGTGGTCGCTGACTGTCGGGAATGGTGCGCCGTCGAGGAGAAACATATGTCTGACAACGTCGTGCAGCCGGATTCACACGAACCGACCGAGTACGAGAAATCGCCCCGGAAGGCCGCGGCAAGCGGCTGGATGGGCAGCGCGCTGGAGTACTACGACTTCTTCATCTACGCACAGGCCGCGGCCCTGGTCTTCCCGGACATCTTCTTCGAAGAGGGCCATCCGCAGATGGCCATCGTCTCGTCGCTGGCCCTGTTCGGGGTCGGATACGTGGCACGTCCGCTTGGAGCGTTCGTCCTGGGCCACTGGGGTGACACCCACGGCCGCAAGAACGTCCTGGTCCTGTGCATGATCCTGATGGGCGCGTCGACGTTCCTCGTCGGTGTCCTGCCCACCTACAACTCGATCGGGATCTGGGCCCCGCTGATGCTTGTGATCCTGCGGCTGGTCCAGGGCTTCGCGGTCGGTGGGGAGATCTCCGGCGCCAGCGCCATGATCGTGGAACACTCCCCGTTCGGCCGGCGCGGCTACTACGCCAGCTTCACCCTGCAGGGCGTGCAGGCCGGACAGATCATCGCCGCGGCGGTCATCCTGCCGCTGTCCGCGTTGCTGTCCGACGAGGCGTTCGAGTCCTGGGGCTGGCGGATCCCGTTCCTGCTGTCGGCCGTCGTAGTCGTCGCCGGGTACATCATCCGCCGGCGGGTGGACGAGACCCCCGCGTTCCGCGAGGAAGAGACCCACGGCGAGGTTCCGAAGGCCCCCATCGTCCAGGCCGTGCGGGAAAGCGGGCCGGACATGCTGCGGGTGATCTGCATGGCGCTGATGAACGCCATCCCCACCGCCACCACCGTCTTCGGCGCCACCTACGCCACCAACAAGACGTACGGCATCGAGATGAGTCGCACGACCTATCTGTGGATCTCCATCGTCGGTAACGGCGTGGCGATCCTGCTGATCCCCTACGTCGGCAGACTGTCGGACCGGATCGGCCGCCGGCCACCCATCATCGTCGGCGCACTCGCGTCCGGCGCCCTGTCGTACGTGTACCTGTGGTTCGTCAGCCAGGACAACGTCGTCGGCGCGTTCATCATGGCGATGCTGATGTGGGGCGTGGTCTATCAGGGCTACAACGCGGTGTTCCCGTCGTTCTACCAGGAGCTGTTCCCGACCCGGACCCGGGTCACCGGCTTCGCCGTCTCGCAGAACATCGGCACCGCGATCACCGCGTTCCTGCCAAGCATCTACGCGATCGTGGCCCCGGCCGGGTCGAACGTGCCGCTCATCGTCGGCAGCTTCACCTTCGGCTGCGCGGTCATCGCCGCGATCGCCGCCTGGAGTGCCCGGGAGACCTATCGCGTCCACCTCAACGATCTGGGCGTCAAGGGTGCCGTCCCGGTGCCGCGGGAAGAGTACGAACGCCTGCGGGCCAACGCCTGATGGCGGGCGTGCTGGTCCTCAATGGACCCAACCTCAACCTGCTCGGGACCCGCAAGCCCGAGGTGTATGGGTCGACCACGCTCGCCGACGTGGAGGCCCGGTGCCGGGAGGAGGCCGGGAAGCTCGGACTCGAGTGCGAGTTCCGGCAGTCCAACCACGAGGGTCAGCTGATCGACTGGATCCACGAGTGCGGGACCGGGGTGAAGGCCGGTACGTCGATCGGCGCGGTCTTCAACCCCGGCGCCTACACGCACACCTCGGTGGCGTTGCACGACGCCATCGAGGGTGCGTCGGTGCCGCTGATCGAGATCCACATCTCCAACGTGCACGCGCGTGAGGAGTTCCGGCACCACTCGTACATCTCGCCGGTGGCCCGCGGCATCGTCGTGGGCTTCGGCGTGTACGGCTACGTACTGGCGATCCAGGGCCTGTACGAGCTGAGCCGCGCCTAACGCCGGCGGTAGCGCATCAGCAAAGGCGACGCCATACCGAGCGCTCCCACCACGAGGAGGACCCACCCGAAGAGGCGGAACTCCCCGTCGCCGGTGATCACCAGAAAGAGCCCGCTCAACGCCACCACGGCGCTCATCGCCATCTGCAGCACGACGGGGCTCCTCATCGATGTGGGCTATCCGGGGAAGGGGGCGCCATGACGACCAGACCCGTGGGCGTCGGACACCTGACCATACTCGACGTCGCGCCGCCGGAGTGGGTGCAGCTCGCGCACGCGGCCGGGTTCGAGGCGGTGGGGATAAGGATCGGCGTGGCGAGCCCGGCCGAAGAGCCGTGGCCCATGGAGATCGGCTCCCCGATGCTCGCCGAGACGCTGGCCCGCATGGACGACACCGGCACGGTCGTCCAGGACGTGGAGATCGTCGTCATCACCCCGGACACCCGGGCGGAGACGTTCGACGGGCTGTTCGAGGTGGGCGCCCGGCTCGGCGCACGGTTCCTCAACGTGATGGTCACCGACACCGACGTGGGCCGCGCGCACGACACGTTCGCGGCGCTGTGCGCGCGGGCCCGGCCGTACGGGCTGCGCCCGTGCATGGAAGGCATCTCCTACACCGCGGTGCGCGACCTTGAAACGGCGTACCAGGTGCTCGAAGGGTCCGGCGGCGGACTCATCGTGGATCCCCTGCACATCCAGCGTTCCGGCGACGACATCACCGACCTGCGCCGGGTCGACCCGTCGGCGCTGGGCTATCTGCAACTGTGCGACGGCCCGCGTGCCGTGCCGGAAAGCCTGCGGGTGCCGGGCCGGCTGCCCCGCGGCCAGTCGGCCGGTGACGACGTCCGGCAGCTGGAGTCGCGCGCGGGGCGGCTGCTGCCCGGCGAGGGCGACATCCCGGTGGCCGACTTCGCTGCAGCGCTCCCGGCCGACCTTCCGGTGAGCGTGGAGGCGCCGAACCGGGCACTGCTTGCGGACCTCGGCCCGGAGGGCTTCCTGCGCCGCGCCCGCGAGGCCGCGGCCCGCGTCCTTGACGCAGCAGCCGCGCTCAGCGCCCGCTGACCCTACTCCCCCGCGATCCCACCTCCTCCCGCGATCCCACCTTCTCCCGCGATCTTGGAGTTGTGGTTGCCCTTATGGATGCCTTGCCCGGTTTTGTGCCAACCACAACTCCAAGATCGCGGACAGGAGGTGCGGCCCTGACTTCGAGAGCGCGGAACAGCGGTACGGGCCCAACTCCAAGATCGCCGGGGCGGCGTGCGCGGGATAGGGTCGGATCGTGATGCTGAACGGACGCACGGCGGTGGTGACCGGTGGGGCGAGCGGCATCGGCCGGGCGTGCGCGCTCCGCCTGGCCGCCGAAGGCGCCGCCGTCGTGGTGCTCGACCGCGACGCCGACGCGGCCGTGACGGTCGCGAAGGAGATCGGCGACGCCCGGTCGATCGCCATCGACCTCAGTGACCTGGACGCGATCGACGCGCTTGACGTCGACGCCGACATCGTCGTCAACAACGCCGGGATCCAGCACGTCGCGCCGATCGAGGAATTCCCGCCGGAGACGTTCTCGTTGATCCTGCGCCTCATGGTCGAGGCGCCGTTCCGGCTGGTCCGCCGATCGCTACCGGGCATGTACGCCCGCGGCTGGGGCCGGATCGTCAACATCTCGTCGGTGCACGGCGTACGGGCATCGGAGTTCAAGTCCGCCTACGTGACCGCCAAGCACGCGCTCGAGGGCCTGTCCAAGGTGATCGCGCTCGAAGGCGCACCGCACGGCGTGACATCCAACTGCGTCAACCCCGCATACGTACGGACGCCGCTGGTCGACAAGCAGATCGACGCGCAGGCGCAGACGCACGGCATCGGCCGCGACGAGGTCGTCGAGAGGATCATGCTGGCGCCGGCCGCGCTGAAGCGCCTGATCGAGCCGGAGGAGGTGGCCGCGGCGGTGGCGTACCTGTGCTCGCCGGACGCGAGCTTCATCACCGGCGCGTCCCTTCTGATCGACGGCGGATGGAGCGTCCATTGAGCCTCGAGGTGCACGAATGGCCCGGCGCCGGCCCGCTGGTGCTCGCGGTGCACGGCATCAGCGCCAACGGCCTGTCCTGGGGTCCGGTCGCCCGGCATCTGGACGGCCACGTCACGCTGCTGGCGCCAGACCTGCGCGGCCGCGCCGGAAGCCGGGATGAGCCGGGACCGTACGGGCTGGCCCGGCACGCCGACGACGTCGTCGCCCTGCTGGACGAGCGCGGCGTGGACACCGCCGTCGTGGCCGGCCATTCGATGGGGGCGTACGTGGCAGCGCTTGCCGCGGTGCGGCACCCGGACCGGATCACGTCGGTGGTCATGGTCGACGGCGGGCTGGCGTTCCCGTTGCCGCCGGACACCGATGTGGACGAGCTGCTCACCCGCGCGCTCGGGCCGGCCATCGCGCGGCTGGACGTCACGTTCACGTCCCGGGAGGAGTACCGGGACTTCTGGCGGCGCCACCCCGCGTTCGGCTTCGACTGGCCGCCCGAGCTCGACGCGTACCTCATGCACGATCTGATCGGCGCCGGGCCGTTCCGGTCGTCGTGCATCGCGGAGGCGATCCGGGTCGACGGCGCCGACATGTTCGCCGGGCCCGAGGCCACCGCGGCGTTCCACAAGCTGCCGGTGCCCGGCGTGCTGCTCTGGGCCGATCGGGGGCTGCTCAACCAGAGCCCCAACTACTACACCGCGGAGAACACCGCGGGCCTCGGCGTCCCGGCGATCCGGGTGCCGGACACCAACCACTACTCGATCCTGGCCGGCCCGGGCGCGCCCGTCGTGGCCGAGCACATCCTCAGGTCGCAATGACCATCCCCTCGATCTGACCGGAAACCTTCGGTGGGTCCGTAACACCAACGGTGTTTCTGGCTTCTTCGGTTAGTAGGTTTCGGCGGCCGGCCAGCGGTCACCGAACGTGATGGCGAAGGCGTCGATGACCGGCTTCCACCGCATCGTCCACCGTGTACGGCCGGCCCCGGTGGGGTCCAGGCTTCGAGTCACAAGGTACAGGCACTTCAGGGCGGCCTGCTCGGTCGGGAAGTGCCCGCGTGCCCGGACGGCACGGCGGTAGCGGGCGTTCAAGGATTCAATCGCATTGGTCGAACAGATCACCCTTCTTATCTCGATGTCGTAGTCCAAGAATGGTATGAACTCGGTCCACGCATTGCGCCACAGCCGGATCATCGCACGGTATTTAGTTCCCCATTTCTCCTCCAGGTCGTCCAGGGCGGCGAGCGCGGCGTCGGCGTTCGGCGCGGTGTAGATCGGTTTGATGTCCCGTTTGATCGCGTCACTGTCGCGGCGGGACGTCAGCCGGAATGTATTCCTGATCAAGTGAATAATGCACGTTTGGACAATTGTCCATGGCCACACGGCCTCCACCACATCGGGCAGTCCCTTCAAGCCGTCGCAGACCAGGAAGAACACGTCGCGCACGCCCCGGTTCTTCAGATCGACCAACACGCTCATCCAAAACTTGGCGCCCTCCCCGCCGGTGCCGGCCCACAACCCCAGCACCTCCTTGCCGCCGTCCACGGTGACCCCGATAGCGGCGTACACGGGCCGGTTCGCGACCTGCCCGTCCCGGACCTTGACCGCGATGGCGTCGATGAACACGGCCACGTACACCGGGTCGAGCGGCCGGGTCGCCCATTCGGTCATCTCCGCGATCACCTTGTCGGTGATCCGCGAAATGGTTTCTTTCGAGATCGACGCATCGTAGATCTCCGCGAAATGCGCGGAGATCTCCCCGGTGGTCAACCCTTTCGCGTACAGCGACAGGACGATCTCGTCGACCTCGGTGAGCAGGCGTTGCCGTTTCCTGACGATCCGTGGCTCGAATGTGCCCGCCCGGTCCCGCGGCACATCGATACGAACTTCGCCGGCGGCGTCCGACACCACCGTCTTAGATCGGCTGCCGTTACGCACATTCGTCGACTCGCGGCCGGCCTCCGCCTGATTCTTCGCGTGGCCGAGATGCTCGGTCATTTCCTCGTTCAGCGCTGTTTCCAGCACATTCTTGGTGAATAGCTTCAACAATCCGTTCGGGCCGGTCAGCTCCAGCCCGCGAGCCTTCGCGTCGGCCACCATCGCCGCCGCGGCGGCCTGCTCCGGCGACAACTGCCGCCCCACACCAACGGCTTTCCTCGGTGTGCCCACCATGCCTGATGTCATTACTCACAGTGCCCATCCCGCCGAACGTCAAGTCCGGCGAATCGGGCCAGAAACACCGTTTAGGGGACAGTCCCGGGCACTCCTAGTGTCCTGCGCCGGAAGTTCGTTGCATTAATGTAATGTGTTGCCATGGCTGGCCGTGGGCGTCCCAAGGCGCCGCTGGTGTTGTCGGACGAGGAACGCGAGACG
>DATBGW010000392.1:0-3833 GCA_036557765.1 Actinoplanes sp.
CTGGTCCAGGCGGTGAAGGAAACCTACGGCGGTAAGCAGATCTTCACGTGGGTGCGGGACAACACCGACGACTGGGTGGTGTTCGCCCTCGAGTCCGACACCGATTCGGCGTTGTATCAGCAGCCGTACCGGGTCGACGGAGCCAGTAAGGCGGTGGCGTTGGCCGGGGAGCCGGTCGAGGTCGTCGCCGCCACCACGTATACACCGACCAAACCGACAACGCAGCCGGCCGCCGGGCCGGTGGCAGAGAACGCGCCGGGCAGCCCGCCCGCCGACACCATGAAGGAGGGCGCAATGCCCGAACTGACCGCCGAGCAGGCGCGGCAGCTCGAAGAGGCAGCCGAGACCCGCACCCAGCTCGCCGAGGCCAACAAGCGGATCGAGGCGCTGGAGGGAACCGCGGGCCGGGTCACTGACCTGGAGCAGCGGCTCACCGAGGCCGACGCCCGGAACCAGCGGCTGGAGAACGACCGGCAGGCCCGGGCCCTGGTCGCTGCGGCGCTGACGGAGTCGGGGCTGCCCGACCTCACCCACGCCCGGGTGACCGAGACGGTGTGCCGTGACCTGCCCACCGGCGACGGTGGCGCCCTCGACGAGGCGAAGCTGGGCGAGGCGATCAAGATGGCGGTCGACGCGGAGAAGGCGTATGTCGCCGCCCTCGCGGAGGCGTCCGGCGCCGGAGCACCGCGCGGTCTCGGCGGGTCCGGCGCGGAGCGCAGCGAGGCCGACATCGACAAGGAGCTGGCTGAGAGCTTCGCTGCTCTCGGCCTGGACGAGCGTGCCGCCCTCACCGCGGCGCAGGGAAGGGGCTGACCCGGCATGGCAACCAACGTCGTTTTCGAAGAGGGCGACCAGTTCTCCGCGAACGTGTCCGGTGTCACCGGGTCCGGCGGGTCCGGTGTGATCCTGTCGGGTGACCCTGGTGTGCTGGGGCAGCTGCCGTTCGTGGCGCTGACCGACGAGGACGCGGACGGGATCGCGACGATCAAGACGAACGGCGTCGCGGACCTGTTCGTGGACGCGGAGGCCGCCGCGGTCAACCCGGGTGATCTGCTGTACTTCGACGCCGCCGACTCCAACAAGATCAACAACTCGTCGTCGGGGAACGTCCGGTTCGGGTACTCCCTCGGCTCTGTCGGCAACGGCGCCACCGGCACCATCCGCGTCAAGATCGGCTACTGACCGCCTCCCCCGGCCGGCCTGGTCGCCTTCCCCTCTTTTCTCGCCTCCGCGCCTTCACGGGTCCGGGGGCTTACTCATGCCCCCCCGGCGCGGAGCGCGCCAGACACAAAGGACAAGGAATATGGAGCTTCTCGATCTGATCGAGACCTACCGCGCTCAGGACGCCTCCACCGAGCGCCTGTACGCCCGTGAGGGCCGCCGCGTCCGGGGCGGCCGGCAGGACCCGCGGTACAAGCAGTCCCTGGCGGAGGCCGCCCGCCTCTACGAAGGCGTCCTCAACGGCCGTATCCCCACGTGGCGGCTGCAGGAGGCGATGACCACCTCGGACTTCGCGAACCTGTTCGGCGACATCATCGACCGGCAGATGCTGGCCCGCTACCAGCACATGCCGGTGATGTGGCAGTCCGTCGCGAAGCGCAACACGGTGCGGGACTTCCGCACGGTGAAGCGGTTCACCCTCGACGGCGGTGAGGCCGTCCTGACCGAGGTGCCGCAGGAGTCGGAGTACCCGGCGGCGTCGCTGGCGGACGGCGGCTACGAATACTCGGTGAAGAAGTACGGCCGCAGGCTGCCTATCTCGTGGGAGTCCTTCATCAACGACGACCTGGACGCCCTTTCGGATCTGCCAGGCCGGCTGGCGAACGCGGCCCGTTTCAGTGAGGAGCGGTTCGTCACCGACCTGTTCGCCGGTTCGACCGGCCCCGACTCGACGTTCTTCTCCTCCGGCCACGCGAACATCGTCACCGCCAACCCGGTGCTGTCGGTGGCCGGGCTGACGACGGCGTTCACGGTGCTGGCCGCGCAGGTCGACACGGACGGCAACCCGATCTTCGTGAACGGTGTGGTGCTGATGGTGCCGCCCGCGTTGAAGGTCGCCGCGACGAACATCCTGAACGCCACGGAGATCCTCGCCGCGGACGGCGGCGGCGACGGCACCGGCACCAACCAGCTGCGGGTCGCGAACTGGCTCACCAACGACGTCACCTTGGTGGTGAACCCGTGGCTGCCGGTCGTGTCCTCCAGCTCGAACGGCAACACCTCCTGGTATCTGTTCGCGGACCCGAACACGGGCCGGCCCGCGATGGAGGTCGGGTTCCTCCGCGGCCACGAAACCCCGGAGCTGTTCCAGAAGTCCCCGAACGCTGTGCGGGTCGGTGGCGGCACGGTCGACCCGCTGGACGGCGACTTCGAAACCGACAGCACCGACCACAAGGTCCGGCACGTGTTCGGTGGGACGCTGATGGACTACAAGAGCGCGGTCGCGTCGAACGGCACCGGGTCCTGACCGATGGGCCCGCTTCCGCCGCCGATCAACGGCACGGAGCAGTACCTGGCCGCCGTTCTGGACCGGCTCGGTGAGATCCTCGACCGGCTTCCCGGCCCGGCGCAGCCGCAGCAGGTGGTCATCGATATACCGGCCGGCGCGGACCGTGACGCTGCCGCGGCGGCGATCCGTGACGCGGCGCGCAGGCAAGCCGCGGACGGGCCGAGGGAACTGCGGGAGCCGGTGGCGCCACCGGCTCCCGCACCCGGGCCGCAGCCGAAGCAGGTGGAGATCACCGAGCCTGAACGGCCACCGACGCCCGAGCCGGATGAGGCGGGGCCGGGCACAGACGAACGCCCGGCCCCGCCCGCTCCAAAACCCGCCACGGCCAAGGCCAAGACCGGCGCACGCAAAACCACGACCACCCGCAAGACCGCCGCGAAGAAGGCTCCCGCGGCCAAGAAGACCACGAAGGAGACCTGACGTGGGCAGCACAGCCAAGGGCCAGGCGAACGGGCTCGCCACACTCGACGCGACCGGGCACGTCCCCACAGGGCAGCTCCCCGGCGCGGGCGCCGCGACCGTCGCCGAAGCAGTCGACGATGTGGCCACCGCCGACGCGGACGCCACCTACGGTCAGTCCGAAGCGGACCTGATCAACGAATGCAAGGACCAGATCAACGCGCTGCTCGCGTCGCTGCGGACAGCCGGGCTCCTCGACACGTGATGGCCGGCACGCGGATCGACCTTGAGAAGATGCGCAGCATCGGCGTCATCTCCCGCCGCTCCGGCGACCAGGTCCGGGAGGGCCACGACCGCGACGGCCACCGGTTCAAGGCCACCACGGACGAGATCGGCAACACCGTGACTGAGCGGCACGGCGACCGGCAGGACGTCACCATCCGGGCCCCCCACATCCGTCAGCACACGACCGTCACGGAGGAGCGATGAGCACCGCCGCGGAACGGGCCGCCGAACTCCGCGCCCTCGCCGACCAGCACGAGGTGATCGGCGGGCTGGAAGAGACCCTCAATGAGGCGGCCGAGGCTTACCGGGCCGACCCGTCGGAGGCGAACAAGGCCGCCTACGCGGAGGCGTCCGGGGCGCTGCGGGACGCCCGCCAGAACCTACGTGAAGCCGCCGTGACGGTGGCGCCGGCGACGGCGGGTTCCACGACGATCAGCGGCGCCGGGGTCGGCGGCGGGAAGGTGGGCTGACCTGTGGCGATCTCCGGGTCGGGGCTGTTCGTCGCGACGTTCATCGACGTCCTCGACGCCACCCAGCTGGCCGTGGACCTGTCGCTGACGACGAACAAGTGGGCGCTGTTCACCAATTCGATCACCCCGAACTACACCACGGACACCGCGTACGGGGTGTCTCCGTACAA